>NZ_JBFRYC010000011.1:0-108144 GCF_040892615.1 Thioclava arctica
CGGTCGAGATCGTGATGCCACGTGCCTTTTCTTCGGGCGCGCCGTCGATCTGGTCATAGGCCTTGAAGTCACCAAAATACTTGGTGATCGCCGCCGTCAGCGTCGTCTTGCCGTGGTCAACATGGCCAATCGTGCCGATGTTGACGTGCGGTTTGTTACGTTGGAACTTTTCCTTTGCCATCTCGCGGGGCGCCTCTGCTTTAGGGGGCCGCTAGCGCGGGCCCGAGTCAATATCGCGCGCTACCTATTGCGCTGGCGGGAAAAAATCAAGCCCGGATCGTCGAAATCCACCATCTGGCCCCGTGGAAAGTTTGCGCAATCGCGCGCGCACGCCTACCTTCGCAAGATGGATCGCGTCACACCCACTGCCCCGCTGCGGCTTCCCGCGCGCGCCCCACTTGGGCGCAAACCGCTGGGCATTGTCGCCAGCCTGCGCGCCGCACGGCGCAACCTGCTGGAAATCATACCAGAATTGGCCACATATGCGCCGATCATTTCGGGCAATACCGGGGCGCGTTGGCATATGGTGATGGACCCGGACGCCGCGCGCCATATCCTCAAGGACCGCGTCGAGGACTATCCCAAATCGGTCGTGACGAAGCTGATCCTTGGCCCGGCGGTCGGTAAGGGGCTGTTTGTCGCCGAAGGCGCGGAATGGCGCTGGCAGCGCCGCGCCGCCGCGCCGGTTTTCGCGCTGCGCAACATGCAAGCGCTGGCCCCGGTCATGCAGGCCGCAGCCCAAGCAAGCGTTGCTCGCATCGCCCAACATGCCGGGACCGGGCGCGCGGTCGATCTGCATCAGGAAATGGTCACTGCGACCTTCGAAGTGATCTCTGAGGTCACTTTCTCGGGCGATGAGGGGTTTGACCGTGCCGCGATCCATCGCGCGATCGACGCCTATATTGCACGCACCGCCAAGGTTTCGCTGCTTGATTTTTTCGCCCTGCCCGGCTGGGTGCCCCGCCCGCATCGCATCGCCTCGGCCCATATCGTGCGCGAGCTAAAGCGCCATGCCGATGCCGCCATCGCCGCACGCGACAGCGGCCGCGCGAAACCACTGCCCGACCTGCTGGACCTGCTCAAAGGCGCAAGCGATCCTGAAACCGGGCGCGCGCTTAATGCCGCTGAATTGCGAGACAATCTGCTGACCTTCATCGTGGCGGGGCATGAAACGACCGCGCTGACGCTGGCTTGGGCGCTTTATCTCTGCGCTTTCGATCCTGCCATCCAGACCGCCGCGCGCGAACAGGCGCAAGCAGTGTTGGGTGGGCGAGTGGCAAGCGTCGAGGACTTGGATAAAATGCCCCTGATCCAACAGATCGTGCAGGAAAGCCTGCGCCTTTACCCCCCCGCCGGGTTCCTCTCGCGCACCGCACAAAAGCCCGATCGCCTGCTGGGTCGCGAGGTGCGGCGCGGCGATACGGTGATGCTGCCGATCTACGCGCTGCATCGCCATCACGCGCTGTGGGATGAACCGGATGCGTTTCGCCCCGCACGCTTTGCCACCCCGACCCATGACCGCTACGCCTTTTTGCCCTTTGGCGCGGGGCCGCGCATTTGCATCGGCGCGGGGTTCGCGCTGCAAGAGGCCGGGATCATTCTGGCCACGCTGCTGTCGCGCTTTGCGTTCACCGCCGTGCCGGGAAAAGATCCGGTCCCCGAGATGATTATCACAACCCGGCCCAAGGGCGGCATCTGGCTCACTGTCCAAGCGATGTGAGTAGATTGCGAAGTTTTTCCCATAGCCCTGCGCGTCACGGCGGGTAAAGTTCCCCCGTAAAACTTTACAGGGGGGAACAAAATGTCTCTGGTCGGAACACTCGCGAAAGTGGCAATCGGCATTGCCGTCGCCAAAGGCGTCTCAAGCATGGGGCGCAGCGCCTCCGCCGGCACGTCCAGCGCCCGCACCTCGGGCGGCGGCGGTCTTGCGGATATGATGGGCTCGCTGCTGGGCGGATCAAGCGCCTCGGGCAGCGTAGGGCCCGCAGGCGGCTTGGGCGGCTTGCTCGAAAGCCTCAGCGGTGCCGGATCACGCACCATCGCCACCCGGTCCTCGCCACGCGGCCAGACCAGCGGAGGCTTGGGCGATTTGCTGGGCCAGTTGACAGCCGGGGGTGCCGCCGGCGGTCTTGGCGGGATGCTGGGTGGCATGTTGGGCGGCGGCTCGGCGCAAGCGGCCCCCACGCAAAGCTTTGGCGATCAGCTTAACTCGGCCTTCGCCAATGGCGGCGAACCCGCTACCCCGCCCAGCGCGGCGCAGAATGCGGCAGCGGCGCTGATGCTCAAGGCGATGATCCAGGCGGCGAAATCCGATGGCAAGATCGACGCCAATGAAGAGAAGAAACTGATGGGCCAGCTTGGCGATATCAGCCCCGAAGAGCGCGCCTTCGTGCAGCACGAACTTGCCGCGCCGGTGGATGCCCAAGGTCTGGCGCGCCAAATCCCCGACGGACTCGAGGCGCAGGCCTATACGATGTCGGTCACCGCGATTGACCTCGATAATCAAACCGAGGCGCAATATCTGGACAGCTTCGCCAGGGCGCTTGGGCTGGATCATCAATCGGTCAATCACGTCCACGCCCAGCTTGGCGTGCCCCCGCTTTACACCTGAGCGCGGGGAAGCCGCCTAGTTAAACCGGTTGTCGCGCGGGAAACCGCGCGGCGCCATCCGCCCCGCCGAGGCGCGCTTACCCGCCCACTCGCTCAAGTCCAGCTCGGTGCGCGTACGTCCAGCCGGATCTTTCCAGCTCAGACCATCGGCCAGCGTGAAGGTGGTGGCATCAGACAACCCGCCATCCTTATACTTTTGCAGTCGCACACCCTTGCCGCGCGCCATTTCGGGCAATTCATCCAGCGCAAACACCAGCAACTTACGGTTTTGACCAACACAGGCGACATGATCGCCGCTCGTCTTGGCGCACACCATCGTCTTGGCCGTGCCGCGCATATTTAGCACCTGCTTGCCCGAACGCGTCTGCGCGATCAGCTCTTCACCGGGGCAGATGAACCCATCGCCATCGCTTGAGGCGAGCAGATATTTCTCGCCCGGCTTGGGCAGCAACAGATGCGTCACCTCGGCCTCATTGGGCAGATCGACGATCAGGCGTACCGGCTCGCCCATGCCCCGCCCGCCGGGCAGATTGGCACCCAGCACCGTATAGGCCCGCCCGTTCGCGCCCATCAGCACGATACGATCCGTGGTCTCGGCATGCATGGCGAACATCGGACCGTCGCCATCCTTGAACTTGACCTCGGCATCCAGCGCATTGTGCCCCTTCATCGCGCGTACCCAGCCCATCTTGGACAGGATCACGGTGATTGGCTCGCGCTCGATCATCGCCTCGATCGGCACCTCTTCGACTTCGCCCGCCTCGGCAAAGCCGGTGCGGCGCGCGCCACCGGGCGCGGATTTGCCGAATTTCTTGGCAATATCCTTCAACTCGCTGCTGATCTGCTTCCATTGCAGCTTGTCCGAGGCCAGCAACTCCACAAGCCCCGCGCGCTCAAGCGTCAACGCTTCATGCTCGCGTTTCAGCTCCATCTCTTCGAGTTTGCGCAAGCTGCGCAGCCGCATATTCAGAATCGCCTCAGCCTGCACATCCGACAGCTCAAACTCGGCCATCAACAGGGCTTTGGGCTCATCCTCATAGCGGATGATCTCGATCACCCGATCAAGGTTGAGGAAGGCAATGATATAGCCCTCAAGCACCTCAAGACGCGCATCGATCTTGTCCATCCGGTGCTGGCTGCGCCGGATCAACACTTCGCGGCGATGGTCAAGGAAGGCGCGCAACACCTCTTTGAGCGAGCAAACCTTGGGCACCCGCCCGTCAATCAGCACGTTCATGTTCATGCTAAAGCGCAGTTCCAGATCCGAGCTTTTGAACAGCATCCCCATCAGCATTTCTGGCTCAATGGTACGGGTTTTCGGCTCCAGCACGATGCGGATATCATCAGCACTTTCGTCGCGCACATCGGCCAAAGCGGGCACTTTGCGGGTCTGGATGACCTCGGCCAAACGCTCGATCAGCTTGGATTTCTGCACCTGATAGGGAATCTCGGTGACCACGATCTGCCATTGACCACGGCCCAGATCCTCTTTCTCCCAACGCGCGCGCAACCGAAACGCCCCGCGCCCGGTGCGATAGGCCTCAAGGATATTCTCCTTCGGCTCGACCAGCACGCCACCAGTGGGAAAATCGGGTCCGGGAATCAGATCGACCAAATCATCATCGGGGATCGCGGGATTCGCAATCATCGCCAGACAGGCCTGCACCAGCTCATCCAGATTATGCGGCGGAATGTTCGTCGCCATGCCCACCGCGATACCGCTGGCACCATTGGCCAACAGATTCGGGAAGGCGGCGGGCAGCACGATCGGCTCTTCCAGCGTGCCATCATAATTGGGGCGGAAATCGACCGAATTCTCGGCCAGACCATCCAGCAACGCCTCGGACGGGGCGGCCAGTCGCGCCTCGGTATACCGGCTCGCAGCGGGGTTATCGCCGTCGATATTGCCAAAGTTACCCTGCCCGTTCACCAGCGGGTAGCGCATCGCGAAATCCTGCGCCAAACGCGCCATCGCGTCATAGATCGCAGCATCGCCATGCGGGTGATAGTTACCCATCACATCGCCCGAAATCTTGGCCGATTTGCGAAAGCCCCCGGTGGGCGACAGCTTCAGCTCGCGCATCGCAAACAGGATGCGGCGATGCACCGGCTTGAGCCCATCGCGCGCATCGGGCAACGCCCGGTGCATGATGGTGGACAGCGCATAGGTCAGATAGCGCTCGCCAATCGCTCGGCTCAGCGGCTCGGAAACCATGGATAGGGGATTTTCGTCGTCATTGCTCATGATCTAGGGTGTAAAGCCGCGCCGCGTCCCGGTCCAGCGGGAAAACGAAGCAGTACATCCCGGCGCCCCATTTTTTGGCCAACTGCGGAATTCCCCAACGAAGCCCCCTAGCAAAATGTGATAAACTAAACGTGATCCGATTCTGCCACGGGTCTGGGGGGTATTATGGGAAAACTGCTGTTGGTCACGCTTGCGGGGCTGTTTGTGACCCTGTCTGTGCTGGGACGAGAGATGCCCGATGATGGCGCGAAAGCGCAGATCGGGGGCGACTCTGAGCCGCAGGTGACGCGCACCGCCAGCACGCCTGATCCGCTTTACGCACCTGACAAGATTGCGACACAAGCGCCACCCCAAGTGGTGCCCGTCGCTGCCGTGGTCACACCTGTCATCGCAAAGTCGCGCATGCCCGGCCCTTCGCTCAAACCCTCACCCGAATATCGCACGACCGAGCCCCCCGAGGTCGCGGGCGGCTCCCTCTGGGTTGTCTCGGCAAAATCGCTCAATGTGCGCTCGGGGCCCTCGACCTCCAACAGCGCGCTAGACCGCATCCAGCGCGGCGAACAGGTGCTCGTCATTGCGCAAAGATCGGGCTGGGCGCAGATCAAGATCGAAGGCGACGGCATTGAGGGCTGGGTCGCCGCGCGCTTCCTGACGCCCGCAAACTGACGCGCAACGCCGCCAAAACCTTGCCTTTTCATCTAGCTCGAAATACTCCCGCCGGAGGCTGAGCCGCCAAGGGCACCCTTTCGGGTGTCTGCGGCGGCGAACAGATAGGGCGGGACAGATGGCCAAGACAATCCTGATCACCGGATGCTCCTCGGGCATCGGTTACGACGCAGCGCATGGGCTCAAGGCGGCGGGCTGGAAAGTGCTGGCCACGTGCCGCAAGGAAGAAGATTGCGAACGCCTGCGCGCAGAGGGGCTGATCTCGTTCCAACTCGACGTGGCCGATCCGGCCTCGATCGAGGCGGGCTTCAACGAGGCTCTCGCGCGCGGCCGCGGTCGCCTGGATGCGCTTTACAACAATGCCGCCTTCGCCTGCCCCGGTGCGGCCGAAGACATCCCCACCGGCGCGCTGCGCGAGATCTTTGAAACCAACCTGTTCGGCCTGCACGACCTGACCGCGCGCGCCATCAAGGTGATGCGCGCCCAAGGCGACAATGGCGAGGGGCGGATCATTCAATGCTCGTCCGTGCTCGGGATGGTCGGCTATCGCTGGCGCGGCGCCTATGTGGCCACGAAATTCGCGCTTGAGGGCCTGACCGACGTGCTGCGTCTTGAGATGCGCGACACCGGCATCAAGATCGTCCTGATTGAACCCGGCCCGATCACCTCGAAATTCCGCAAGAACGCGATCACGCATTTCGAGAAATGGGTGGATTGGGAAAACTCGGCGCGTCGTCAGCAATATGAAGACGACCTGCTCAACCAGCTTTACAAAAGCCGCGGCCCCGCCAAGTTCGAATTGCCCGCCTCGGCGGTGACGCGCGCGATCCTCAAGGCGCTCGAAGCCCCCAACCCGAAACCGCGCTACGCAATCACCGTCTCGACTCATCTGATGGGGGTGGCGCGGCGCATCCTTCCGGGGCGTGCGCTCGACTGGTTGCTCGCGAAAGGGTGAAAAAGCTTTCGCATTTGCCCCTGTCCCAGCTATGTCTTTGGGAACCGGGAGAGGAACTCTATGCGAAACGACCCTTTGTTTTATTTGGTAGCCGCGGCCAGTCTGTCGGTCTTGGTGATTTTGATGATCGGGATTGCGGGGTTCGGGCGTGGGGGTGATTTCAACCGCAAACACGCCAACAAACTGATGCGCTTGCGCATTGCGGCGCAGGCCGTGGCGATCGCGCTGATCCTGCTCTTTGTCTATCTTCGGAAAGGTGGCTGAATGGTCGTTCTCAATCGCATCTATACCCGCACCGGCGATGCCGGGGAAACCGCGCTGTCCAATGGCGCGCGGGTGGCGAAACATTCCCCCCGCGTCGCCGCCTATGGCAATGTCGATGAACTCAACGCCACTGTCGGGCTGGCGCGGTTGCATGCCAACGCCGAGGTGCAGGCCGCGCTGTCACTGATCCAGAACGACCTGTTCGATCTGGGCGCCGATCTCGCGCGCCCTGAAATGGAGCGCGACGGTGAGGCGGGCTATCCGGTCTTGCGGATGATCGAAACGCAGGTGACCCGGCTCGAGACCGAGATCGACGCGATGAACGTGAAACTCGAACCGCTGCGCAGCTTTATCCTGCCCGGCGGCACCGCGCTGGCGGCCCATCTTCACCTGTGCCGCACCGTCGCGCGCCGGGCCGAGCGCGGCGCGGTCGAGCTTGCCACCACCGAGGGCGTGAACGAATGGGCGGTGAAATATCTCAACCGCCTGTCGGACTGGTTCTTTGTCGCAGCCCGCATCGCCAATAATGACGGCCAGGATGACGTGCTGTGGGTTCCCGGCGCGAACCGGTGATGATTGGTTAGCCGTCTGCGCCCGTCTCACCCGCGGGCGCAAGCGGCTAGACTGCAAGACCGTCCTTGTCGAAAAACACCAGCTTTTCAGGCTCGAATGACAAGCCAACACTGTCGCCGGGCACCAGATCGGTATCACCCGCGACGCGCACATTGATCGCGCCCAGCACGCCGCAATCAAACAGAATGAACGTATCCGCGCCAAGGAATTCGACCACATCGACGCGGCCATCGCATTGCCCGTCCCCCGGCGCGACCAGCGTGATATGTTCGGGTCGGATACCCAGTTGCGTGGCGCTTGGTGGTGCGCTGTCGCCCCCGCGCCCGCCTTCCAAACTGTAGCCCCCGCCCGAGGCCAAACAGGGCATCACGTTCATTTTCGGACTGCCGATGAACTGCGCCACGAACAGGTTGGCGGGGCGTTCATACAGCTCGCGCGGGCTGCCCACCTGTGCGATTCTCCCATATTCCAGCACCACGATCCGGTCGGCCAGCGTCATCGCTTCGACTTGATCATGGGTGACGTAGATCATCGTGCGATGCAGCTTGCGATGCAGCCTCGCGATCTCGAGGCGCATCTCGACGCGCAAGGCGGCATCGAGGTTGGACAGCGGCTCGTCGAACAAAAAAGCGGTCGGATCGCGCACGATCGAGCGCCCGATTGCCACGCGCTGACGCTGCCCGCCCGACAGATCCTTGGGGCGACGATCCAGATAGGGGTCGAGCTTGAGAATTTCTGACGCCGCACTGACCTTGGCGCGCCACTCCGCTTCGGGCGCCCCCGCCATTTTCAGCGAGAAGCCCATGTTTTCGGCCACCGACATATGCGGATACAGCGCGTAGGATTGAAACACCATCGCCAGCCCGCGTTTGCTGGGGGGCTGATCGGTCACGTCGCGCCCATCAATCGAGATCGCCCCGCGCGAAGTATCTTCCAGCCCGCCGATCATGCGCAGCAACGTGGATTTGCCGCAGCCCGAAGGGCCGACAAACACCACGAATTCGCCATCGGAAATCTCAAGGTCGATGCCCTTGATGACCTGCGCCTCGCCGAACCATTTCTCGACCTCTTTGAGAGTGATCGCCCCCATGTTCAGCCCTCCTGCCCGGCCCAGGCCAGCCACACGGCCGCCGTCCATGTAAACGCCTTGCCGCCCGCCGCCGCGCCGGTCATCGGGTCGAAATATTCAACAAACCCGTATTTCCCGATCACCTCGCGCGTGCGCGCACGCACCTCCTCGCCCAGCGCCACGCCCTGCTCGCTCGCGCCCTCGCCGATCATCATGTTCATCATCGCCCAAGTCGGGCCGCGCCAGTATCGCTTGGCGTCAAAACGCGGATCGAACGGCGCAAGCGAGGGCACGCCATAAGGCGCTGCATCCAGAACGCGCGCCAGATGCGCCTCCATCTGCGGCGCTTTGAGCCCACCAAACCAGCACAGGAACGAGGCATTGCTTAGCGCATTCGACCAAATGCCATTGGCGCAATTATAGCTATCGTAATATCCCATGCCGGGGTTGAACAAAGCCTCGGCGCCGGACTCCAGCGCGGCCAGTTGATCGGCCAGACCATCAACGTCCAAGCCCTGCGCAGCACCTGCCGCCAGCAAATCGCGCACGCCGCGCATCAAGGTGAAATGCATCGTCGGATCGGCCACCCGGAACGGGTTGTCTTGCGCCATCAAAGCGTCGTCCCACCCCAAGGCCTTGGCGCGCTTTACCAGCCAGATATAACGGTCGTAATCGTATTTCGTGGGCCGCATCGAGGCATCGACATGCTGGGTATCACGGCGCTCGTAATGGCCCACGCCCTGCGGGTCGATCGCATCCATCGCATTGTCCCAATCAGGCGCATTATCGCGACCCGATTCCCACGGGTGGATCACGAAAATCGCGCCTTTCTCATCGCGCCGCCAGCGCAAAAACCAATCGGCCCATTTGCGCATCTTCGGATAAAGGGCGGCAAATTTCGCAGCCCCCAGCGCCGGATCGGCAGCCAGCAACCTAGTCGCAAAACTCAGCGCCACGGGCGGCTGCGTGATACCCGACGATGCAATCGGCCCGCTGCATCCCCAGACATCGGGCCCCGGAAAATAGCCCGGATCGGGTTTGTGAAACAGGATATGGGGCACCATCCCGCTGTCCCATTGACCCGAAAACAGCGTCTCGATTTCCTCCCAGGCGCGGGTCATATCGAACTGCGCAAATCCCAACGCGGCAAAGGCGCTGTCCCAGTTCCACTGATAGGGATACAGCCCCGCCGTGGGCACCGTGTAGCCACCGCGATCATTGGCGGTCAGGATCGCGCGCGCCTCGGCGTTACGTTCAGAGACCGCAGCATCCGCGGCCAGAGTTTCGGTATTCATCATCTTATCCTTTCACCGCGCCAGCCGTCAGGCCGCGGGTCATGAAACGCTCCAACCCAAGGAACAGCGCCATGATCGGCACCGTCGCAATCACTGCGCCCGCCATCAAATGCTGACGCGGGATCTCGGAGGAATTGAGCGAGGCAATGCCCCGCGTGAGGGTGAATTTGCTGGGATCGTCCAGCAGCATGAAGGCCAGCAGGAACTCGTTCCACGCAATCATAAACACATACAAACCGACCGATGCCAGCGCCGGCAGCGCCAACGGTAGCGTAATTTTCCAGATCACCTTGAGGCGGCTCAGCCCATCCATCAGGCCGGCCTCTTCGACTTCGACCGGCAGGCCCCGGAAATAGCCTTGCAGCATATAAAGCGCGACCGGAATGGTGGTGACCGGATAGATCATCACGATCCCAAAGACCGAGTTGCGCAGCCCTACCATCGAATAGGCGATGTAGATCGGCAGCGCCAAAACGATCATCGGCACCATGTAAATCAGCAAAATCCCGCGCGAAAACACCTTGCGCCCGGAAAACCGCAACCGCGCCACCGCATAGGCTCCGGGCACCGAAAACAGCAGCGTCAGCGCCACCGTCAGCACCGAAACATAGAAGCTCGTCCACAGGTAGCGGCCAAAATGGAACTTCGTCATCAGCTCGTAATAGCTGTCAAACAGATGCCAGC
Source organism: Thioclava arctica (assembly GCF_040892615.1). NCBI lineage: Bacteria > Pseudomonadati > Pseudomonadota > Alphaproteobacteria > Rhodobacterales > Paracoccaceae > Thioclava > Thioclava arctica. Next base: position 10,362 of record NZ_JBFRYC010000011.1, read on the forward strand.
CCTTGGACAGTTCCAGCGAGAAATCGAGCGGATTGAGCATCAACTGCTGTTGCGATTTCATCGAGGTCATCACCATCACGTAAAACGGGATGATCACGATGGCGGTGAAGAACAGATAGCCAAACCCGGTGAGAAACCGGATCACCGCCGCCTCGAATTCATGTCGGTTTGTCGCTCCGAAAGGCAGGTCCTTCAGGATCGTATTAAGCGGCATGGCCACTATTCCCGCCAGCACGATGCTGAGCGCGACACGGCTGCCCGGCGCGAAGCCGGCACCAAATTGCAGCGCGCCCAGCCCAATCGCCGACACGCCCAGCGCCACGACCACCGCGACCCCAAGGCTCAACCAGCGATTGGCGCGCCACACATGCACCAGTCCCGTCAACACGCCAAGGATCAACGCGCCCCATAGCGCAGGCCGCGCCGCCTCGCCCGTGGCAAAAGAAATCGCGACGCCCAAAGTCACCGCCATCACAACCGCCCAAAGCGCCCCGATGATCGGCCCGGTCAGATAGCCTTTGTAGAGAAATTTCATAGCCCTTCCTCCCGGCTCATGGTGCGGAAAAAGAGCGCCGCAAAGATCAGCAGACAGCCAAACACCACGACCGCCACCGCCGCCCCCGCGCCGATATTTGAGATCGCGAAGGCCTGCTCATACACATCGACGGTCAGCGTGCGCGTGCCCGCATTTCCACCCGTCAGCAGGAAAATGTCGTCGAATTTGTTGAAGGTCCAAATGAAGCGCAGCAGGAACAACACCGATAGAATGCCCAGCAATTGCGGCATCGAGAGATACCAGAATTTCTGGAACGGCGAGGCCCCGTCCATATCGGCCGCCTCATACATATCGCTGTCGATGCTTTGCATCCGCGCGAGGATGAACAGAAAACTCAGCGGGAAATAGCGCCAGATTTCAAACACCGTCACCATGATCAGCGCCAGCGGCTTTTGCCCAAAGAAATTGATCGCGCCCTGACTGACCCCCATCTGGATCAGCAGCGCATTGGCCGAGCCCGAAAACGGATCGAACAGCGTGATCCATGTGAAGGCGACCGCGATCACCGGGGCAACATAGGGAAACAGGTAAAGCCCGCGCAAAATCCCCTGTCCGCGAAAATCCTTGTTAAGCAACAGCGCCGCAAACAGCCCGACCAGCAGCGCGCCGAGCGTGCCAAAGATGGTGTAAAACAGCGTCACGCCAAGCACGGACCAGAATTCGCTGCCATCAAACAGCTTACGGAAATTCTCCAGCGTAAAGGTGGCGTTGGTCAGCATGTTATCGACCTGCCCGCGCGCCACCGAGACACTGTCGCGCACCGCACGATTGGCCGCTTTGGCATCACCCGTGACCTGCGCGTCGATCCGGTAGCGCTCATTGAACCCCGGTGCCAGATCGCCAAACTCGCAGCGCAAATCCTGCCCGCTCAGCGCACATCCCTTGGGCAGATCGCCCGTCAGGGTCACGCCCTCGGGCAGCGTGTTGTCAAATCCCGCGCCGTGGATCGCATGATCGCGCGACGGGTTAATCACGCGATACTCGATCTGGGGCTGCGCTCCGGCTTCGCGCAGACTGACCCGCAGCCGCATCTCGGCGGGGCGCAGGTCGCCCAGCTTCACCGGCTTAACCGAGATCCAGAATATCGCAAGCAGCGGCACGATCACCACCAGCGACACAATCGCGATGGTCGGGAACAGCAGGCCCCAAGCCAGACGCGCTTCGCGTTTCGCCAGCGCGCCGCGCCCTTTGGGCGGCGAAATATCGGTCATGACAGTCTCCTGGCTTGCCCCCATCTTGAAGGGGCGCGCAAAAGGGGGCGGGCGCGAACGCCCAGCCCCGAAGGACAGCTCTCGGATCAGTTGATCTTGGACAGCTCGTCGTTCATTTTCTTGACCGCATCTTCAGCCGAAATGCCGCCATCGATATAATCGCGCACCACCCGGTTGATGACTTGGCTATTGAGCATTTTCGACGCCAGCGCCAACTGCCCGTCGGTCACGCCCCAACGCTGCGCGGTATCCAGACCCTTGGTGATTTCATCAATCACAGCAGGCGCATACAGATCCTTCAGCGGTGCCTTGCGATCCACGCCGACGGGCAAGGTCGCCCAAAGCGTGGTGAACTTGGCGGGATCGGCATCGGTGCCGCGACGCACCGGGAACTTGCCTTCGGGTGCGATCGAGAGCGTCTCGCCATAACCGTCATTCATCGAGTAATCGACGAATTTCTCAGCCGCCGCCGTATCGGCGTCACTGGTGATCCCGAAATAGCGAATATCGGCCCAGCTTGCGCCCGCCGGATCGGACGGCCCCGACAGGTTGGTGACAACGCCCGTATCCTGCGCCAGCGCGGTCGAGGTCGGATTGCCGTCAATCATCGGCGGCGCGCTATCGCGCAGACCGGCGAGCTCATCAAGGATGAAGGGCGACCACATGATCATCGCCGCCTTGCCCGAGAAATACAACTCGCGCGATTGCTTCCAGTAATTGTCACCCGGCGGCGAGGCTTTGGCGAGAGCCTTGTAGAAGTTCAGTACCTCGACGGTCTTCTTTTCGTCCAGCGGTTTGAACCCGTCCGGGCCCACCGGCGAAACGCCATTGGCGAGAAAAATCTGCTCCAGCACCTGGCTCATGTAATTGTCGTCCACCTTTGTAGCGGCAACGAAGCCATACATACTCGGCGGGTTATTAAGCTTTTTGAGCGCGGCTTCGATATTGGCAAAGCTGGTTGGCGGGGCCAGACCTTCTTTTTCGAAAATATCCTTGCGATACAGGATCATCTGCGTCCAGCCATCGACCGGAACGGCGGCATAGTCGCCATCCGTTTCGACCATTTTCAGCGCGCCGGGCGCGAAGGTTTTCGGGTCCAGCATGTCCACGACATCGCTGGACGCGGCGCTATCGAGAATGCCCGCCTCGGTCCAAGGCAGCACGTTCTGGATCGGCGTGTAGATCACATCGGGCAGATCGCCTGCGGCAAAAGCGGCGGTCGCGCGGGTGTTGAGATCGCTTTCCGTGACCGGGATCACCTCGACATCGATGCCGGTTTTCGCCTTGAAATCATCGGCCAGCTTTTGCTGTTTGGCCAGACGCTCGGGCTGTTCCTCGGTCGTCCAGAATTTGATCGCTTCGGCCTTTGCCGCCACGCCGCCCAGCATCAGCGCGACAGCCGCCGTGCCCAGCAAACCGGCCACTCCCGTTCCTCGAATAAGTTTCATTTATTTTCCTCCCGGTCGATTAAGTTTTTCTTTTGGTGAAGATAGGCGGCCCATCCGAGCCCCCCGGTTGCAATTGCGCCGAGACCAGCTCGGTCAAGTCAGCGACAGGCGCGCCGCGCAATTGCGCGATCAACAGCGCCGCAAGCCGTTCCCCGGCATGGCGACTGTCAACCGCAAAGGTCGTCAGAGGGGGCTCGATCATGCGGCCCTCGGGGATGCCGTCATAGGCGATCAGCGACAGATCACGCCCGATCGTCAGGCCGCGTTCGCGCGCCACATCATACGCGCCCAGCGCCGTGGCATCGGTAGCATAAACGATCGCTGTGGGCGGGTCGGGCAGATCCAGCAACGCGCGCGCAGCCGCCGCCCCTTCGGCGCGATCCGAAACCCCCATGATCTCAAGCGCGGGGTCATGCGCAATTTGCGCCAGCGCCAGCCCATCGCGATAGCCATCGCGGCGCAGCATCGCGAAATTGTACGCCTCGCACGGACCAACAAAAGCGATCCGTTTGTGCCCCAGCGCGACCAGCCGCGCCACGCCATCGCGCATCGCGCCACTGCCATCCACATCATACCAAGACAGCCCCGGATCGGGCTGGCCATACCCGACGCGCCCGTACAGCACGAAGGGCACCCCTTTGGCGCGCAAAAACAGCGCGCGGGGATCGTGAATACGCGTGCGCGGCAGGATAAACCCGTCGACCTTATGTTCTTGCAACAGCCGCGCCAGCGTCGCTTCCATATCCGCGCGCGAGGTCGAGGAGGCGATGGTCAGCGTCCAGCCCTCCAGCGACGCCTCTTGCGTGATGCCGCCCAAAAAATCCGCCAAGAACGGGCCGTAGCGGTCGGGGGCATCGAGCTCCAGCACGAGACCCAGCGCACGCACCCGCCCCGTACGCACAGCTTGCGCATAGGGCATCGGCGCGTAGCCCATCTGCGCAGCCATTGTGCGCACACGCTCACGCGTGTCAGGGGCGATGTCGGCATAATCGTTGAGGGCACGCGAAACGGTGCTCTTGGTTAGCCCAAGCGCCGTTGCGAGATCAGAAATGCGCACCCGGCGTGCGGGGGCCGTTTGATCTTGCGAATTGGTGTCGCGAATCTCCTCCATGACGATAGCCTAAGAGAACGAAACCGGTTTCGTAAAGCCGAAACCGGTTTCGGACGCGATAAAGAGTCGGTGAACTCCGACCCAAAATCCCTTGCGCGCAACTCGAACAGGGGGGCCAAAACGGATCGAAATCACACCGGCGAAATCGCCGCGCAAAGGTGCGATCACATTTTGCCGCTTCCGTGGGGTCTCGATCCCTCTATGTCGCATAGCACTGGGGAAATTGAAAAAATCAGATAAGAGGGGATTGAGGCCCAAGGTGTTTGTATGACTATTGGTAGAAACTACATGAAGACGAAATTAACACCCGAATGAGGTCCAAGCCTGTCACGCATTTCTGACCCTCAGCGCCTTCGCGCGCTTCAGCAGACCGGTCTTTTGGACGCCCCGAGCCAAGAGGCGTTTGACCGTGCAACGCGGCTCGCGGCCCGTATCGTGGGTACACCGGTCGCGCTGGTGTCGCTGGTCGATGAGAGCCGGCAATTCCTGCTATCGCAAACCGGGGTCGACGACAGCACAGCCGGGTTGCGCGAAACCCCGCTGAGCCATTCGTTTTGCCGCCACGTGGTGGAGAACGATAGCTCTTTGATCGTGTCGGATGCGCGCCAAGACCCGCGTGTGCGCGACAATGGCGCGGTCGATGATCTGAACGTGATCGCCTATCTGGGCGTTCCGCTGCGCACGATTGAGGGCGATGTGCTGGGCTCATTTTGCGTGATCGGCCATGAGCCGCGCGTCTGGACCGATGAGGACCACGCCACCCTGCTGGATCTGGCCGCCGGGGTTGAGGCGGAAATTCGACTGCGCCGTCAAACCAACCTCGCCCATCAAGAACACGAGGTGTTTCGCGCCATTCTGGATCAGATGCCAATCGGTGTGGCGCTGGCTGAGGCGGGAACCGGGCGCTTGCTTGATACCAACAACACGGCACGCAATCTGATGGGCGCTGCGGTGGAAGTTTCGGCGGGCTTGGCCAATTCCGGTCTGCAGGCGTTTGATGCCAACGGCCAGCCTTATAGCAACGAGGCATTGCCGCTGAACCGGGCCGCGTTGCGCAATGAGGTGATCACCGCAGAGGAGGTCACCATTCAGCAACCCGGGCGCGCGCCGCTGCATCTGTTGATCTCGGCGCACCGGATCGACAGCGACCCGCCCCTTGCGGTTGCGACCCTGCTGAACGTGACCGAGCGCAAACGCGCCGAGCGCAACGCCTTCCAAAGCGCCGAGCGATTGGCCCATTTTCACGAGGTGACGCGCGACGGCATTCTGGAACTCGATGCCGAGAATTGCGTGCGCTATTCCAATGGCGTGATGCGCGAACGCGTTCGCAGAGCCCATAGTGCGAAACTGGCCGACGCGTTTTTGGGCGCAAACATATTGCAGGAATTCCCCAATTTGCAGGGCACAGAGTTGGAGGCCGCGATGGGACGTGCGCGCGCAACCCAACAGCCTCAGGCCGCCGATGTGGTGGCCCATGATGCGCGTGTCCTTGAGGCACGGTTGTTTCCCGAAGACGGCACGCTGCTGATCTATCTGCGCGATGTCACCGATGAGCGCGCCGTCGCCCAAGCCCGCGAAATTCTGGCGCGCGAGCTGAACCACCGGGTCAAGAACCTGTTTGCGATGATGTCAGGGCTGATCGGGATGACCGCGCGCCATGCCACCTCGCCTGCATCGATGGCCGAGGGGTTGCGCGCGCGCATCAACGCTTTGGCGCGCGCCCATGATCTGGTCAGCCCGACCGCGACGCTGGAAACCGGGTTTCGCGGCGAGGTCGATTTCGATGCGCTGATCCGCGCCATCCTTGCCCCTTATGTCAGCGCGCAGGACCTGCGGGTGGTGCTGGAGGGGCTGCCGGTGTTGCTCAATCAGGCGGGGGCGACGAATTTCGCGCTGGTGCTGCATGAACTGGCTACCAATGCGGTGAAATACGGCGCCCTTTCGTGCGAAACGGCCAAACTGCACTTGAGTTGGCAAATTGTCCCCGGCGATGAGGGCCCGATGCTGGCCTTTGACTGGCACGAAAGCGGTTGCCCCGAGCGCCTGGAGCCGCCCCGCCCGACCGGCTTTGGCAATCGCCTGATCGATCTGACAATTCACGGCCAGTTGCGCGGCACCTATGGAACCGAGTGGCCCGCTGACGGGTTCCTTGCACGAATTCACGTGCCAATGGAGCTTATTAAAGGGTAATTCGATGCGTATCGAACGGAAAGAGTACTGGCTCAGGGGCTGCAAAGTCCTTGTGGCAGAAGATGAAATGCTGATCGCCTATGACATCGCCTATTCCATCGAAGAAGCCGGTGGCGAGGTGGTCGGCCCCGTGGCGACGCTCGCCAAGGCCCGCAGCCTCATCGCAACCGATCAAATTGATGCGGCCGTGCTGGATATGAACCTGCTGGACGGTAATTCCGAACCGCTGGTGAAGGAATTGCGCGCGCGTCATATTCCGGTGCTTGTAAACACCGCCGAGCGTCTGCCGCTGCCGTTTCAAACGGTATTGCCCGAGGTTTTGGTCTTTGGCAAACCCACCATGCCCGAGACATTGGCGCAGGCGCTTGGCGAGAGCCTGCAGAGCGAACTCCGAGCCTGATCAGGTCCAAGCTTTACGCCGCAAGCGCGCACACCCACCACATAACCTAGCGTAAACGTGATCGGGGTGCGACGTTTCGGCCCCTCGCCGGATCGCCCGCAGTGTCGCGATACTTCCCTGATATCTTGATTGCGCCAAAGGGAGGTGACGCATGACTGGACGAAACACACGCACCCCAATCGACAAGACCCCGCGCCGCACGGCACCGTTTCACACGATGAACGGGCTGTTGGCGGCGCTGGGCTTTATCGTCTTTGGATTTGAGATCGATCATGGCGGAGCCTCGCATGCTCAGACGCTCGGGCTTGAAGCCGCCAATGCCACGCCGCATGACGATGATGCAAACCCGGCGCTGCACGCAGAAATGCCACCGGAACTGGCGATTGGCGGGGATGGGGCGCAGATAACGCTGCGCGGCCATATCGCAGAGGGAGACGCCGCACGCATCGCGCGCAAGCTTTCGGCGCGGCGCGCGCAAGGCACGCCGGTGCGCGTCGTCAGCATGAATTCCACCGGTGGCTCGTTGCATGAGGCGCTGGTGATCGGGCGGATGCTGCGCGCGGCCGGGGTCACCACGCAATTGCGCGCAAATGCGATCTGCTATTCCGCCTGCCCCTATATGTTTGCCGGCGGACAAGACCGGAGTGTTGATGTGCAGGGACGGCTGGGCGTCAATCAGGGGTATATCAACCCTGCCAGCCCCCAAGACAGCGCGCAGACCGCCGCTGATGTGCAAAACGGCACCGCGCGGGTGATGCGCTACCTTGCGGAAATGGGGGTGGATGTCGGCATTTTGGAGCCTGCATTGGAAACCCCGCCCAACCGCATTCACCTGCTGAGCCTCCCGGATTTGACGCGCTATCATCTGACCACGGGTGCTTAGATTTGCTAAGGAAATTCGGCCCAATCGCTGGACCCTATTGAAACTTGCCCTAGTCTTTTCCCCATCAACGATCTGTGAAAACACAGTGATGGGGGAAAGATGTTTACCGAGATCATGGTTCCGGTGGATTTGCGCCACGCGGAAAAACTCGCCAAAACGCTTACGATTGCCGCCGATCTCGCGCAGAAATATGGCGCGCGGATCACCTATGTCGGCGTGACCGCGAACGTCCCGAGTTCGATCGCGCGAAACCCTGAAGACTATCACGAGAAACTCGTGCAATTCGCGGCCTCGCAGGCGGCGATGCATGGGCTGGGGGCGCGCGCCCACATGATTGTGGCCGATGACCCGGCCGTCGATCTGAACCACAAACTCTCGCAAGCGGTGCAAGAGCTGCGCGCCGATCTGGTGGTCATGGCATCCCATCTGCCCAATGTGGGCGATTACGTCTGGTCGTCGCATGGCGGCCATCTGGCCTCGCATTCCAAAGCCTCGGTATTTCTGGTGCGCGCGTAAGGCGCGCCGCCACCCCCTCGCAACGACAACACACAATAACAAGGAGGACGGCACATGGCCGAAGCCGACGAAAGTCAGGGCATCCCCGCACCCCAAGGCGACACGCAACTGATCGACACCGACTATGAGATCGGTCAGGACAATCTGGAAGGCAGCGTTGGCCCGATCGGGTTTGACGTGCACAACCCGGTCTTCATGGTCTCGGCGCTGTCGATCATGGCCTTTGTATTTTACGCCCTGGCCCTGCCCGAACAGGCCAGTGCGGTCTTTGGCTGGTTGCGCCCTTGGCTGACCTCGACCTTCGACTGGTTCTTCATGTCGGCGGCGGATTTCTTTGTGCTGTTTTGCCTGTTTCTGATCGTCAGCCCTTGGGGCAAGGTCCGTTTAGGCGGCAAAGATGCAGCGCCCGATTATTCCTATATCGGTTGGTTCGCGATGCTGTTTGCCGCCGGGATGGGCATTGGCCTGATGTTCTTTGGGGTGCTTGAGCCAGTCTATCACATGGCGATTTCAAGCCCGCTGGGCACGCCCTCGCCCTTTGATGCCGACGGCAATATCATCCCCGGCAATGTCGATCGCGCCAAGGCGATGGGGTTGGCGGCGACGATCTATCACTGGGGGCTGCACCCGTGGGCGATCTATGCGGTGGTGGCGCTGGCCTTGGGGCTATTCTCTTTTAACAAGGGCCTGCCGCTGACGATCCGTTCGGCATTTTACCCGATTTTCGGCGAGAGGATCTGGGGCTGGACCGGCCATGTGATCGACATTCTGGCGGTGTTTGCGACGCTGTTTGGCCTGGCCACGAGCCTTGGGTTCGGGGCGCAGCAGGCCAATGCGGGGCTTAATCACGTCTTTGGCGTGCCGATCTCGATCACGGTGCAGGTAATCTTGATCACGATCATCACCGGCATCGCGCTGTTTTCGGTGCTGCGCGGTCTGGATGGCGGGGTCAAGCTGCTGTCTGAGATCAACATGGGCATCGCCGCTGTCTTGTTGCTGTTCGTTCTGCTTGCAGGTCCGACGCTGGCGATTTTCACGGATTTCGGCAAAGGGCTTTGGGCCTATGCCAAAGAGATCGTCCCGCTCTCGAACCCGATCGGGCGCACCGATGACGCCTATCGCGATGGCTGGACCGCGTTTTACTGGGCGTGGTGGATCAGCTGGTCGCCCTTCGTGGGCATGTTCATCGCGCGTGTCTCGCGGGGGCGCACGGTGCGCGAATTCATCACCTGCGTTCTGATCATCCCCTCCATGGTCTGCGTGCTGTGGATGGCGGTGTTTGGCGGCGTGGCGATTGACCAAGTGCTGTCGGACCCGGCGACCTCGGCGGTCAAAGCGCAGGTGATCGATAACTACAACCCGCCGCTGTCGCTATTTGCGATGCTCGAAGGGCTGCCGCTTTCCTCGATCACCTCGGTGATTGCGATTGTGCTGGTGATCGTGTTCTTCGTCACCTCGTCTGATAGCGGCTCGCTGGTGATCGATACGATCACGGCCGGTGGCAAGGTCGACGCCCCGGTGCCCCAGCGCGTGTTCTGGGCGACGTTTGAAGGCGCGGTGGCGATTGTGCTGCTGGTGGGCGGCGGTCTCAGCGCGTTGCAGGCGATGGTGATTTCCACCGGGCTGCCCTTTACCTTGGTGCTGTTGGTGATGTGTTGGGCGATCCTCAAGGGCTTGCGCGCCGAGCCGCGCTGAGCGGTCTGGCCTAAAACCACGACGAAAGCGGCGGGTCAGATCCCGTCGCTTTTTTCATGTCGCGATGCGGCTTCGCTTTAGGCTGGCATGCCGTATTCTGCCACGATGGCCCAGATTTCTGTATTCAGCGCCCCGAGTTCCACGAGGGCCGCGTTCAGATCGTCCAGCGTGGCGCGATCCAGCACGGCCTCTTCGCCAATCCGCAGGCTGGTTTTGCGATCGGCGATACGCATCTGGATCGTGCGCACCGGACCGCCACCCGCATCAAAGGCGTAAAGACAGTGATTGTAGTGATTGCGCAGCCCGGAGACTTTTTTCATCCGGCCTGCCACTTTGATAACGCGTGCGCGCGCCGCTTCGGGCACCGGGCTTGCGCTGCGCTTGGCCAATCGCTCGACCAGATCGAGTCGCGCCCGCGTTGTGTTCAACGTCAGGTGCAAGATCACCGCCGTTTCCTTGTCGGTTTGCGCCAAACCTGCGATCAGGTGAATCAATAAACTCTCGGTATTGGTCCAAGCGTAGTTGATCCGCCCTATCTGCATCAGGAATGTATCAAACTCTGGCGGTGGTGCGCCCAGCGGCCCCTCAGGCGCCGCCATTGCGATGAAACCAGATCGCCGCCTCGGTGCGATTTGAGACGCCCAATTTGCCGATAATGCGGTGGATATGAAGCTTTACCGTATGCTCGGATAAAGAGAGTTGATTGGCGATAATCTTGTTGGGCTGACCCGAAGCGAGCATTCCCAACACCTCGGTTTCGCGCGGCGTCAAACCGGTGACCGGGCGTTCGCCATTTTGCGACGAAATCCCCGGGCCAGCGTCAAAGCCGTTCATACCGGGCAGATGCGGATTGCTCGGGCGGCAGCGCACCAGAACAGGGGGGATATAGTGCCCCCCCGACACCACCATCCGCAAAATCAAGAGCCATGTCGTCAGATTCACGTTCATCGGCAGCACGCTGATCTGGTTGGAGATGATTTGCGCGCCAAAGCGATCCATCAACTCGCGCCCATAGTCTTCATTCTCATAGGCGATCACGAATTTCACCCGAGAGAAGCGCGCATTCGGCTCTTGCGACAAGGCAATCAAGGCCTCGGCTTGGCTTTCATCCGCGATAAGCGTGCAAAGATGGCCCACCCCATCAAACCGCCCGTCTTCCTGTAGGTCCGCATACAGCGTCTCGACATCAGAAATCCGCAGGCATTTGGCCGGCGAGATTTCCGCGTCGACCGTACGCAGAACCGTTTCCGAAAATTGTTGTCCCGTCCCCAAGAAGCAGATTGCAGCATTATCATGATGACAGGATGGACTCATTCGAGAGCCCACTAGTTCACTCTTACGCAACGCATTCATGGCGGCCCCTTTCCCCAACCAAGAACTATTGACGTTTATGTCAATCGCAGAGCCCACACGCTCTACGATCTACATCTTAACACAAAGGCGTGAGGCGAGCGTCGATCATTCGGTTTACCTAGGGGTAAGGGATTCCAGAATTGCGATCTATTTGGTCAAAATTGGGGCAAATTCGACTGATTCTCAACACATTAGAAGCTTCGCGAGAGCAGGTATTGAGGGTCCCGCGACGCCTTCCACAAGCTTTAGTGGTCACTACAATTTCGTTATGGTTGCATAAAAATTAACGACAAGCGCAAAATTTTTTGGCGTGATGCACAAAGCTCACAAAAAAGTGTGAATTAAGTGCAATTTTTTCAGGCAATTGACCTCTTTTGCGGGCGTGTTCACCCAATGGCTAACTATGTCGCGGCCCCCTGCTGACACAGGATATTAGGGTCGCAGCAGGGGGCTGTGATCCTTTTCAGTAGCTCGACGGAACTGTCGAAGTGGGTCTCGCGCAAAGCAATCGTTTTGCGCTGCGTGAGAGGCATGTCTGAGGGCAAACGGAGAGGCGGGGGAAACCCCGATCAAACCCCGTAACTGGTTCGGTAGACCCGTTTGAAAAATGAATGACGGATGCCGGGCCCTGTCTAACAGGGAGAGACACAATGTCTTCGAAGAGAAATCACCACAACAACATGGGCGATCCCGACAGCAACCAGTCGCAGGATCAGTCGCAAGACCAGATGGAACTGCAAGGCCAAGGGCAAGCGCAAGCTGAACTGCAAGGCCAGATGCAGGATCAAAACTCCACCACCACCAATGTTTCAGATTCCGGGTCGACCTCGGATTCCGGATCGGGCGCTGGTAGTCTGGCGGGTGCTGGTAGCTTGGCCGGGGCTGGTAGCCTTGCCGGGGCGGGTGCCCTTGCCGGTGCAGGCGCCGGGAGCCAATCTGATTCAGGCAGCACGTCCGGTTCGGATGCCAATGCGAACAGCTCAAGCGCCAACATGAATGGCAACGGGAACCTCAATGGCAATCTCAATGGCAACCTGAACCACAGCTCGAACACCAGCGCGACCAATGTCGACGTGCAGGTTGGCATGAACATGGAAGGCTATGTGCCCACCGATGATGACTTTGCTGACTTCGATCTCGCTGGCAGCTCGTCCGTCGGCGATGTGCTGATGGCGAAGGGCGATGTCAGCTATGATCCGGGCAACGACGTCAGCCTGTCTGACATTCTGCGCGATGCGCTTAATGGTGCGGGCAACGATGTTGGCATGGTTAATAACATGTCCAACCAGCTCACCGACAATGACACGCTGTCCAACGCTTCGGTGTCGAATGCGGGCGGCACGTTCAACGCTACCGGCTCGATCTCGGGCAATGCTGCGACCTCGGATGACGGGATCAAGGCTGAAGGTGGCACGGGTGGCAACGGATCGGACGCACCCTCGGCTGATGGCGGTCTGGCACTTGCCACGGGCAGCATTTCGCTTGCTGGCGGCGGCACGGCCATGTCGATGTCTGATGCCGCGGGCACGGGCGGAGATGGCGGCGCTGGCGGGGCTGGCGGTGCGGGTCTTGGTCTGGGCCTTGGGCTTGGTCTGGGGGCTGCAGGCGCAGAAGCGACCGATGGCAGCGCCACCTCGTCGGCCAATGACTCGGTGACGGGCGACTCCAACTTGGGCGCTCCGGGGCCGGGCGACTTCTCCTCGGCTCTTGATGGCGGCTCGATGGCAGGCGCAATCGGCATGGGCGCAGGCCTGGGAGCCGGTATGGGCATGGGCGGCGCTGGCGCTGATGGCGGCAATGGTGCCGCGGGCTATGGCACCTCAAGCTCGACGGCTGACGCCATGGGCGGCATGGCGACCTCGACGGGTGGTCTTGCAACCTCGGGTGCTGGCGGCTCGGTGATGGGCGGCAATGGCGGCACTGCGGGCGGCCTTGGCAGCTGGGGATCGGGCAATGGTGACGACGGAATGGTGACCGGCCAATCCTATGCGGATGCCAGCGCGGCAATCGACACCACCGCGTTCAACCAGTCGATCGTGATGGGCGCCAATGTTCTTGGCAATGCCGTGGATACCACGATTGTCGGCGGCTCGATGAGCTCGACCTATATCGGCGACGACGACGCCAGCTGATCAAAGACCTGCGGCGCGCCCGGGCAACCGGGCGCGTCTGCGTCCCGGCGCCCGGCTCGACACAGATGGGCAGGCGCAAAACGGGACGGCCAAGTTCGAGGGGGGCAATCGCGATACGATCACATCGCCCAGACCTCTTTGGACCCGGCCCAACGCAAGGGAGCTGAACAATGCTTGACCGTCAGACAGAGATAATCGCCCATTTCATTGGTGCGTTTCAGCTGACGACCGAACAGGTTTCGGCCCGACAGCATTATGATACATTCCGCGCGCTCCAATTGGCTCAGAAAGAGCCGGGGGCGCTGCTGAACGTCAATGTCCATGTGACATCCGACTATCTGTTGCAGGACTTCACGCCGGGATTGCGTCTGGCAGTGCCGCCGCCGCTCGCGCCGACGGTGCCGATGCTGCCCCATGCCGATCATGTCCGGCTGCCGCAGCCGGGGCAGCCCGTATATCCGGGGGACAGCTATGACCCCCAAAGCGTGATGTCGTTTCAATCCAGCACATCACAAAGCTTTTTCGTCACGCTGGCGCCGCCCTCTTCGGTGGCGACCCTGACGGTGCAAATCAACAATCTGAGCGACACTGACAGCGTGATGTCGCAGCCTTTCACCTTGCCCGAACAGTTCGCCGGCGCGTTTTCGTCCGAAGCGATTGCGGCCAAGATGGCGGATCTGGTGGAAACGGCCAAGACGCTGGGCGCGCCCGACACCTCAGTGCAATGGCTGTCGGTGCAAGATCAGGCCAGCGTCCTGCGCGACCGGCTTGATACGCTTGATCCAGAAGACGCCCCGGCGGGGGCTGAGGTCGCGATGTTTCATCATCGCCCTTGGGTCCCTGACGCAGCACAAGAGACAGACGCGGGTAACGGTGATGCGGGGTCCGACGCGCAAGAGGCCCCTGCCCCGAGTGTCTTTGGCGGCGCGCCGGTGCTCAACGGACAGATTGTCAGCGACGCACCAACCACGCTGAGCGATCGCTTGGAGGCGCGCAACCCTGCGCCAAGCCCGACCGAAACACCCCAAGGTCAGGTTCTGGTCGAGGATGGCGCAGCGGGAACGGTAATCAGCCCAACGCTGAGCGGCGGCGCCATAAGCGCAGATCAGAGCCTGAGCACGGGCAATAATCTCGCGTTGAATGAGATCCATATTCAACATAACTGGATCGACGCGCCGGTGATCGCGGTGGCGGGCATGGCGCAATCGCTAAGCTTGATTTCGCAAATCAACGTGCTGCGCGATTTCGACAGTTTTAACGGTGATGCGGGCGCGCCCAACATGGGCGGCGGCATCGGTTCGCAGATCGTCAATCTGGCGACACAAGACACGCTGGCCAATCCCGCCCAAGACCTGGCACCCGCCGTGGCGGGGGGAGCGAAACTGCTTGGGATGGTGCGCATTGATGGCGATCTGATGATCGACAACACCACCTACCAGATCAATCACATCAACGATTCCGATGTGGTCAGCTATGAATTCGGCACCCATCACATTGAGATTTCGACCGGCGGCAACACTGTCTCCAATCTTGAGTTGCTGTTGCAACTGGGCGGGCATTTCGATGCGATCTTTGTGGGCGGCGACATGGTGCAGCTTGCCTCGATTGAGCAAATCAACGTGCTGCTGGACGATGATCTGTTTCTCAGCAACGGCAGTGGGACGGCGCTGTTTTCAGGCCATGACAACCTGCTGTGGAACGAGGCCAGCATCACCCATCTCGGCACTGACACCGCCCTTGAGATGTCGAGCAGTTTCCAATCCACGCTGGATGCGCTTGGCGCGATGGCGGGGACCGGTGACAGCGCCGCACCCAGCGAGTCGGGGGCGCAAAGCACGCCTGACGCGGCTGCGTACGCCGCTGTCTCGGGGCTGTTTGGCGACCCGCTTTTGGGCGATCTGGATGCGATGCGGGTGTTGTGGATCGAGGGCGACCTGCTGATCCGCGACTCGCTGACCCAGATCAATCTGCTCAGCGATAGCGATGTGATCTCGGTCGCGTTGCCGGGCGATGACGCGCTGGCGGATATCTCGGCGGGCGACAACATTCTGGCCAATGTCGCGTCGCTGACGGTCGCAGGTGTGGACAGCACGATCATGGCCGGGGCGGGCAGCTACAGCGATGCGGTTCTGTATCAGGCGGGCATGTTTGCTAGTGATCAGGGGCCGTTCGATCTGGCGGGCACGTTTAGTGCGCCCCAAGGCGATCTGGCCTCCGAAGCGGTGGTTTTTTTGAGCGATGATTTCAACGACGGGCCGGGCAGCGGGTTCGTCGAGGGCGCGGGGTTCATTCCAGACACGATGAACTCGGGCTCTCTTGATGCGCTGCACAGTGTCTTGGCCTGACCGTGGGGGTCACCAAAACACGCTAAATCCACACAAAACTCGAAGGGGAGAGTGACGTGAGCAAGATTGGGGATACCACCGGTGGGGGACCGGATCGCCAAGGGGATGTAAGCAAAACCGACATGGTGGAGCGGCTGGTGTTGGATGCCGGGATGCGCGCCGAACGGTTTCGATCCTGTAGGACCAAAGGCAGGGCAATCCCTGCCAACGAAACCGGGCAGTGCACGGCGCCAACGCAGGCGCTTGCCCGGGAGGAAGGTGGCGTGGAAAGCCCTATGGGGGTGAAAAACGTCCCCGCGAAAGACGCCTCCGGCTCCCCACCCGCGCCACCTTCCGCCACCAAATTTCACCAGCGCGTCGCGCCGCTGGATTACACGCGCACGCTGTCGCTGATGAAGCGCAAACTCAGGTCCAATCTGGCCTTTGTGGTGCTGATGACATGCGCCACCAATATCTTGATCCTCGCGGTGCCGATCTACCTGTTCCAGATCTCGGACCGGGTGTTCACCTCGCGCTCCATCGACACGCTGGTGATGCTCACGATCGTGATTTTGGGCGCGATCATGGTGCAGACGATACTGGATGCGCTGCGCCGGCTGGTTCTGATGCGCTCGGCCGTCGATGTGGCAGCGCGGCTGGGTGCGCCGGTTCTGTCGGCGGCGGCGCAGGCCTCGTTGCATTCCAACGGGCGCGAATATCAGGTGCTCGGCGATCTGGGCGCGCTGCGCAGCTTTCTGGTATCTGGCACGCTGCTGTCGTTTCTGGACGTGCCGTTTGCGCCGATCTTCATGGTGGTGGTGTTCCTGATCCATCCGCATCTGGGGATGATCGTGGTGGGCACGGCGGCGCTGCTGGCAGTGTTTGCCTGGGTCAACCAAAAGATCACCAGCGACGGGTTTCGCCGTGCCAATCAGGCGCAGACCCGCGCCAACCTGCATCTCGAATCCATGTCGCGCAACAGCCAGATCATCAACGCGATGGCGATGATCCCCGAGGCAGTCGCGATCTGGGGGCGCGACACCGCGCAATCGCTCAAGGCGCAGATCGAGGCGCAGGACCGCAACGTCTATACCGCCTCGCTGTCGCGGATGTTTCGTCTGTTCACCCAGATCGCAATGCTGGGCTGGGGGGCGTGGCTGTCGTTGGATGGCCAGATCACCGGCGGCATGGTGATCGCGGCCTCGATTGTGGCGGGGCGTGCGCTGGCACCGATCGAAGGCGCGATCGAGGGCTGGAACAGCTTTCTTCTGGCGCGCGGTGCCTATGACCGGGTGGCGCAGTTGCTGGCCTCGGCCAAAAGCCGAAATGACAAGCTGCGCCTGCCCAAGCCGCTGGGGCGGCTGGATGTCGAGCGGCTGCTCTATGTCCCGCAAGGCACGAAACATGTGGTGCTCAATGCGCTGACCTTCTCGCTGGCGCCGGGCGATCAACTGGCGATCATCGGCAATTCCGGCGCAGGCAAGACGACGCTGGGCAAGATGCTGGTGGGTTCAATCCTGCCGACCTCGGGGGCGGTGCGGCTGGATCTGATGGATCTGCGCAACTGGGATCCGCGCCAGCTGGGCGAAATTCTGGGCTATCTGCCCCAAGACGTGCAGCTGTTCCCCGGCACGATCAAGGCCAATATCGCGCGGATGCGGGAGGATGCCAGCGACGAGGAAATTCACCGCGCCGCCGATCTGGCCGATGTGCACGACATGATCGCAAGCCTGCCGCAGGGCTATGAGACCGTGGTGTCCAGCGATGGCTCGCCGCTGTCGGGGGGGCAGAAACAGCGCATCGGGTTGGCGCGCGCCTTCTTTGGCGATCCGAAATTCGTGGTGCTGGATGAACCGAACTCGAACCTTGATACGCTGGGCGATGCCGCTCTTGTGCGCGCTTTGGGCCATGCGAAACGCTCTGGTATCACGACGATTGTGGTGACGCAGAAACCCTCGCTGCTGAGCGCGGTCGATAAGATCATGCTGCTGTCAGATGGCAATATCGCGCTGTTTGGCTGGCGCGCGCAGGTGCTCGCCGAGCTGGAACGGCGCAAGCGCCCGCAACAGCCCCAAGTCGCGCCACAGGGCCGCACGCCCGCATTTCAGGGAGCTCCGGCATGAACAATCGTCAGGACATATCCGATAGCGCAAGCTGGTTTGCCGAGGTTCCGCGCTCGATCCGGGGCATGGTGATCATGGGGCTGGTGGTGTTTCTCGCGGCTTTTGGCGGGTTTGGCGTCTGGGCCTTTAGCGCGCCACTTGCGGCGGCAATCATGGCGCCGGGGTCGTTCGTGGCGACCGGGCGCAACAAGATGATCCAGCACCTCGAAGGCGGGATCATCAAGGAAATCCATATCTCCGAGGGCGATTTTGTTCAAAAGGGCCAGCCGCTGATGCGACTGGATGAGACCTCGGCGCTGGCCAATGAGCGCGCGCTGTTTTTGCGCCGCGCCCGGCTGGAGGCGATGGAGGCGCGCATCACCGCCGAATATGACGGCTGGCGCGAATTGCGCCTTCCCGAATGGCTGCTAGAGGCGCGCGCCGATCCCGAAGTGGCCGCGATGCTGGATGCTCAGCAACTGTCGTTCAACGTCACCAAGGCCAAGGTCGAAAGCGAGTTGGACCTGCTGTCGCGCAATATCGCCGCGATGGAAAGCCGCATGCGGGGCTATAGCGCGCAGCTTGAGGCCACGCGCGCCCAGCGTGGGATGTTGGCCGAAGATCATGCGAGCAAAAAACAACTGTTCGAAAACGGGCTGATCCGGCGCACCGAGTTCAACGCGATCCGGCGCGCGCTGGCGGATGCTGATGGTCAGATCGGGCGGCTGGCGGCGGAAGTGTCGGAAAGCGAGGAGATGCGTGCGAAGTATCAAGCGCAAACGACACAGACGATTGAAACGCACCGCCAAGCCGCGCTGGATGAGCTGGAAACCGTGCAGGCCGAACTGGACGGCGTGCGCGAACAGGAACGCAAGGCCAACTCGATCCTGAAGCGTATTGTGATCGAAAGCCCGGTGTCGGGCACGGTCGTGGCGCTGAATTATTCGGGCGCGGGCGGCGTGGTCGAGGCGGGTAAGGTGATTGCCGAAATCCTGCCCTCTGAGGCGCCGCTGATCATCGAGACGATGATCGCGCGCACCGATATCGACGCGGTGAAGATTGGCCAGACCGCCTCGGTGCGCCTGACCGCGCTGAACCAGCGCACCACCCCGATCTTGAAGGGCGAGGTCTATTACATCTCGGCGGATGCGATTGTCGAACGCTCGGCGGCAACCCCGCGCGAGGTCTATCTGGCGCGCATCCGGCTGCCGCAATCCGAATTGCGCCGGGTGCCGGGATTTGCGCCGATGCCAGGGATGCCCGTTTTGGTGATGATCGAGACCGCTTCGCGCACATTTGCGCAATATATCGCCAAGCCTGTGGCGGATTCGATGCAACGCGCCTTTCGCGAACATTAAAGCCCGCCGCAGGGTTTGACCTTACGTAAAACGCGGGGCCATATGAGTTGGTCCCGCGTTTTAAAGTTAGGTTTTTTAGATGTCGCATCGCTCCCTTTTGCTTCTCGCTTTTGTCGCCAGCTTGCTGCCCGTGGGTGCGAACGCGTTTGAAATTGGAGTGGGCTATGAGGGCCTGAACAATCCGCGCACCCCGATTGAAGGCTTGGCGCGGGTCTATTTCGGGCGCGATCTGGGGCGCGGCATCAGCTTTGGTCAGTCGATCTATGCCGGGGCCAAGGGCGATGGCGGGGGCGCGTTTTTCTGGGGCGTCGAGGGCATCAAACGCTTTGCGCTGAGTGAGCGCATTTCGCTGAACACCGCTTTGTTTCTGGGCGGAGGCGGTGGCGCGGCGGTTGTCGTGGGCGATGGTTTCATGACCCGCGCCGGGATTGGCTTTGGCTATGCGCTGAGCGAGCGTGTCGATGCGGAACTCGGCGCGAGCTATATCAAAATCGCGGGTGCTGACATTGAAAACACGGCCCTGACGGCGGGGCTGACCTGGCATATCGGCGCAGGCGAAGATCAGCGCGCGCTGACGGGATCACCGCTGTCGATGCCGCTGCGCTCGGTCTCGATCCGGGGGTCGTATGCGGATATGGGCGGCAGTCGTGACCGCACCGGCGCGCCGCAGACGAATTTGAAACTGGCGGGCGCTGAGGCGAGTTTTCTGCTGGGCGGGCGCAATGAGTTGGTGCTGTCGGGCGATGGTGCAGCGAGTGGCGGCGAGGGCTATATGCAAATCTTTGGCGGACTGCGCCACCGCATCGCGCTGGGCCAACGCGCCTCGGTTTACGGGCAAGCCGCGCTTGGCTTTGGCGGCGGTGGTCAGGTCGATACCGGGGGCGGCGTTTTGCTGGATGCAGGGCTGGGCGTCAGCGTGGCGCTGCTGCCTTGGGCCGATTTTGACCTGTCGGTCGGCAAAACCCTTGCGCCCGATGGCGATATGAACGCCACAGTGGCACGCATCGGTTTGACGCGGGTGTTCCGGCGCAGTGTCGAGGCCGGACCGGTCAGCGCACAGCCGCAACACTGGGCCTATACGCTGGGGATTTCGATGCAAGACCCCAATACCGCGTTTCGCAAAGCCGGGGCGACGGCGACGGGCAAGCCTGTGATGCAGGAAAGCTCGATTGATCTGTTCCTCAATGACAAGCTTTATGTCACCGGCAATGCGCAGACCGCTTTGGGCGGCGATGTTGCGGGCTACGCGATTGGGATGCTGGGTCTCGGCTGGCGTCAGCCGATCGCGGATCGCTGGGCGATTTCGCTTGAAGGGCGCGTCGGCGCGGCGGGCGGTGGCGGCGTTGATGTGGCCGGCGGCGTGATCGGATCTGTGGCGGTAGAGGCCGATTACGCGCTCAATGACACGATGAGCCTGTCGGTCGGACTGGGCAAGATCAAGGCGCTGAAAGGCGGCGGTATGGCCCCCACCACGCTGACTGCAGGGCTAAAATTTCCCTTTACAACGCATTGAGCGACGGCCCCATCGGGCCAGTTTTTGCCTTGAATATCAGCGGCGGCGCTATTCCTGACAAAAATAATCGTCATATTTTCGTGAAAAATACCAGAGTTGAATTGTCAGAGATCAAATCGCGCGCTATCTCCTGATTGTAAGGATCGAGAGATTGAGTCGTATCCGGCATGGAGTTGATCGCATGATGGCCAGCCCTGAAAAAATCGAAGCCGCCGTGGCGTTGCCCCTTGGCGAATGTCGCCGTGGCTTTCGCGGCACGCTGGTTTCCGTCTCGCCCGTTGCGACCCAAGGCGGGTTTGACCCCGAAGAACTCGAACGCCGTTTGCTGGAGCTTGGCTTTATCGAGGGTGCCTCGGTTCACATCCTGCACGAAGGCCCGTTCGGGCGTGACCCGATTGCCGTGCGTGTGAATGACACCACGGTTGCGCTGCGCCGACATGAGGCGATGGCGATCCTCGCGGAATGAGTTCGGCGCCCGCCATATCCCAGCCCCAAGCCATCCTGCCAGACCCCGACGCGCAACGCTTTGAGGCCGCGCTGGTGGGTGCGCCCAATTGCGGCAAGACGGCGCTGTTCAACGCGATGACGGGGGCCACCCAGAAGGTTGGCAACTATTCCGGCGTCACGGTCGAGCGCAAAATCGGCATTGCCACCACGGCGGCGGGGCGGCGGTTTTCCGTGATCGACCTGCCCGGCACCCATTCTTTGCGCGCGCGCTCTCCGGATGAAGAAGTCACCCGCGACGTGTTGCTGGGGCAGCGCAAGGGCGAGCGTGTGCCCGACATGATCCTCGCGGTGGCCGATGCCACGAACCTGCGCGGCGCGCTGCGTCTGGTGGGCGAGCTGAAAAAGGTCGGGCTGCCGATTGTTCTGATCCTGAACATGATCGATATCGCGCGCCATCGTGGCTTGCAGATCGACCATGAGGCGCTGTCGGATGATCTGGGCATTCCCGTTGTCACCGCGACCGCTGTGCGCCGTGGCGGGCTGGATGCGCTCTGGGCCTGTGTCGATCCGATGCTGGAAGCAGGCGTCGAACTTGCCAAGGAAAGCACATGGCAAGCGCCCAGTTCGCATGATCTGCGCGTCGCGATGCGTGAGGCAGAACGGCTGGTCAACGCCCATGTCATCCGCCCGCCCGAACCCGATACGGTGTCGGCCAAGATCGACCGGGTGGTGCTCAATCCGATTGCTGGGCCGCTGATCTTGCTGGCGATCCTGTTCACGATGTTTCAAGCGGTGTTTAGCTGGGCCACGCCGTTTATGGATGCGATTGACGCTGCTTTTACGGGGCTGGGCGTGCTGGTCAGTGATCTGTTACCAGAGGGGCTGATCCAGAGTTTCCTTGTGGATGGGGTGATTGCCGGGATCGGGTCGATCCTCATTTTCCTACCCCAGATCCTGTTCACTTTCTTCTTCATCCTGCTGCTCGAAGATTTCGGCTACATGGCGCGCGCGGCGTTCCTGATGGACCGGATCATGGGCAAGGCGGGGCTGAACGGGCGCGCGTTTATCCCGCTGCTGTCCAGCTTTGCCTGCGCGATCCCCGGCATCATGGCGGCGCGCGTGATCGACAATAAACGCGACCGGCTAACGACGATTTTGGTCGCGCCGCTGATGACCTGCTCGGCGCGTATCCCGGTTTACACGCTGATCATCGCGGCCTTCATTCCGCCCATCAAGGTCGCCGGGCTGAGCCTGCAAGGTCTGGTGATGTTCGGGCTGTATGCGGCGGGGGTGCTCAGCGTGTTGGTCGTGGCTTTTGTCGCGCGCTACCTGTTCTCGCGCGAAGAGCGCAACGCGCCGCTGATGCTGGACCTGCCCGATTACAAACTGCCCCGCCCTCGCAATATCTTTCTGGGCCTGTACCAACGCGCGCGGGTGTTTTTGCGCCGCGCGGGCACGGTCATCTTCTGGGCGATGGTGATCATCTGGGTGCTGTCGACCTTCCCGATGGCGCCAGAAGGCGCGACGGGCCCAGCGATTAACTATTCCTTTGCGGCGATGATCGGCAAGTTCATTGCTCCGGCGTTGGCGCCGCTGGGCTTTAACTGGCAGATCGCGGTGGCGCTGGTGCCGGGCATGGCCGCGCGCGAGGTTGCTGTGGCGGGTCTGGCGACGGTTTATGCGGTGTCGGGCGATGGCGGGCTGATCCACACGCTGGCCGGGCAATGGAGCCTTGGCACCGCGCTGTCGCTGCTCGCGTGGTATATCTTTGCGCCGCAATGCATCTCGACGCTGGCGGTGATCCGGCGCGAGGCCGGCGCGGCGAAATGGATGTGGGTGGCGCTGATCTATATGTTCGCGCTGGCCTATCTCGCCTCGCTGGTGACCTATCAGATCGCGGCGTCCTTGGGCGCGGGTTAAGCGTCGATTCGCGATCCGCGCGCGACGTATTTGCGGCGCGATACGCACCAAACCGCTCTCTTTTGGCTCACAACCCATCACATACCTGTGCTTCGCGCGTCAGGTATCTAGCCACTTCATAGCCTTGCGGGCTGCGCGATGCGCTAAGCGGGACTGGGATTTTGCGTCAAATTCAGCCCCGCGCAGCAATCACGCGCGCCGTGCGCATGCTGAAACCCGTTACAGAACTGTCAAGAACCGACCCTAGCGAAGGGTTTAAGCCATGCCCGAACGTTCGGCGTGGTGGTGAACCAATCACCTGGGATCAAGACAAGGACCGTATCATGATCACCCTTCGTATTCTCGCCCGTGGCGCTGCCCTCGCCGGAGCGACCCTCGCATATGCTGCCGTCGCACAGGCCGCTGACCTGTCGGGCGCTGGCGCGACCTTCCCCTACCCGATCTACTCGGACTGGGCGAAAACCTATCAGGCAAAAACCGGCACCGGCCTGAACTATCAGGCAATCGGCTCGGGCGGCGGGATCAAGCAGATCGAAGCGCGCACCGTGACCTTTGGCGCTTCGGACAAGCCGCTGGGCGGGGATGAGCTGGCCAAGAATACGCTGGTGCAATTTCCTACCGTAATGGGCGGGATCGTTCCGGTCGTGCATCTCGATGGCGTCAAGCCCGGCGAAATGGTTCTGGACGGGGCCACGCTGGCCGCGATCTATGAGGGCAAGATCACCAAGTGGAACGACCCCGCGATTGCCAAGCTGAACCCGCAGGTCAAGCTGCCCGATGCCGCAATTGCCGTGGTGCATCGCTCGGACGGTTCGGGTACTACGTTCAACTTCACCTATTATCTGGCCGCTGTTGACGCGGGCTGGAAGAGCGACATTGGCGTCTCGACGGCAGTGGAATGGCCCGTGGGTCTTGGAGCCAAGGGCAACCAAGGCGTCGCCGCGAATGTCGATCAGACCGCCAATTCGATCGGCTATGTCGAATATGCCTACGCGCTGCAAAACAAGATGACCTACACCGATATGATCAACAAAGACGGCAAGCGCGTGGCCCCGAAATCGGACGCCTTCGCCGCTGCTGCCGCGAATGCGGATTGGTCGAGCCAGCCGGGCTTTGGTGTGATCTTGGCCAACCAGCCGGGTGCGAACACGTGGCCGATGACGGCAGCGACCTTTATCTTGATGCATTCCGATGCCAAAGATCCGGCTGCTTCAGCGGAAGCGCTCAAGTTCTTTGACTGGGCCTATGCCAATGGCGGCACGGCGGCTGCCAAGCTTGACTACATCCCGATGCCCGACAATGTGGTCGCGCAGATCAAAAAAGAATGGGCTCAGATCAAGGGCAAAGACGGCGCTGCCGTCTGGGCAATGAACAACTGATCTGTCCCTAAGAGATGTGGGGAGGGCTGCCATTGGTAGCCCTCCCCTTGCCTATTTTCGCGGAGACTAAAATGGCCATCACGCAAGAGTTCAGCGGCAGGGCACGCGCAAACCCGGCGGCGCGCGCAGACCGGATTTTCTTTGCCCTGACACTGGGCGCGGCGCTGATCGTGTTGGCGGTCTTGCTGGGGGTGTTTGTCTCGCTGAGCTGGGGCGCTTGGCCCGCCTTTCAGGAATTCGGGCTGCGGTTTCTGATTACCGAAAAATGGAACCCCGTGACCGACAAATTCGGCGCGCTCGCACCGCTTTACGGCACGGTTGTCACCTCGGTGATCGCGATGGTGATTGCGGTGCCCGTTGGGCTGGGGATCGCGATTTTCTTGACCGAGACCTGCCCGCGCGTGCTGCGCCGCCCCTTGGGCATCGCGATTGAGCTGCTCGCGGGGATTCCCTCGATCATCTACGGGATCTGGGGGATGTTCGTCTTTGCGCCGTTCATGCAATCGGTGGTGCAGCCCGCCTTGATCGACACGCTGGGGCATGTGCCCGGTATCGGTATGCTGTTTTCGGGCGCGCCCTACGGGATCGGGATGCTGACGGCGGGGCTGATCTTGGCAATGATGGTGCTGCCCTTCATTGCCTCGCTGGCGCGCGACATCTTTCTGACGGTGCCCGATATGCTGCGCGAAAGCGCCTATGGGCTGGGCATGACCCGCTGGGAGGTCAACCGCCATATCGTCATCCCGCATGTGCGTACGGCGCTTGTGGGGGGCGTGATGCTGGCGCTGGGGCGGGCCTTGGGCGAGACGATGGCGGTGACCTTTGTGATTGGCAACGCGCATCGCATTTCGGGCTCGATCCTTGCGCCGGGGACGACGATCTCCGCCGCCATCGCCAATGAGTTCACCGAGGCCACGACGCCGCTTTATACCGCTTCGCTGATCGCGCTGGGGCTGGTGTTGTTCATCCTCACCTTCATCGTTCTGGCCTGCGCGCAATGGATGTTGCGACGGATGAAACGCAAAGCGGGGGTGTGAGATGTCTGTTCGAATGACCCGGCGCAAACTGACCAATGCGCTGATGATGAGCCTGAGCACCGCCGCCGCCGGGCTGGGTCTGCTGGTGCTGGCGCTGATCTTGTTTCATCTGGTGGTGAAGGGGGCGGGCGCGCTGAATTTGGCGGTGTTCACCCAAGACACCCCCGCGCCCAATGCGGTGGGGGGGCTGCGCAACGCGATTGTCGGTTCGTTGATCATGAGCGCGATGGCCGTGCTCATCGGCACCCCGATTGGCATTCTCGCGGGCACCTATATGGCCGAATACGGGCGGTTTTCGCGCCTCTCCACGGTGATCCGCTTTGTGAATGACATCTTGCTCTCGGCCCCCTCGATCATCGTCGGGCTGTTTGTCTATCAGGTGCTGGTGGCCACGCTGGGCCATTTCTCGGCGCTGGCGGGGGCGGTGGCGTTGGCGATCCTGGTGATCCCGACCGTCGTGCGCACGACCGAGGATATGCTGCGCCTTGTGCCCGATCAACTGCGCGAGGCGGGGCTGGCAATGGGTGCCCCGCGCTGGATCGTGATCCGCCAGATCGCCTATAAAGCGGCGCGTGCGGGTATGGTGACAGGGGTGCTACTGGCGATTGCGCGGATCTCGGGCGAGACTGCGCCGCTACTGTTCACGGCGCTCAGCAACAACTTCTTTAGCCTCAATCTGAGCGCGCCGATGGCCTCGCTGCCGATCACCATCTTTCAGTTCGCGCTGAGCCCCTATGACAACTGGCAGGCGCTGGCTTGGGCCGGGGCGCTGCTGATTACGGTGGCGGTGCTGGCGCTGTCGATCCTTGCCCGCCTTGTTACCTCGCAAAAGGACAAATCCTGATGGATACGTTGACCCGAGACCGCAATCCGCTGACGTTTCAAGGCATCGATCCGGCGCCGAAATCGCGCATCTCGATCCGCAATCTGGAGTTTTTCTACGGCGCGACCCGCGCGCTCAAAGGGATTGATCTGGAACTGCCCGAAAATCAGGTTACGGCCTTTATCGGGCCCTCGGGTTGCGGGAAATCCACGCTATTGCGGGTGCTCAACCGGATGTATGATCTGTATCCCGGACAGCGTGCCACGGGCGAGGTTTTGCTGGATGGCGAGAACATTCTGGCCAAGGGCACCGATCTGAACCGGCTGCGCGCCAAGGTCGGGATGGTGTTTCAAAAACCCACACCCTTCCCGATGACGATCCATGAGAACATCGCGTTCGGGCTGCGCCTGATGGGGGTCGCGAAAACCGAAATGGAGGGGCGGATCGAGGCCGCCTTGCGCGGCGCGGCGCTGTGGGAAGAAGTCAAGGACAAGCTGGGCAGTTCGGGGCAGTCGCTTTCGGGCGGGCAGCAGCAACGGCTGTGCATCGCGCGCACCATTGCCGTCGAGCCCGAGGTGATCTTGCTCGATGAACCTGCCTCGGCGCTGGACCCAATCTCGACGGGCAAGATCGAAGAGACGATCCATCAGCTCAAGGCGCGTTTCACCATCGCCATCGTTACCCATAACATGCAGCAGGCCAGCCGGGTCAGCGACCGCACGGCATTCATGTATCTGGGCGACCTGATTGAGGCGGGCGAAACCGCACAAATCTTTACCCGGCCCCAGCATGAGCGCACCTCGGATTATATCACCGGGCGCTTTGGCTGACGGCTTGCGCCGCAACATTTCTCAACGGATGGTGAGAGACAGAGACGTTTTACCACCTTGAGTTTTCGGGGCCGATCCAGATTATGCCGCGACATAATCACAACCGAAAGATCGCCCATGTCGCATCGCCGCCTTGCTGCTCTCACGGCCCTGATCGTGCTGTTTATCCCGCAAATCGCCGCGGCCCATATCACCAGCACCGGCTCGGGCGGGTTTACCGCAGGCTTTGAGCATCCGCTAAGCGGCTATGACCATTTTCTCGCGATGTTCGCGGTGGGTCTTTGGGGTGCGCAGATGGGTGGACGGCGTGTCTGGTCGCTGCCCGTCACGTTCCCGATGATCATGGTGATCGGGGGCATCGTTGGCATTTTGGGCCTGCCCGTTCCCGGCATCGAAATTGGCATCGCGCTGTCGATTGTCGTTCTGGGCTTGGCGATTGCCGCCGCGTGGACGCCTGCGGAATGGGTGTCGCTGGCGATTATTGCGGTGTTTGGGTTCTATCACGGCTATGCCCATGGCGCAGAGCTTCCGATGGCCGCCGACCCGGCCGATTACGCGATCGGTTTCGTGCTGGCGACGGGGTGCATCCACGTGATCGGCGTGGGGGTTGGACTTGCGCTTAACCCGGTCTGGAAAGGGCGGCTGTCGCAGCTTTTGGGGGCATTCATCGCCTTTGTAGGCTGTGGCTTCCTCGTGCTGGCCTTTGGCTATATGAAGGGGCAATTGGGCTTTCTCGATGGGGGGCTGAGCCTCTTTGGTAGCTGATAGAACATTGTCCTTCGCAGGTCGGATTTCGTGGTTGCGCCATCTGTGGGTGCTGGCCGGGTTGGGCACGCTGATCGCGCTGGCACTGCTGCCAGTGGCGCAGCGCGGCGAGGTTGGCGCATGGCTGATCCGCGACGCGCTGGCCGTCGAGCGGCTGTTTCCCCTGTTCGGCTTTGGCATCGCGCTGGCACTGGTGCCCAAGCGCTCTGCCCAGATCGCCTGCGTGCTTTGGGGGATCGGGCTGGCGACAGGGTTTGCGTTGCGCATCGAGATGATGGCCGCGCTGCAACAGATCCCCGGTGCGATCACCCATCACTTTCTAACCATGCCGATTTCCGCCATCGCAATCGGGGCGACCTTGGCATTGGGGCGGACGCCGCGCCCGGTGTTGATCCTGCCCGCCGCGCTGATTTTGGGCGCGATGTATGCGCTGGCCACGAAATTGTCCGACCCCAGCTATGGCGGCAAGCCTTGGGTCAGCCTCGCGGGGGTGGCGCTTGGCGTCTGGCTGATCGGGGCGGTCGCGCTGAGCCTGCGCTCATGGCGCGCGGAGTGGTTTGAGATCGCGGGTCGCATCATTGGCAGCTGGCTTGTGGCGATCGGGGTTCTCTATGGCGGCGTGGCGTTGATGGGCAACAAGCTCAAACCCAAGAACGTCCCGCCACAAAACGCCGCCTCGGAAAACGCCCCTGCCGCGCAATCTGCCGTGCCCGAAGCCGATGCCTTCCCCTCTTTCGGGGCCCCGCCCCCTGCCGCCCCGCCGGGCGAGAAAAAGCCAGAGTTCCAACCATGATCCGCCCCCTCGCACTGGCCCTGCTTTGCACCGTGATCCCGCTGGCCGCGACCGCCCATCCCGAGGATGAGTTGCTGGTGCGTCTGCTGGTGGGCATGGACAAGGGAAAGATCACCCATATCGGCGAAAGCTGGACCTTCGACCCCTCGGTCTCGGATTGGTTGCTGCAGACCTATGACGCGAATGGCGATGGCAAATTTGACGGCGATGAGTTGAACGCGGTGCATGAGGCGACCAAGCAAAACACCGAAGGGTCATATTACTACACCCGGATCTGGAAGGGCGAGACGCAACTGCCCGATCCCCAGATTTACGGCTTTCAGGCGACGGTGAAGGATGGCGTGGTGACGCTGGCCTTCGCGCTTGGCTTGGCCACGCCCGAAGACCCCAACGCCCTGCGCATCGAGATGTATGACCCCGAGAACCTGACCGGGCTGGTGCCGGTAAAATCCGACCCGGTGGTCATTCGCGGGCTGGCTGAGAGACAAACCTGCGTACCCAACATCGCGATAAACAAGCCCGACGTGCATGGCGGCCCAGACGATATTCCGATTGCCTTGACGCTGGCCTGTAGCGAGTAGCATGGGTGCCCCCCCCGGCGGCGAATGGCGACAATCAACGGTCAGGCAGGGGGCGCTGCCCCCCAGCGCGTTCCGCGCCTCCCCCCGGGATATTTTTATCAAGAGGAAGAGGGCAGCTTCGGTGCCGGGCGCGGATCGGCCAGTGGCGTGTCAGACAGCACGATCGGGGTGCGAATGCCTGCGATGCCATTGGCCTCGATACGCATCTGGCGCGCTTGCACTTGCGGGTTGGCAAAGACTTGATCGAGCGTATTGATCGGGCCTGCGGGCACGGTCGCGGTCTCAAGCGCGGCGAGCAGATTATCGCGCGGCCATGTCGCAAGCTCGGGCAGCAGGATGGCGCGCAGGGCGGCGCGATTGGCGACGCGGGCCTCGTTTGTGGCGAAGTCCGGCTGGTTTGCCAGATCGAGACCGAGCACCGCGCAAAGCCTCGCGAACTGCCCGTCATTGCCGACCGCCAAGATCAAGTCGCCATCGGCGGCGCTAATCACCTCGTAAGGCGCGATATTGGGATGGGCGTTGCCTAGACGGTGCGGCGCGCTGCCCGTGGCGAGGAAATTCATGCCCTGATTGGCCAGTACACCGACCGCACAGTCGAGCAGCGCCATATCGACCAACTGCCCCCGCCCGGTGCGGATGCGCGCGGCCAGTGCCGCCTGAATGCCGATCACCGCGTAAAGCCCGGTGAAGATGTCAGCGAAAGCCACGCCGACCTTTTGTGGCTCACCTTGCGGATCGCCGGTGAGGTCCATCCAGCCCGCCATGCCTTGGATCAAAAAGTCATAGCCCGCGCGGCTGGCATAGGGCCCGTCCTGGCCAAAACCGGTGATCGAGCAATAGACAAGGCGCGGGTTGAGTGCACTGAGGCTATCGTAATCAAGGCCGTATTTCTTGAGGCCGCCAAGCTTGAAATTCTCGATCACGACATCAGCGTCAGCCACCAGATCACGCACGATTTTCTGGCCCTCTGGCGTACGAAAATCGGCGATGACGGAGTGCTTGCCGCGATTGGTGGCGTGGAAATAGGCGGCCGAGCGACCCTCGGGGCCGTCGCCCTCGCGCGCGATGAAGGGCGGGCCCCAGCGGCGGGTATCATCACCCTCGGGGGCCTCGACCTTGATCACCTCGGCGCCGAGATCGGCGAGCACTTGCCCGGCCCAAGGACCGGCCAGAATGCGCGCCAATTCGACGACTTTCACACCCTCAAGCGGTGCGCTCATGCGAAGGCCTGCAAGCCCGTCTGCGCACGCCCCAAGATCAGCGCATGCACGTCATGGGTGCCCTCATAGGTGTTGACCGTTTCAAGGTTCACCATGTGGCGGATCACCTGAAACTCGCCCGAAATCCCGTTGCCGCCATGCATGTCGCGCGACAGCCGCGCCACGTCCAGCGCCTTGCCGCAATTGTTGCGCTTGATCAGCGAGATCATCTCGGGGGCGGCATTGGCCTGATCCATAAGGCGGCCGGTTTGCAGCGCGGCTTGCAGACCCAAGGTGATCTCGGTCTGCATATCGGCGAGCTTCTTCTGGAACAGTTGAGTTTGCGCCAGTGGGCGGTTGAACTGTTTACGCTCTAGGCCGTAATTGCGCGCCGCGTGCCAGCAGAACTCTGCCGCGCCCATCACGCCCCAAGCGATGCCGTAGCGCGCGCGGTTCAGGCAGCCAAACGGCCCCTTGAGGCCCTGCACATGGGGCAGCAAAGCGTCTTCGCCGACCTCGACGCCCTGCATCACGATCTCGCCGGTGATGCTTGCACGCAAGGACAGTTTGTTGCCAATTTTCGGCGCGGACAGGCCCTTCATGCCTTTTTCCAGAATGAAGCCGCGGATCTTGCCGCCATGGGCCTCGGATTTCGCCCAGATCACGAACACATCGGCGATCGGGGCATTGCTGATCCACATCTTGTTGCCGGTGATGCGATAGCCGGTGGCGGTTTTTTCCGCCCGCGTGACCATGCCGCCGGGATCGGACCCGGCATCGGGTTCGGTCAGCCCAAAGCAGCCTATATATTCGCCGCTGGAAAGCTTGGGCAGGTATTTGCGGCGCTGTTCCTCGCTGCCATAGGCGTAGATCGGATACATCACGAGGCTGGATTGCACCGACATCATCGAGCGATAGCCGCTATCGACGCGCTCGACCTCGCGCGCGATCAGCCCGTAGGAGACATAGCCCGCGCCAAACCCGCCATATTCCTCGGGGATGGTCGCGCCCAACAGGCCCATCGCGCCCATTTCAGTGAAGATCGCGGGGTCGGTCTGCTCGCGCTCATAGGCCTCGATGACGCGCGGTTGCAATTTGTCCTGAGCATAGGCGCGCGCGGCGTCGCGCAGCATCCGCTCATCCTCCGTCAGTTGATCGTCAAGGCGCAGCGGGTCGTCCCAGCTGAATTGCCCCAGATCGGGGGCGTCTTTGGCTTTGATTACGGGTCTGTCGGTCATGCTATCCTCGCGGCCTGTCTGTCTTGGGTTGGGCGCAATCTTAGGCATGTAGCGCGCACAGGCAAACGATTTTAATTTTGAAGATGATGAGTTATTCGCATAAAGTTACCCCTTGCCCGATGAAGGGAGTCGCGATGCGCAAAGCCTATATTCCGACCGTGAGCGAGTTGCAGGCCTTCACCGCTTGCGCGCGTCATGGCACGACGACCCGCGCCGCCCAAGAGCTGAACCTGACGCAAAGCGCGATTTCGCGTTCGCTGGGATCATTGGAGGAACGACTGGGCGTAGCGCTGTTCAACCGGGTGCGCAAACGTCTGGTCCTTTCGCCCGCAGGACAAGCGTTTCTGGAGCGCGCCGAGGGAGTTTTGGCGAGCCTTGACAGCGCCGCGATGGGGGTGATGGCCTTTGGCGGGGCGGATGCGATTTTGCGCATCGCGGTGCTGCCCTCGTTCGCGCGCAGTTGGCTGATTGCACGACTGGCCCGGTTTGAGCGCATCGCGCCGCAGATCAGCCTGGATGTCACCGCCCGGCTGCATCCGGTGGATTTTCAAAGCGACCCGTTCGATCTGGCGATTATGCGCACACAGCATGAAGGGCCGGGAACGCGTGTGGTGGAACTGCTGCGTGAGACGCTGGTGGCGGTCTGTGCGCCGGGGCGGCTGGAGGGCGGCGCGCGCCTGGACGATGCCGCGCTGCTGAGCCATCCGCTGTTGCAGCAATCGACGCGCCCGACGCTCTGGCTTGATTGGTTTCGCGACAGCGGTAGCGACCCGCGCCACATCCTGCGCGGCGCGCGGTTTGACCATTTCGACATGATTATGGATGCGGCGGGGGCCGGAATGGGGATTGGCCTTGTGCCCGAGATCATCGCCACCCCGGCGCTGGAGCAGGGGCGGCTGGTTCTGGCCTCAAGCCGACGGTTCGAGACGGGCGAGACCTATTCGCTGATCCTGCCCGAGCGCACGATGGGCAGCGCTCCGGTAGCGGCGTTCCAAGACTGGCTGATCGCCGAACTGGGCGCGCGTTAAAGGCCCATCGCGCTCAGGCGATGCCACGCGATCCGCTCGACCTGCGCGCAGGCTTCGGCCAGTTCCCTATTACGGTTATGGGCCAAGCGGCGATGAAACGCGTGCAGGATTGACGCCTTGGTGTTGTCTTTCACCGCGATGATGAAAGGAAAGCCGAATTTCTTGGTATATTGCGTGTTCAGCGCCTCGAAGGTGGCGCGCTCGGCGTCGCTGAGCGCATCCAGCCCGGCACTGGCCTGCTCGTTCGTGCTTTCCGCCGTCAGCCGTTTCGCCTGTGCCAGCTTGCCCGCCAGATCGGGATGCGCGGTCAGAACGCCCAGCCGTTCATCGGCGCTGGCGCTGCGAAACATCCGCGCAAGAGCCGAGGCCATGCCCTCAAGACAATCATGCGCGGGGCCGAGTTGCAGATCGAAGGCGCGCTCGGCGACCCAAGCAGAATGTTCGTAAACCCCGCCAAAGACCTCAATAAATCGTGCGCGCGACATCTGGCTGGGGCGCTCGCGCCGGATCGGGGGATGCGTGGCCGCCCAATGCGCCGCGATCTCGCCGCGCGTGGCAAACCACACGCCCTCATGCCCGCGCGCGTATTCGAGAAAGCGTTTCAGCCCGGCAACCTTGCCCGGCCGCCCGATCAGGCGATTGTGCAGCCCGACCGAGAACATCTTGGGCGCGCCCGCCAGCCCCTCGGCGTAAAGCGTATCAAAACTGTCCTTGAGATAGGTGAAAAACTGCTCGCCCTCGATATAGCCCGGCGCAGTGGCAAAGCGCATGTCATTGGCCTCAAGCGTGTAGGGGATCACCAGTTGATCGCGTTCCCCGGCCTCGACCCAATAGGGCAGATCATCGTCGTAAGTGTCTGAAATCCAGTCGAAACCGCCCTCTTCCGCCGTCAGACGCACGGTATTGACGCTGCAACGGCCCGTGTACCAGCCGCGCGGGCGCTCGCCCACGACCTCGGTGTGCAAGCGGATCGCCTCGGCAATCTGGGCGCGTTCTTCAGCTTCGGGCATGTCCTTGTGCTCGACCCATTTCAACCCATGGCTGGCGATCTCCCAGCCCGCCTCTTTCATCGCGGCGACCTGTTCGGGGGCCCGCGCGAGGGCTGTCGCCACACCGTAAATCGTCAGCGGCAGGTTCAGCCCGGTAAACAGCCGATGCAGCCGCCAGAACCCGACCCGCGCGCCATAGTCATAGATCGATTCCATGTTCCAATGGCGTTGACCGGGCCATTGCGCAGCGCCCGCGATATCGGACAGGAACGCCTCGGACGCAGCATCGCCATGGAGCACGCAATTCTCGCCGCCCTCCTCGAAGTTCAGCACCATCGAGATCCCCACACGCGCCCTGCCGGGCCATTGCGGATCGGGGGTGGTGCGGCCGTAGCCGCGCAGGTCGCGGGGGTAGCGGGTCATCAGGGGGCGCTCCGTCATGGTCTCTAACCGCCTTAGAAGAAAGTAAATCGCGCCAAAGGGAAAGCCCCCATCCGCGCAACTCCGCGTGCTGCAGGGCGATGGACAGGGTATCAGAAAATTGGCTATGGTCCTTGGGTGTCATCGCGAAAATTCATCGGAGAGTGCCCGCAAATGGCCGCTGCTTATCGACCTGTCGCGTGGCCGCGCCTATACGGGAATGACGCGGCGATCAAAGCGCAGATTTCGCCGCTTGAGTATACCCGCAAGCGGTGCACATACGCGCGCGCCTTTGCCCCGCCATTTTCGAGCCGACAACCGATATGATCCTTGAAGACGCCCTTTTGCCCGCAAGCGCACAGGCGCAGGGCGTGCAGATTTTGCCGTTTGGGCAAGATGGCCTTCTGGTGCGGTTCGCGCTAAGCGCAGAGCCATGGGCAAGCACGGCGGCACAAGCGTTTTATGATCATGCCAGCACCGCCGCCCTGCCCTTCTTGCGCGAATTGCTGCCCAGTTTGACCTCGGTTCTGTTTCGGTTTGACGACACGAAAATCACCCGTGCAGACTGTGCCCGCCAGATCAGCGCCCTTCTGTCAGAACGCGATTGGCAGTCGGAAACACCGCGCCCGGCGACCCGAGTTTGGCGCATCCCCGCCGCGTTTGGCGGCGAGAATGGCCCCGATCTTGAGGCGGCCGCCAAGCTTGCAGGTCTGCGCCCCGACGCCGCGATCGAGATGATTTGCGCCACGCCGCTGCGCGTGCTCGCCATCGGGTTTGCACCCGGTCAGCCCTATCTTGGCCTGCTGCCCGAGGCGTGGAATTTGGCGCGCAGGCAAACCCTCAACCCGCAGGTTCCCAAAGGCGCTATTGCGGTTGCGGTGCGCCAGTTGGTGCTGTTCTCCAATGCCTCGCCCACCGGATGGCGCCAAATTGCGCGCACCGCTTTTGCGCCGTTTCGCCCCGATGCAGAGCCAGCCGTGCCATTGCGCGCCGGCGATGCGCTACAGCTTGTGCCGGTCTCTGGCGATCAACTGCGGGCACTGTTGGAGAGTGGCGACCCCGCAGGCGGCGCGATTTGTGAGAACCGCGCATGACGGCGCAGATCATCATTCACAAGGCAGGACCGGGGCTGAGCGTGCAGGATCTGGGCCGCGTCGGGCAGACCCATCTGGGGCTGTCTCGTGGCGGTGCGGCGGATCGTCTTGCCCTTTATGAGGCCGCCGCGCTGCTAGGGCTTTCTGCCCCGATTGCGGCTTTGGAAATGCCAATTTTCGGAGGTGTTTTTGAGGTGAGCGTGCCCAGTCGGTTCGCGTTGACGGGGGCACCGATGCGCGCCCAGATCGGCACGCGCGCCCTTGCTTGGAACGCAAGCCACCACCTGCAGCCCGGCGAGATCCTGACCATTGGCGCGGCCACCGCCGGGGTGTTTGGCTATCTCACCTTTGCCGCCGGGCTAGAGGTGGCACCTCGGCTTGGCAGTCGCTCAACCCATCTGACGGCGGGTCTGGGAAGCGCCCTTCAGGCCGGTACGCACCTTGCGCTTGGCACCGACACCTCGCAAGATCACGCGGATATGGTGCTGCGCAGCGACACCCGGTTTCAGGGCGGCCCACTGCGCTATATCTATGGCCCGCAGACGGGGCTGTTTGATGTGCAAACCGTTGCGCGCTTTGATAAAACGACTTTCACGCGCGCGCCTTCGGGCAATCGTCAGGGCGTGTTGCTCCAATCCGGTACGGCGCCATTTCCCGCGCAGGCCCCCGCCGGGCTGGCCTCGGATTTTATCCAAGAGGGCGATATTCAGATGACGGGCGACGGGCACCCTTTCGTGCTGCTCAGCGAATGCCAGACGATTGGCGGCTATCCCCGCATTGGCACCGTTCTGGCCTGCGACATCCCCCGCATCGCACAGGCCCCCGCGGGCGCGCCTGTGAAGTTTACCCACGTCTCATTGGCCGAGGCCGACCGCATTGCCGCCAGCCAAAAGACCCTGCTGCAAGACCTGCGCCGCCAAATCAGACCGTTGATCCGCGATCCGCGCACGATCCCTGATTTGCTGGGCTATCAACTCATTAGCGGCGTCAGTGCCGGGCGCGAACCAGAGGAGTGAGCGATGCTCAAGGTTGATCTCAATTCTGACATTGGCGAGGGCTTTGGCCCTTGGGCGACGGGCGATGACGCTGGGCTGATGGAGGTTATCTCTTCGGCCAATATCGCTTGTGGGTTTCATGCGGGCGATCCCGATGTGATGGCGACGACGATGGATTTGGCACAGCGCAAGGGTGTGGCACTTGGCGCGCATCCGGGGTTTCCCGATTTGCAGGGCTTCGGGCGGCGGCGGATGGGGCTGTCACCGGGCGCGATCCGTAACTTGATCACCTATCAACTGGGGGCCGCACAAGCGATGGCGCGGGCTGCGGGCGGGTCCTTGCGCCATTTCAAGCTGCACGGAGCGCTGTCAAACATGGCGAGTGAGGACGCCGCGCTGGCGCGCACCTGCTTTGAGGCGGCGTTGCGCGTGCAGCCCGATCTGGTGATCATGGTGCAACCGCTCACCGCCATGGATCAGGCGGTGCGCGATCTGGGCTGCGCCTGGGCGGGCGAAATCTATGCCGACCGCAGCTATAATGACGATGCGACGCTCTGCGCACGCTCTGCCCCCGGTGCGGTTTTACACGACCCCACAGAGATCGCTACGCGGATGCTGGAGATGCTGCGCGCGGGCGCGATCATTGCACGATCTGGCAAGCAGATTCCTTGCCGGATCGACACGATCTGCGTGCATGGCGACACAGCGGGCGCGCTTGGCGTGGCGCGCAAGTTGCGCCAAAGCCTTGAGGCCGCCGACGTTGCCATCGCCCCGTTTTGACGCACCAAGCATGCCAAGCTGTCCGGGTCTGATGGCGCGCAAGCCCCCAGAACCCTTTGTAAAAAGGGGCCGCAGTGCAGTCCGCATCCCGCAGCCCAAGAAAATTTGCGCCCGCCCTCATCGGTGTCAAAAAAACTTCAAACTTTCTACTGTGAAGCCATTGCGCTTCCCCGCGTGGTGGCCTATCTAGCCCCCATTGGCGCGGGATGGAGCAGCCCGGTAGCTCGTCAGGCTCATAACCTGAAGGTCGTAGGTTCAAATCCTACTCCCGCAACCAATATAACTAAGCATTATCAATGCACTAAGAGCCACCTTCGGGTGGCTCTTTGCGTTTGCCCACGAACCGTGGAAGCACTGTGGAAGCAACAGGGAGATGTTTTCGGGTGTGGCCAAAATGCGCCATCTGGATTGAACGCGACGAGCGAACGCCGCTTGCGGCCCTCTCCTGCCGTTCGTCGAGGCGCCTCGCGCCGCAGTGCAGCTTCCCCAGAGCGGCCGTTGGCGCTTGAGAACAGCGCTTTGTCCCCAGCCGACATCTGACTCGCGGCCGACCGTTGAGGCGCAGCCTCTCTAAAGTGGAGGGTCGTCACAGCTTGCAGCATGGACGCGGCCTTGCCGGTCGGAAATGCGGGACGAACCGGGCTTGTGCC
This sequence comes from Thioclava arctica, assembly GCF_040892615.1. NCBI lineage: Bacteria > Pseudomonadati > Pseudomonadota > Alphaproteobacteria > Rhodobacterales > Paracoccaceae > Thioclava > Thioclava arctica. The sequence continues at coordinate 48,122 of NZ_JBFRYC010000011.1, forward strand.
ACGGCTTTCCTATGCCCGTCAAAACTCTATGACCTGACATCTTGGCGGCCCCGCCGTATATAGCAGCCATGCGCTTCATTTCTAACGGTCCCACACTACCACGCCCTCTCCTCGCAGCCGCAGATGCGGGCGATGTAGTATTCGTCTGCGGTGCGGGAGTATCGCTTGCTCGTGCGGGGCTGCCGACATTCCAGGGCCTGCTCGACAGCGTTGTGAGACACCTCCGACCGGCCCCCGACGGCCTCGCAGCACAGGCACTGGCCGCGGAGGCGCAGCTACGCTTGGCGAACCCGCCGATTGAACTGCCGCCGGGCTTTTCCGGCATCGCCACGCCCGACAGGGTCTTCGGACTACTGGAAGAGGAATTCGGGAGAGAGGTCGTCGAGCGGACCGTCGCCAACATTCTAACACCCGCGGAAGACGCAGATCTCTCGGCTCACCAGACGGTCTTACGCCTCGCTTGTGGGTCGTATGAGGTGCCCCGACTCGTGACGACCAATTTCGACCGGCTTTTTGAGATGGCAGACCCGAACATTCCTGTCCATCTCCCGCCCAAGCTCGACCCAGGGGCTCGCGGAATTGTCAAGTTGCATGGCTCGGTTGATGCAATGAGCGATGGTCCGGACGGCGACGGCTTCGTGCTGTCTGGGGCCGCGTTCGGCGGGGCTTACGTGGCGGACGGCTGGGCGGCGCGGACAATGCGCGCGCTGCTCGAACGCCATACCGTCGTGTTCTTGGGCTACGCGGCGGACGACCCGCCAATGCAGTACCTCCTCGAAGGACTGAAGCGGATAGGCGCGCCGACCGCGCGAGCCTACGCTTTTCAGCCCGGAGTGGACGCTGCACGCCGCTGGGCCGCCCGGGGTGTGACAGCCATTCCCTACGCGACGGAGAATGATCATGCCGCGCTATGGGACACACTCGAGGCGTGGGCCGACCGCGTGGCAGACGCGCCGACATGGCGGAGGACGATGGTCGATATGGCGCGACGGGGTCCGCGCGATCTCGCACCTCACGAACGCGGGCAGGTAGCCGACCTCGTGAGCACAACTGAGGGAGCGAAGGTCTTCGCTAACGTCGACGATCCACCCCCGGCGGAGTGGATCTGTGTGTTGGACCGCTGCATCCGATATGGAGCGCCAGGCGGCGAGGCGCCGCATCGCTACAGTCAAGAAGAGTCGGACCTCGACCCTTTTGCGCTATACGGACTGGACGACGATCCGGTCATCAACGTCGATACGACTAATCCTGGACGTCCATCGCGCGACATCCCGCAAGACGCTTGGGACGGATTATGCTGGACGGATGAGGACCACGCCGAAATGCGCGCACGGTCCGAAGCGGGTGTCCCCTCGGCGCATGGTCGTGGTGTCAGTGCCGAGGAGCAAGCAGTTCCACCCCGCGTGGAGGCGCTGGAAGCTTGGTTCGCATGCGTAGCTGATGAACCTGCTGCGATCTGGTGGTGGGCGCGCCGCGGCGCGCCGCGACGTAGCTTTCGGTGGCAACTCGCCCGCAGACGCGGCAGATCCGAAGGTCCGACCGATGCATGGGTCGCTTGGGAACGTCTTATTGAATGCGCCGATGACATCGAGAAGGAGCCACTCGGTCATCCATCAATGCGCGAATACCGCTTTCGAGAGGAGATCGCCCCGACGGGCTGGACGTACATTGCATTGCGCCGGTTCGAGGATCACGCCCGCCCTCGCCTATGCCTCAACCGGGACTTCAGCGCCGTCCCGCCGCGCCGCGAGGCGGGAGCTTCCCGATTGGCGATGGTGCAGCTCGACCTCGACTACCGGGAAGCTTTCTGGCGGATGTCAGTGCCTGATGACATTCTCTCGTCGGTCGTCGCAGCGTTAGGGCGCAATCTCGTCCGGTTTACCTCCCTCCAAGAGGCGCATCCAAAGATCGACCTTTACCAAATTCCCCCCTTCGCGCGCCATGATGACCCAGCGGTGAACCGCTACCAGTATGACGACAATCTGGGCGGCATTGTATTTGGCTATTGCGATAAGCTGGATCGCCTCCGCGAACACGACCGGTCAGCCTTCGACCGCGAGGTCGCTTCGTGGCCGCACGGCCCTGTCCTCTTTGATCGTCTCCGCCTTTGGCATGCTCTTGATCCGCAGCGGAGCGACGGAACCACCGTCGCGGCAAATCTCTCGTCGTTGCCGAACGCCCTCCTTTGGCACTCCAGCAGCCGTCGCGATGTGTTGCATGTATTCCGGAATCGTTGGGTCCACCTCGATGTCACGCATCGAAGGTTGCTCGCGAAACGGCTTGCGACCGGGCCGGACGCGGATGAGATGTCTTGGTTCGAACCAGAAAGACGCGAGGCGGCATGTGCATGGCAGCGCTTGAATGCCGTCGGCTGGCTCGTTCGCGAGGGCGTCGATCTTGGGATTGATTGGCGCCGACTGAGAGAGGAGTGGCGAAGCCTCGTCCCGGACTGGGACGAGAATGAAGTCGAGAATGCGGTCCAGGCCTTCGTGTCGCGAGGCGGCCCGGTTCGGACCGATACGAACCATGAGTTTCTCTCCGATGTGCCCATTGAGGATGTAGTCGCGACGGCGGCAGAGCGTGCCGGGCGAACCGAAGACTTTCTCTTGGAAGCGAATCCATTCCTCGGCCTCACCCAAACCAACCCCGAGCGCGCGCGCGAGGCGATCCGCCGATCGACGGCTGACGCTGCTATGCGTGGGAACGCCCTCCGCACGCTCCTAACCGACGCGGCAAACACGGCGGATCGACACCCGATGGAGGAGCTGTTGGCACTCTTGGAGGACTGTTCCGACAACGTCGTGGTGGAGGCAGGGTGCGCCATCGGCCATTGGATCGAGAGGAGTTCCAGGGACCGCGACGTCGTTCCCGCCCTCGATGCCTTGCTCGACCGGCTCGTCGAAATCCTCCCGATGATGGAAAGGTCAGATGCCACGGACGAGGAGGACGATCCAGATTACGTCTTCCGCGCGATCAACGCGCCTGCTGGGCACGTCGCCGAGACCATGATGGCAGACCCACGCCTGCCCGATGCCGATCAGCGCACCGGCCTCCCCGACACATGGAGGGCGCGGGCGGAGGCCTTAGTGAATCTGCCTCCGCCCCACGGCGACCACGCATTGACAATATTCTCTGGCCAAGCGCCATATCTGCACGCCCACGACTCGAACTGGGTCCAGACCCATCTCCTCCCTCATCTTGAGGGCCCCAGCCGCGCTGTATTGCTCGCGGGGCTCAGTCGTTGGCATAGAGAACTGCCAATAGACTTCTTCGCATATGTTCGCCCATCGCTGATCGCCGCTGCGGTTGAAGGTAACGATCGGCGGCGGTCGTTGGTGGATTGGGTCGCAGCGCAGCTCCTGTTTGCATGGCTGCGGGAAGACGACAGCCTGTCTGACGATGCTCTCGATGATGTCCTGCGGCAGGCAAGCGAGCCGTTCCGGCTCGCCGTTCTATCCCATGCCCGGTCGCTGACGGAGGAGCCCCATAATGGGGCCGTGCGTGACCGGATGGTTCATCTCCTCGACGCAGTCTGGCCGCGCCAAGCCGCGCTGCGAACCGAGGCCGTCATGGTTGATCTCATCGATGTGGCGCTCGCCGGAGGCGAGGACGTTCCCCGCTTGGCGGCCGCAGTTACGCAGCATCTGCGGGGCCTGACCGAGTGGCCCGAATTCCATAGGTTCCACCATCTCGACGCGGCGGCGGCGCAACATCCGCTAGAGGTCCTCATTCTCCTCGACCGCATCGCCCCGGAGGAAGTGGCGCGTCCGGTCTACGGGATGGACGAGATCATCAATGCGATCTTGGCAGCAATACCCGACCTTGCGGGGGATCGCAGGGTTGAGAAGTTGCGGCGGGCGACAGGATAACGCGGTTACGATAACGGATTTGAGATCAGTGAGTGACAAAAATACATGCCGTGTCCACCAAGGGTTTAGCTGAAAGTCTGCTTTCCACGTTCCGTGCGCTTCATCGCGAGGCAACAGCGAAAGTCGGTTCACCGCCCTTTTCATCGAAACCGATACCGCGCGTGCGCTTTTGCCAATCGCTCATCCACCGGCACCGGATGCTCTCGCCCTGCATCCATGAGCGCACCCGCATGGCGCCGGACAAACGCGTAGAAGGCCTCCGCGTCGGCGATGTCCTCGGTGGCGGCGCGCGATACTAGAAGGCCGAGCAATTGGCCGTCCAGCATGCGCTTGTGCTCTTCGCGATTGGCGGCCTTCACGTCTTGCGGGATCACGCCCGAGCGCATGCTTGCCAAGCTGCCGTCTATGGCCACTGTGACGGCCTGCCAGAGCTCGTGGAGGGGCCAGCGCGAGCGGTTTCGATCTGTGCCGACGATGCAATAACGCATGCGCTGGCCGAAGTCGGTGAAGGCATCTCCGATCATGGCCTCGAGGTCTGCCCAATTGCGCATTTCCCAGCGATTGCGCAATTGCTTGGAGCCTAGGCGAAGCTCGAAACGCCACACCCTGCTTTTGTCGGGGTCTGTGAGGTCGAGGAGAGGGCGCCCAGCTTCAGTACGCGCGTGATTCCAGATCGTCAGCCAGCCCGACTTTCCCTTGGCGATTACTTCTGCGCGTTTGTCGTAGATCGCCAGCTGCCGGTTGACCACAGCGCCAGCCCGTAGGCCGGTGATACGGGTGCCCGTGCCATGCGTCTCGGTTTCTTCCACGCCTGCCCCTTCGGTCACGCGCGTGCCCTGCGGGGCCACCAGGGCCTCCCTCTCGGGCTCGAACCAGGGCGCGAGGATATCGACGGCAAAATCCACACGGGACACCCGCAGCTGCGTCTCCACATAGGGGATGCCAAGCGCCGCCATGCAGTCCTCGAAATGGACGCGTGCCGCCTGAAGGCCGCCGCTCGCAAGCAGGAAGGCCCGGAAATCGACCGTGACGCCAGGATTGTTGGCCGGGCGGTTCTCGGGGTCGAGGAAGTACCACTCCGCACCGTACTCGCCGGTATGGGCCGAGAAGGCCATGCCTCCTTTGCGGCGCACAGCAAAGGCAATGCCTCCACGTTCGATCATCGCATCCGCATTGGTGCGGATCGCCTCGGCCTTGGCCGCGACCAATTCTTCGCGCAGCTCAGGGAGAATGTCGGTTGTCACGGTGAATCTCAGTCCATCGAACCCACGATGCAAGATTTCTGCGTTCATTTGCGCTGACCTTCGCTTTCGTATTAGTGGAGGGGGGTGTTACAAGACCCCCCTCTGTGCCGCCGTCCGGTTCATTTGCGCCCGCTTCGCGGGCAGATCGGGCGCTGCGCGCCCTCAAAGGTGCCTCCGGCGGGGCAGCTTTTGTTTTGGGGCCGGGCGCGGACGCCCGGCGGCGATTGTTGGGAGGTTCCGCCCAGGTGAGCACCGGGCAGGAAGGTGGCAAAGGAAGGGCGCGAGACCTTATGGCCCCGCGCCCAGTTGAAGCCTTCCGGCCCCAAAATCCCGCGCGGTGCTGCCAACCCCAACGCGGGCAAAACTCATTATGCGGCGTCCTGGCTCGTGCTGGCGCGGCGGCGGCTCTCGATCCAGTCCCGAAGATCGCGGCGCCGGTAGCGTACCGAGCGGCCCGGCTTATAGAACTGCGGTCCGAAACCGGTCAGACGCCATTTCTGCAAAGTGCGGACGCTCTGACATACGTAATCGGCGGCATCGATTTCGGTGATAAAGCCATCCCAGTAATCGATCGCCTCGCGTGGTTCTTGGGTCGTGGAAGCTTTGCTCGACATTGGTGTCTTCCTCCTGCGTTGATTTACTTCAGGAGCACCATGCCGCGCCGCCAGCTCTCAAGCGAGCGAAAGCACTGGTAAGAAATTGCTTCAAAAGTGCGGGCTATTTCTTACAAGTAAGGTCAGCGCCGCCCTGCGATATGCTCTTTCATGACTGTCAGAATTCGGGACTGCGGCGCACGGGGTGCGAGGGCTTTGAACGTATCTACGCAGAAGCGGGCAGCTTCCGTGATTGGCACCCCAGCATCCGTTACGTCGCGGGTGAAGGGACGGCCAAGCAGCTCGGTCCAAATCTCCGCAATGTTCTTCACCCAAATCCGAGTGGCATGATCGCGGCGGCGTCCCGCAGGACGCGAGGATAGCCCTTCTGCGGTGTCCGACACCAAGCTGCCAAAACCGTCGAGCAGTTCGCGAAGATCATCCAGTGAGAGTAGGACATTCCCGAAACTGCCATCGGGCGAAGGGTAGCCTACAAAGGGATATTTGACCTGGTCGCGAAGCTCTTCGAGTATGGCAGGGCGCTCTGCGTTACTTTCTGCGCGCTGGATTGCTTGTCGGGCGCTTGGCGAGAGGTTCGATAATGCGCTCTGAAGGCGACACATCTGCTTGTGAACATCTTGGAGCTCCTTACGGATTTGGCTTGGTGCCGCGATTGGCGTCGTCATCCTTGTATTGCGAAGCCAGATCCAAGCCGCCTCGTTGAGCCGCTTTTTAAGTTCAGCACGCGATCCTTCGGTGAAACCGTACCGATCTGCCAACGCGACAATCGCATCATCTGAATAGGTCGGCGGTCGAGAATCGAAGGCGGAGGACATGCGCGGCGTCTCCTATGTAATGTAAGATAAGGGCTCACTCGGCCCCTTATGTAAGGCGACCAAGGCGACTTCTATTATATTAATAGAAAGACAGGGCCATCGGTCAGCTCACCACCCGTAACGTAAGGCGCCGATCTGTGGGCGCGCCAATGGCCGCGCTCAGTCGAGCGGCGTTCTCTTCTGCGGCTCGGTTCACTGGATCATCGGCGAGGTGGGCATAACGCATAGTCGTCTGCAACTGCGTATGCCCGAGCAGCCTCCCAACCATCTGGATCGGCATCCCCGAGGAGACAGCGTTCGAGGCATAGGTGTGCCGCAGGTCGTGAATGCGGACGCCCTCCAATCCGGCCCGCGTCCGAATGCGACGCCAGGGATGCTGAAAGTCAGTGGCGTAGCGGCCCTCAATCTTGCCCGCGACAACATATGCGTTGCCAGGCATACGGGGTAAGGCGGCCAGAACAGCGCGCGCAACATCAGGCAAAGGGATGCGCCGAGCGCCCGTCTTGGTGTCGGGCAGCTCCATCCCGCGCGGTGTGATGTATTCCCACTTCAGGGTCTGAATCTCGCCCAACCTGCAGCCTGTAAGGATCAACAACCGGAAGGCCGCCACGATGTAGGGCGTTTCCGAGCCTTCGGCTTCCACTGCGCTCAGAACGGCGCCGAGGCGTTGCAACTCGGCGGTGCTCAGATAGCGATCACGCTTCTGTTCTCGATACTTCGGCACATGGCGGCACGGATTGGACCCGTCTGGGCGCAGGCCCCACACTTCGGCCAGATTGAACATCTTGGACAGGACGCCAAGGGTTCGGTTGGCCTGATAGGGCGTGGCGCGGCTCTTGTGATGTAGGTCGGCAATGTCCTTGCGTTCCACGTCCACGACCTTGAAGGCACCAAGGGCGGGCTTGATGAACAGCTCCAGTGCACGCTTGTATTCGGCCTGCGTACTGGGCTTGCAGCGCTCCTGTGCGTGCGCCGCGAAGAACCGGTCACAGAGCGCCGCCACGGTCGGGGCGCGGCGGTGCTGCGAAATTTCCTCTGCCGGGTTCTCCCCCTTCGCCACCATCCCCATCACCTCGCGCGCTTTCTGCCGAGCCTGGTCGGGGGTAATGTTGCCATGACGCCCGAGCGAGACCCGCCGCGTCCGCCCGCCCTTACGATATTGCGCCTGATAGGTCTTTGCGCCCGAGCGCATCACGCGGATTCCAAAGCCAACAATCTCGCTATCCCAGACGAAGTAGTCTGCCTCTTGAGGTTGCAGTGCATCGATGGCGCGTTTCGTCAATTTTGGCATAGTCATCCCCTTATCCATGGCTGCTTTCGTGGAAACATAGTGGAAGCAGCCGGGCGCATATCACGGGGTAAGGGGTAGAACCCCGGCGCAGCGCCAATCAAGGAAAAACGTTACACGTCAATAAGATAGGGTATTCGAGAGGAATTGGGCGAACTCTATGCGAAAGCCTCGAGGCCGACTCATAACCTGAAGGTCGTAGGTTCAAATCCTACTCCCGCAACCAATAAAATCTTTACTAGATACCAAACACTTGGGCCGCCCTCTGGGCGGCTTTTGTGTTTTGGGCGAGGCGCCGCAGGAAGAGCAGGTCGGCACCTCGAAAAGACCGTTGGTCGCAAATCTCTTGCCCGGATTGACCGTCTGTTTTGAGGCGTTGCACAGAATCTGCCGCCCCGACCTTTCGCACCGAACACTGTGGTCACAGATCGATTCGGTTGAAGGCCTCAACCGCAGCGCCAAGGTCGAGGCGTCTGTCGCAAGAGCCGCTGCTCGGTCTGAATGAGCCATTCAGAGGACGGCGGCAGATAGCAGTCAAGCTGGGGCGCTGCCCCGCTGACAAAGCAGCGCCTTATCGGCGGGGCAGACCGCTTAGACCGTATCGAGATAAAGCTCGCTCTGTTCCTGTTCGGACAGTTCCGCCATGTAGCGCAGCTCTTGGCGCTTGGTCATCGCGAAATTGTCGATCAACTCACGTTCAAAAATCCGTCCGATCATCTCACTGCTGGTGAAGGCCTCAATCGCGGCGCCCCATTCGGTCGGCATTTGCGGCAGATCGAGCGCATAGGCATTGCCCTTGATTGGCGCGGGCGGCTCTTTGCCGTCCCTGAGCCCTTCAAGGGCTGCCCCCAGAACGGCGGCGATCATCAGGTAGGGGTTCACATCCCCTCCGGCCACGCGGTGTTCAATGCGGCGCGCAGAGGGGCCAGAGGCCGGGATACGCAGCGCCGAGGTCCGGTTCTCATAGGCCCAAGCGATGCCGGTGGGGGCATGGGCATCGGGCACCAGACGGTCATAGCTGTTCTCGTGCGGGGCAAAGACCAGCGTCGAGCCCTCCATCGCGGCCAGACAGCCTGCCACAGCATGGCGCAGCTTGTCCGAGCCTGCCTCGGTGCCATCGTTGAAGATGTTATTGCCGTCTTTGTCGAGCACCGAGAAATGCATATGCATGCCGTTGCCCGACCATTCGTCATAGGGTTTGGCCATGAACGAGGCCGCAAAACCGTGCCGACGCGCCAGCCCCTTGACCAGCATCTTGAACAGCCACGCATCATCGGCCGCCTTGAGCGCATCGTTCTGGTGGCTCATGTTGATCTCGAACTGGCCGGGGCCAGCCTCGGAAATCGCGGTATCGGCCGGAATATCCATCGCTTCGCAGGCGTCGTATAGCTCGGTGAAGAAGATATCGAACGCATCGAGCGCGCGCAGCGACAGCACCTCCCCACCCGAGCGGCGCTTGCCCGAACGCGGGCTGGGCGGCACGCGCAACTGCTTGCCGGAATCATCGATCAGGAAGAACTCCAGCTCGGTCGCGACCACCGGCGTCAGGCCCATCGCGGTGTAGCGTTCTGCCACACGTGCCAATGCCTGACGCGGATCGCCCGCGTAAGGTTTGCCATCCATGTGGAACATCCAGATCGGCAGCAGCGCGGTCGGGGCCTCAAGCCACGGCATCGGCAAAAAGCCCCGTTCGGTCGGCATCAACAACCCGTCGCAATCGCCCGATTCAAAGACCAGCGGGCTGTCTTCGATATCCTCGCCCCAGATGTCGAGGTTCATCACCGAAAACGGAAACCGCGTGCCCTCGCTGAAGACCTTGTTGGCAAAGCGTGCGGGCAGCCGTTTGCCCCGCGCCACCCCGTTAAGATCTGCCGCCGCGACGCGGATCGTGCGCACATCGGGATGATCGTGCAGCCAGTCCATAATTCACCTGATGATTTGTGGCCTGAAGCGCATTTTCATTCGCCGCTCGTGCGGCAGATGGCGGTTCAGACGCCGGTTGATAAAGCCAAAGATCGTGATCACCGATAGCGTCAGCAAGATGAAATAGAAAGCCGCGATCGGATAGGGGATGAAAGGGTTGAAGGTCTTGTCCGCGAAGTATTTCGCATAATAAAGGGCATCGCCCTCTTGGCGAAAGGCCGGGAAGCCCGAGAAGAAGACCAGCGTTGTGGCGTGAAACAGAAAGATCGCCTCATTGGTGTAAGACGGCCAAGCGAGCCGCAGCATGGTCGGCCACGTCACCCGGCGAAACTTGTTCCAGCCCGAAAGGCCATAGGCATCCGCCGCCTCAAGATCCCCCTTGGGGACCGAGCGCAGCGCGCCATAGAAAATCTCGGCAGCATAGGCAGAGGTGTTGAGAAACAGCACGAACAGCGCCCCTGCCCAAGCCCGCGTCAACCAATCGGTTTCCACGGTGATGCCAAACACCGGAAAGCCAGCACGCGGCATCATCGCCAGCGCCTCATAGGCGAGGAAAAACTGGATAAACAGCGGTGAGCCGCGGAAGACGAAAATGAACCATTCGGCGGGCTTGCGGATCAGCCTTGTTTCGGTGTTCTTGGCAAGCGCCAGCGCGGTGGCCAAGAAGAACCCACCCAGCAGCGCGAGCACGCCGAAATAGATGTTCCACACCATGCCAGACCCGATCAGCGTGAATTGCTGACACATCGTGAAATCCGAGCGCGGCAACAACCGTTCGCCCACGCCAACCGAGCGCAGGCCGTAATCGGCGATGGTCTGGAGACAGCTCATATGTCGGCCTTTCGCAGCGCTTCACCACCCGCCGTCGCCTGTCCAAAGGACAGTTTGCGATTGATGCGATTCAGCACAATCTCAGAGAGCTTCGTCATCACGAGATAGAACACCAACAGCACGAGGAAGTAATAGACCCGCCAATCGGGATGGGGATAGGCGTAAACGGTGGATTTCGTGGCCCCCAATTCGCGCGCCCAATAGACGATGTCCTCGATGCCTAGCAGGAACAGCAGCGGCGTGGCCTTGATCAGGATCATCCACAGATTGGACAGGCCGGGCAGCGCATAGGTCCACATTTGCGGGATCAAGACGCGGCGCGTGACTTGGGCTTGCGTCATGCCATAAGCCTCGGCGGTTTCAAGCTGAGCGCGCGGCACCGCCTGCATTGCGCCATACAGCACATTGGCCGCGAAGGCCCCAAACACCACCGCAAAGGCAATGACAGCCAGCGAAAAGCCGTAAATCTCGTGATAGATTTGGGGTGCAGAATTCAGCGGCATTTTCGCCGCCGCGCAGACGTGAAATTCGTTGCCCGCAAAGACCGGTTGGTTCCAGTCGGGGCATTTTATTCGGTTGCGCATATATTCGATCCCCTCATCCATCGCGATCGGGACGAAGAGGAAAAAGATGATGTCGGGCACACCGCGTACCATCGCCGTATAGCCGCGACCGACCCAGCGCAGCGGGGTGATCCTTGAACGCGCCGCCAGCGCTCCGCTAAAGCCAAACAGCAGCGCCACGGGGGCGGTGACAACCAACAGCACCAGCACAATCCCGAACGAGCCATAGAACAGCATCTGCTTACCCGTGGTCAGGTAACACAGCATCCATGACAGCCCATGAAGCGATGAGGGATCAGAGCAGGTTGAAAACATCTATTTGGTTGGGGGCAAGCCGCGCGGCCCGCCCCCTATCCGATCAGTTCTTGAACGTCAGCGCATCAGCGCCGAAGTATTTCACGAGCAGCTTGTTAAGCGAGCCATCCGCTTTCATTTTGGTGATGCCAGCGTTGAATTTGTCTTTCAGCGCGGTGTCGGATTTGCGCAGGCCGATGCCGATACCATCGCCGAGCGCGACATCCTTACCCACGAACTGGAACCCGTCCGTGCCAGCAAACGGCTTGAGCGCGTCTTTATCGGCAAACACCGCATCGGCCTCGCCATTTTTCACGGCTGCGATGGTGTCATCCAGCGTGGCATATTCGGCCAGCGTTGCGCCGGTTTCGGCCACATGGGCGGCCTGAATCGTGCCGGTCTGGGCTGCGACGACGCCGCCCTTGAGGTCAACATCGGGCGTGATCGACAGATAGGCCGAGGCAGCCGGCGGGTAGTAAGCCTGCGTGAAATCAATCGATTTCTTGCGCTCGTCGGTGATCGACATGCCCGCCATGATCGTGTCGTAGTTGCCCGACAGCAGGTTGGGGATGATCGAATCCCAGTCATTGGTGACCCAGGTGCAGGTCAGGCCTTCCATTTCGCACAGCTTGTCGCCCAATTCGCGCTCAAAGCCGGCAACTTGGCCGTTATCGTCGATGAAGTTGTAGGGAGGGTAAGCGCCCTCGGTGCCCATGCGCACGGTTTCAGCCGCGGCGACGCCCGCGCTCAGGATGAGGGCGGCAGCAGTGAGGATGAGTTTCTTCATTTTATATCCCTGTCGTTGATCTTGGTTGACTTCACGCCGGCGCGGTGGCCGACAGAAATTGTTGCAGGCGCTCCGATTTCGGCGCGCCAAACAGAGCCTCTGGCGGGCCCTCTTCTTCGATCTTTCCCATATGCAGAAAGACCACATGGTCTGACACATCACGCGCCAAACGCATGTCATGCGTTACAAGGATCATCGTGCGATGCTCGCCCGCGAGGTCCTTGATCACTTTGACCACTTCTTGCTGCAACTCGGGGTCCAGCGCAGAGGTGGGTTCGTCAAACAACAGCGCCTTTGGCTCCATGCACAAAGCGCGTGCAATCGCGGCGCGCTGCTGTTGGCCGCCCGACAGTTGGGCGGGATAGGCGTCACATTTGTCGCCAATGCCGACCTTGTCGAGCAATGCGCGCGCAAGGGTGTCGACCTCGGCCTTGGGGCGCCCCAGCACGGTGACCGGCGCTTCCATGACGTTTTGCAAGATCGTCATATGCGCCCACAGATTGAACTGCTGAAACACCATCGACAGATTCGTGCGGAATCGGGTGACTTGGGCGCGATCGGCGGGGCGGCGCGACAGGCCTTGGCCCTTCCACTGAACGCTCTCATTTTCAAACAAGATCTCACCCGACTGGCTGTCTTCCAGCAGGTTGGCGCAGCGCAGCAATGTGGATTTTCCCGACCCCGAGGAGCCGATAAGCGAAATCACCTGACCGCGACATGCCTTGATCGAGACGCCCTTGAGCACCTCAAGAGAGCCGTAGCTCTTGTGAAGATCGCGGATTTCGATGACGGGCGCATCTTGGGATGCAGGGTCTTTTAGGGGCACGCAGCGCAGCTTCTCTTTGTCCGTTTGGTCAATCTGGCGCGAATTCGATGCGGAATGCAACGGGGTCGTGACAGTTGACCCAAGGAAAAGCGGCGAAAACACGGGCAGATGACGTAAAAACAGGCGCTACGAGCACGATGATCAGTTGCGTCGTTCCTCAACGCGCCGACGCGCCAAGGCCGAATCGACATCATTCACGCCCAATAACTTTGAGGCGAGACGGATCAACGTTTCTTCATGGGCGTCGCGTTCGCCATCGGCCAGCGCGACATCCCACAGCGCCTCGATCACGCCTGCGCGGTCCTCATAGGCGACCTTATCCTTAAGCGCGCGGGTGAAGCGCACGGTGTCGGGCGCGCTTGCCTCGACCTCTTCGGCGTGGTGGCGCAATTCGCTGGCCTCCTGCGTCGACAGCCCGTTGCGCGCGGCCAGAACGCGGTCGATGCGCACCTTCTCGGCCTCGGCATAATCTTCGTCCGAGCGCGCAAGACGCACCAATAGCGCCGCCAAAGCCAGCTCGCGCTCGTCAGAGGCCAGCGGATCGATCGCGGGGGCGGGATCATTCAAGATATTGAGCAAGCGTCCAAACATGACTCTACAATTAAGCTCAATCGCGAAAAGGACAAGTCACGTCACAGCTAGGTGCGCAGAGTTTCCCAAGCGCCAGCCGCGCATACAGCTCTGCGCCGAAGCGCAGTGTTGCGGTGCACCCTTTAGCGCGCGGCTTTCTCGGCGATCCCCGAGGTGCCTTCGCGCCGCTCCAACTCGGCCAAGACTTCGGCCAGCGACACATCGCGCGCCGCCAGCATCACCAGCAGATGATACAGCACATCGCCCGCCTCATAGACCAGATTTTCGCGATCATTCTTGACCGCTGCGATGATCGCCTCAATCGCCTCTTCGCCAAATTTCTCAGCCACCTTTTCAGGGCCTTTGGCCAGCAGCTTGGCGGTCCAGGAACTGTCAGGATCCGCGCCTTTGCGCGATTGGATCGTGGCAAAAAGCGTTTCCAGAGTGTTCATCACAACCTCACCGCAATGCCCGCATCGGCCATGTGTTGCTTGGCCTCGCGGATCGTGAATTCGCCAAAGTGAAAGATCGAGGCCGCCAGCACCGCACTGGCCCCGCCCTCGATCACGCCCTCGACAAGGTGATCGAGCGTGCCCACGCCGCCGCTCGCGATCACGGGCACATCGACCGCATCCGAAATCGCGCGCGTCAACGGCAAGTTAAAGCCCGCCCGCGTGCCGTCGCGATCCATCGAGGTCAGCAGGATTTCCCCCGCACCTTTGGCGGTGACCGTGCGGGCAAATTCGACCGCATCGATGCCGGTGGATTTGCGCCCGCCATGGGTGAAAATCTCCCAGCGGCCCGGCGCGACGGTTTTGGCATCAATCGCGCAGACGATGCATTGGCTGCCAAAGCGGTCGGCGGCCTGCGCGATCACATCGGGATTGGCGACCGCCGCCGAGTTGAAGCTGACCTTATCGGCCCCCGCCAGCAGCAACGCGCGCACGTCTTCATGGCTGCGCACGCCGCCACCCACGGTGAGAGGCATGAAACATTGCTCGGCGGTGCGGGTGACGAGATCGAACATCGTGCCGCGGTTTTCATGCGTGGCGTGAATATCAAGGAAACACAGCTCATCCGCGCCCGCCGCGTCATAGGCTTTGGCGGCCTCGACCGGGTCGCCCGCATCGATCAGATTGACGAAGTTGACCCCCTTGACCACGCGCCCATCGGCCACATCAAGACAGGGGATGATCCGGGTTTTCAGCATGGTGCGGGGCTCCTTTGGGGCCTTCTTAACGCGCAACAGGGCGAACGCAAAGAGGGCTTTGTGCCAAACCGGGCCAACGCGCACATGACCCGACCGAGGCTAGGCGCCGACCGCCTTGCGCACCATGTCCCAGTAGATATCGGCAACCATCGCGCGGCTAAGCCGCCCGCCTTCGCGAAACCATGTGGTGACGCCCGTCAGCATGGCGATGATGGCCATCGTGGCAAGCTTGGTATCGGGGATCAGGAAGACGCCCGCCTCTTGGCCCGCCTTGAGGATTTCCTCCAGCTCGGTCTCATAGGCGCGCCGCAGCCCCTCGATCATTGCGAAATTCTCGGGGCCTAGATTGCGCAACTCCATATAGCTGAGAAACACCGCATCGGCGCGGCTGAGGTTGAAACCGATGTGAAAGCGCACAAAGGCCTCGAGCGCGGCCATCGGCCCTGCCCCGCGCTCCTCGGCGGCCCAAGCGGCCAGCAGCTCATCCATATGGGTCTTGAGCAAGTCAAACAGCAGCGCCTCTTTGTCGGGCGTGTAAAGATACAGCGCCCCCGCCTGCACCCCGACCGCCGCCGCGATCTGGCGCATAGAGACGGCCGCAAAGCCGTGGCTGGCGAAAAGCTGCAACGCCTGCTCGCGGATTTTCGGACCGGTGATTTGTGAATGCGAACCCGTTTTGCGTGCCATGATGCGACGTTAACTGAACGCCTGTTCAGTATCAAACCCGAAAGCGGCCAATCGGCACTGGTGCTGGGCGCGGATGCGCCATATCTTGATGCGATCTGATCAGGAGAGAGCATGCTGCGCGCCCCTTCCCTTTTGGCCTTGTTGTGCCTTATGTCGGCTTGCGCGAGCACGCAGGATCAGGGCTATCCCGCACTTGTCCCGATGGAGAGTTTGCTCAGCGATGCGCCGCTTTCCCCCAGCCCCGCCTCCGCACTTGTGGCGCGCGCCGATGCGCTGCGGGCCCGCGCGGCGGCGCTGCGTGCTGTTACAGTGGTGGATGAGCGCGATCTGAGCGCCCAATAGCGGCGGCGCTGCACGCCGTTGCACGGAACGCAGTTTCCCGCTAACAGGGCGCAATTCCGTTTTTGCACGAGGTTTCCCATGTCTGCGCCCGTCCCTTCCGACAAGCCCCTGCGCCTCGGCATTGCGGGCCTTGGCACCGTGGGTATCGGCGTGGTCAAGATCGTGCAACGTCATGCTGACATGCTGGCCGCGCGCGCCGGACGCCCGGTTCAAATCACCGCCATCTCGGCGCGCGACCGCACCAAGAACCGCGATGCGGATCTGTCAAATTACGCATGGGAAAGCGACCCGGTGGCGCTGGCCATGCGCGACGATGTCGATGTCTTCGTCGAGGTGATGGGCGGGCATGAGGGCGCGGCCAAGGACGCCACCGAAGCCGCGTTGCGCGCGGGCAAAGATGTCGTGACCGCCAACAAGGCCCTGCTGGCCCATCACGGGCAGGCGCTGGCCGAACTGGCCGAGGGCCTGAATCGCGCGATCCGCTTTGAGGCGGCCGTGGCGGGGGGCATTCCGGTCATCAAGGTGCTCACTGAGGGGCTCGCAGGCAATGCGATGCGCCGGGTGATGGGCGTGATGAACGGCACCTGCAACTACATCCTGACCCGGATGGAAGAGGCCGGCCTGCCCTATGACACGGTCTTCGAAGAGGCCCGCCAACTGGGCTACCTTGAGGCCGATCCGAACCTTGACGTGGGCGGCATTGACGCAGGCCACAAGCTTGCAATCCTTGCTGCGATTGCCTTTGGCACACAGGTCAGCTTTGACAATGTGGTGCTGGAAGGGATCGGGCGTATCTCGATCGACGACATTCGGCGCGCTGGAGATTTGGGCTATAAAATCAAGCTTCTGGGCGTTGCGCAGATGACCGGGCGCGGGTTGGAGCAGCGCATGACCCCCTGCCTCGTGCCCTCTTCCTCGCCGCTCGGGCAGCTCACGGGCGGCACCAATATGGTCGTACTTGAGGGCGATGCGGTCGGCCAGATCGTGCTGCGCGGCGCGGGTGCGGGTGAAGGCCCGACCGCTAGCGCCGTGATGGGCGATGTGATGGATCTGGCGCGCGGCTTGCGCCTGCCGACCTTTGGCCAACCGGCTGGCAGTCTGATGCAGGCCACCCCCGCCGTGACCTCTGTTGCCGCGCCGTATTATCTACGCCTGCAACTGGCCGACAAGCCGGGCGCATTGGCCAAGGTGGCGACAATCTTGGGCGAATCGGGCGTTTCGATCAGCCGGTTGCGCCAATATGGCCATGCCGATACCTCGGCACCGGTGTTGATCGTGACCCATAAGACCACGCGGGACGCAATCGACCACGCTCTTGCCGCCCTTCCCGCCACCCGCGTCGTCGAGGGCGAGCCGGTCGCGATCCGGATCGAGGAACTCTAAGCCGCGTCAAGCGCACCAAAACCGCCGAGCGGGCGCGCCGTTAGCGTTCACAGGGTTGCTCTTGCGCGCACGGAGGGGTTTACCTGTGCGCGATCGATAACGCCCTAGGCAATCAGGAAGATACAGATGACCCCTCCGAGTGACTTCAATGACCGCATGCTCTCATTGGGCCTTGCCCGCGTCTCTGAGGCGGCGGCGCATGCCTCGGCCGATCTGATCGGGCGTGGCGATGAGAAAGCGGCCGATCAGGCGGCGGTGAACGCGATGCGCGAGCAGCTTAACAAGCTGGACATCCGCGGCACCGTGGTGATCGGTGAGGGCGAGCGCGACGAAGCCCCGATGCTGTTTATCGGCGAAGAAGTCGGCGCAGGCACTGGCCCGGAGGTCGATATTGCGCTGGACCCGCTCGAAGGCACCACGCTGACGGCCAAGGATATGCCCAACGCGCTGACCGTGATCGCGATGGCGCCGCGCGGCTCGCTGCTACATGCACCCGATGTGTATATGGAAAAGCTCGCGATCGGGCCGGGCTATGAAAAAGATGTCGTCAGCCTCGACATGAGCCCGACCGAGCGGATCGAAGCTTTGGCGCGCGCGCAAGGGGTCGAACCCAAGAACATAGCGGTCTGCATTCTGGATCGCCCGCGCCACGAGGACATGATCGCCGAAGTGCGCAGCACCGGTGCCAAAATCCGCCTGATCACCGATGGCGACGTGGCTGGCGTGATCCATTGCGCCGAGCCCGATTTTACCGGGATTGATATGTATATGGGGTCCGGCGGCGCGCCCGAGGGCGTTCTGGCGGCCTCGGCGCTGAAATGCATGGGCGGGCAGATGTGGGGCAAGCTGTTGTTTCGCAACGATGACGAGCGCGGCCGCGCCCGCAAGGCCGGGATCACCGATCTCGACAAAATCTACACTCGCGACGACATGGTGCGCTCGGATGTGATCTTTGCGGCAACCGGCGTAACCGACGGCTCGATCGTCAAGGGCGTCAAGCGCGAGCCGACCTATATCGAAACCGAAACGATGTTGATGCGCTCAAAAACCGGGTCGCTGCGCCGGATGATCTATCGCAACCCGGTGCGGTAAGACCCGCCGCTTGCAACGTCAAAGGGGGCCGCGCGGCCCCTTTTTTCATGCCCGGTTCAGGCGCTGGCGGCCTCGGCGGCGAGCAAACGAATCCGCTCGATCATTGCGCGCAGCCCGTTCGAGCGTTGCGCCGACAGGTGATCGTTCAACCCCAGCCGCGCCAATTCCGCAGGCGCGTCAACCGCGCCAACCTGCGTCACGCTCAGACCCGAATAGAGCGCATGCAGGATCGCGATCAGCCCCTGCACGATCATCGCATCGCTTTCGCCTTCAAAATCGAACTGCGCATCGGGGCCGGTGCCAGAAATCCGTGGCAGCAGCCAAACCTGACTGGCACAGCCATGCACCTTGGTCGCGGGCACTTTGACCGCCTCGTCCAGCCCGGGCAATTCGCGCCCCAGCTCGATCACATGGCGATAGCGGTCCTCCCAGTCGTCGAGAAATTCAAAGGTCTCGGCAATCTCTTCAAACGCTTCGCGGGCCATCACGGGGTTCCTTGCATCAACTCGAGGCTCTTGGGTAACGCGCGCAGCCGCCTGCGTCCAGACGCGGCTTTTCAAAAGCAGCGTGATCGGCTACCAGAGGTCTTGGACAGCTTCGGAGCGACCATGAACAAAGCCCTGATTGCGGCACTTGCCTTGACTCTTGCCACCGCTGGCTGCG
Organism: Thioclava arctica; assembly: GCF_040892615.1. Classification (NCBI taxonomy): domain Bacteria; kingdom Pseudomonadati; phylum Pseudomonadota; class Alphaproteobacteria; order Rhodobacterales; family Paracoccaceae; genus Thioclava; species Thioclava arctica. Next base: position 67,123 of record NZ_JBFRYC010000011.1, read on the forward strand.
GCACCATTCGCGGCAGCAAACTCAACCCGTTCAACTGGTTTGGCAGAAGCCAGCCAGAGGCGCAGACGACGCTGGCGCCCAAGGGCGGCTACCCCGATCAAATCGGCAAGCCCTGGCAGCAGCCGGTCGCGCAGGTGATCAGCCTGAGCGTGGACAAGGCCCCATCGGGCGCGATTGTCACCGCGATGGGCCTGCCCCCGACGCAAGGCTATTGGCAAACCGATCTGGTCGCGCTCAATAACGGCGAACCCGATGCGAATGGCACGATAACCTATCGCTTCATGCTGACGCCGCCCGCAGCGGACAGTGCAGATGCGCGCCGTGTGTCGACGCAGCAATCGCGCGAAGTTTCTGCCGCCACGTTCATCAGCAACTACAAGCTGGAAACTGTGCGTAAGATCGTGGTTGAGGGTGCAAATAACGCACGCTCGGTGCGCCGCTAAGCGTCACGCCCAAACGTCTTGCTTAAGTAGCGCCGTCGACCGGCGCTACAGATCGACCAGTTCGACCGCGCCACTGCGCGCGGTCAGCCCGACCTCGCCCTTGGCCAATCGCAGCGCATCATGGCCAAACACCTCGGCGCGCCAGCCCTGCAAGGCCGCGACATCGCGTTTTCCTGCCGCGATCCGATCCAGATCCGCAGAGTTTGCGATCAGCTTGGCCGCCACGCCCGTCTCTTGCGATTTCGCCTTGAGCAGCACGCGCAAAAGATCGGCCAAGGCAGTATCGACCTGCAATTGCTGGCCCTGATCCGAGACGCGCGGCAACGAGTCCTGCGGGGCCTCCAGCGCTTCTTTCACAGCCGTCATGATCCCCTCGGCAATCTCACCGCGCCGAGCCTCGCGCAGCAGCAGGCGCGACCGGCTGAGGTCATCTAGCGTGACAGGCTTGGTCGAGGCCAATTCCAGCAGCGCATCATCCTTGAAAATGCGCGAGCGCGGAATGTTGCGGTTTTGCGCATAGCCTTCGCGGAACTGCGCGAGCGCACGCACGATACCCAAGAATCGGGCCGAACTGGTGCGCGTTTTGACCCGCTGCCACGCCTCTTCGGGGCGGTTGATATAGGTCTCGGGATTCAGAAGCACCGCTTCTTCCTCTTCGACCCACGCGTCGCGCCCGGACTCCTTGAGCTGCGTTGCGAGGAACTCATAAATCTGGCGCAGATGGGTGACATCGGCGATCGCATATTTCTTTTGCGCCTCGGTCAGCGGGCGGCGCGACCAATCGGTGAAGCGCGACGATTTATCCAGCGATTCCTTGGCGATCTTGCGCACCAGCGTCTCATAGCCCACCTGCTCGCCAAAGCCGCAGACCATCGCGGCAATCTGGGTGTCAAACAGCGGATCGGGAAAGACATTGCCCTCGATGAAGAAAATCTCAAGATCCTGACGCGCGGCGTGAAACACCTTGACCGTCGCCTTGTGGCGAAACAGATCATAAAGCGGCTCGAGCGAAAGATCGGCAGAGAGCGGATCGACAAGCACCGCCTCACCCTCTTGGCCATCGCGGTCTGGCAGGGCCATTTGCACAAGGCACAGTTTGGACCAATACGTCCGCTCGCGCAGAAATTCGGTGTCGATGGTGACGTAAGGCTCTGACTTCGCCTTTTCGCAATAGGCCGCGAGGGCGTCGGTCGTAGTGATGGTCTGCATGGCGCGCTTTCGCAATGGAACGCGGGGTCATCCCGCAAGGTCTTTTTCCTTTAGACGGGCGCGCGCGAAATGAAAAGCACCGTGGAGACGCCGATCCCGCAGCCGTGGCGCGAAAGCCGCGGATGGGGGGCTACGTGAACAGCGGTGTGCGATCGCCTTGGGCAAATCGGCGCAACACTGCCGGGTACAGGCGATGTTCTTGCACCAGCACCCGCGCGGCCAATGTTTCGGGCGTGTCGCCCGGCGCAATAGCGACCCGCGCCTGACCCAAAATCGGGCCGTCATCCAGCACGGGGGTGACTTCGTGGACGGTACACCCCGCCTCGGCATCGCCCGCCTCAAGCGCACGGGCATGGGTATGCAGGCCGGGATATTTCGGCAAAAGCGAGGGGTGGATATTGAGCATCCGACCCGCGAAACGGCCCACAAAATCGGGCGTCAACACGCGCATGAACCCCGCCAGACAGACAATATCGGGCTGCGCTGCCAAGATCGGTTTCAACAGCTCTGCCTCAAACGCGGCGCGATCCTTGCCATAGGGGCGATGATCAATCGCGGCCGTCGCCACACCTAGGCGCGCGGCCTTTTGCAGCCCCGCCGCATTTGCATCATTGCTGGCGACAAGAACGGCGCGCGCAGGGTGATCGTCGCGCATGCTTTCAAGCAGCTTGATCATGTTCGACCCGCCGCCTGAAATCAGGATCGCGACGCGCAAGGTCACAGCAGCGACCCTGTATAGGCCACGCCCTGCCCGGCGCTCAGCGTGCCAATCCGCGTCACGGTTTCGCCCGCCTCCGCCAGCAGTGCCGAGATCGCATCGGCACGCGCGGGGTCAACCACAACGATCATCCCAATGCCGCAATTGAAGGTCTTGAGCAGCTCGCCCTCGGCCATGCCCGCTGTTTCGGCCAGCCAGCGGAACACCGGGGGCAATTCCCAAGCGTCGAGGTCAATTTGCGCGCCCATGCCCTCGGGCAGAACGCGCGGCAGATTTTCGGTCAGCCCGCCGCCAGTGATATGGGCGAGCGCATGGACGCCGCCCGCGCGCACCGCCGCAAGCGTCTGCGTCACATACAGCCGAGTCGGGGCGAGCAAAGCGGCGCCAAGCGCGCCTTCAGCAAATGGGCAATCCGCGTCCCAGCCAAGGCCCGACATCTCAACCACTTTGCGCACGAAGGAATACCCGTTCGAATGCACCCCGTTCGAGGCCAGCCCCAGCAGCACATCGCCCTCGGCCACGCCTGCGGGCAGGTCGCTGCCACGTTCCATAGCGCCGACGGCAAAGCCCGCCAGGTCGAAATCACCCTTGTGATACATGCCCGGCATTTCCGCCGTCTCGCCGCCGATCAGCGCACACCCCGATTGCGCGCAGCCCTCGGCAATGCCGTTGATGATCGCGGTGGCCTGATCCAGTTCCAGCTTGCCGGACGCAAAATAATCCAGGAAAAACAGTGGCTCAGCACCTTGGCAGACCAGATCATTGACGCACATCGCCACCAGATCGATCCCGATCGTGTCGACATTGCCGGTATCGATCGCGATGCGCAGCTTGGTGCCCACGCCATCGGTCGCCCCGACAAGGATCGGGTCGTTATACCCGGCGGCCTTGAGATCGAACAGCGCGCCGAACCCGCCCAGACCCGACATCGTGCCGGGGCGTTGCGTGCGCTTGGCGGCTGGCTTGATCCGCTCGACCAAAGCATTGCCTGCATCAATATCCACGCCCGCATCGGCATAGGTCAGGCCCGGTTTCTTATCGGTCATGGCGGCGCTCTCCAAGATGGGTCAACTGGGGCGCAGCCCTAGCGCAAGACCCGGGGTCAAGCAACGTCTGTTGGCCAAAAGCACGCCAAATTCTTGACGCCGCGTGCGCGCGTGATAGAGGGAGAGGCAATGGTGGGCCTGTAGCTCAATTGGTTAGAGCAGGGCGCTCATAACGCCTTGGTTGGGGGTTCGAGTCCCTCCGGGCCTACCAGTATCGCTCCTTGCGGTTCTGCTTGGGCGTTTTCGTGCGAGAGTCGGCCTTGTCGCGCCCCGTCCGGAAAACGAGTGGTGGCAAGCGGATGCTGCCCGACCTGTCGAAAAAGACTATGGCGACGGAGAGCAAATCACAGCGCCGCCACAAATAAGCCCAACGAAAATCCCCATTGCTTTGCACAATAGTGATGTTAGTTGAGTCTCAAAGAACAAGTATCCGAGCAGTAACCAGTTTTCTTTCAACAGATCTATCAAACGGGATGATATCCCGCTTGCCCCGCACTCTGGCGGGCCAGATGTGTCTGCGGATCACCAGGATACTGCGCGCAACCTAAGGGCACCCGCGCGATGGCGAGCACGTTTAACTGGATCTATCTGGACAGTTCGACCACCTTTATCGATCCGACCGAAGGCAACTCCAGCATGGAGAATTACAATGCCTTCACCGGAACCACCTTCGGGACCGCCACCGCCCCCCTTTACCAACACATCACCTCGGCGACGACCGTTGATAATGGCGGCACCTCGGGCGCGCTGGATACCAATAACAACATCTCCAACGATCAGATCATCACCAATGTCGGCAATGGCACCGAAACGCTGATCTATGATGGTCTGGTCGTCTATAATGCCACGCTGACCTATGTCGATGGCACCACGGCAAACGTGTCCGCTGTGATCGTGCAAACGACGGATGGCAAAGTTTTCCTTGCGCCGGAGATGACCGCCAATGCCGATACCACCGCCTATGAGGCCAAGCCGATCCAGTCGATCCTGCTGAACAGCGCGACCAGCTATACCAACACCAACCTCGGCGCGGATCGCTATCAAACCGGCTTTGACGATGGCTATATCGACGGCACGTCGGGCGGCGACCTGATCAATAGCAGCTATGTCGAGCCGATCGCGAATGGCTCGGACAAGGTTGATAACAACGATGCCGGCCTGCCCGGCAGTTCGGGCAATGACGACTATATCCGCGCGGGCGCTGGCAATGACACCGTCTTGGCCGGTCTGGGCAATGACACGGTGATGGCGGGCACGGGCAATGATTCCGTCGATGGTGGCGCGGGCAACGACTCGCTTATGGGCGAGGCTGGCAATGACACGCTGATCGGTGGGGCAGGCAATGACACGCTGAACGGTGGCACAGGGGCCGATAGCCTTGTTGGTGGCGATGGTAATGACACGCTGATCGGCGGCGCGGATAATGACACGCTTTCAGGCGATGCGGGTAACGACTCGCTGGATGGCGGCACTGGCAATGACAGCCTGCTGGGCGGTGTTGGCAATGACACGCTGCATGGTGGTGCGGGCGCGGATGTGCTGAACGGCGGCAGCGGCATGGACTACGTCGATTACACCGATAGCGGCGCAGGCGTGAACATCAACTTGGGCGCGGCCACCGCCTCGGGCGGGGATGCGGCGGGTGATACGCTGTCGGGCGTGGATGGGATTTATGGCTCGGCCTATGGCGACAGTTTGGTGGGGTTTGACGGATTCTCGACCGACCCAACAGACGGCTACACCAACGTCTTTTACGGCAATGGCGGCAATGACTACATCGACGGCGCGGGGGGCGATGACAGCCTTTATGGAGGCGCGGATAATGACACTGTGCTGGGCGGCGCGGGCAACGATCTTGTCGATGGTGGCAGCGGCAATGACAGCCTTGATGGTGGCGCAGGCAATGACACCGTGCTGGGTGGCGCGGGCAATGACACGCTGACTGGCGGTGCGGGGGCTGACACGCTTTCGGGGGGCGATGATCAGGACACCTTCGTCAACCTGACCAATGGCGATGTCGTCGACGGGGGCGAGGGCGGCACCGATTTCGACACGCTTGATCTGCGCGACTGGGGCAAGGACCTTACGAATATCACCTTTGATCCGGGCAATCCCGAGAATGGCTCGGTCGAATTCCTCGACCCCTCGGGCAATGTCGTCGGCACGATGAGTTTCACTAATATCGAGCGCGTGATCCCCTGTTTCACGCCCGGCACGCGGATCGCAACGCTGCACGGAGAGCGCTTGGTCGAGGACCTCGAGGTCGGCGCGCGCGTGCTGACGCGCGACAATGGCTATCAGACGATCCGCTGGATCGGCAGACGCCACCTTAACCTGTGCGAACTGCGCGCCACGCCAGCGTTTTACCCGATGCGGATCGCGCCGGGCGCACTTGGCCCCGACATGCCGATACGCGAAATGCGGGTTTCGCCGCAACATCGGCTGCTGTTGACCGGGCCGCGCGCGGAGTTGCTGTGCGGCGAGCCCGAGGCGCTGGCCGCCGCGCATCATCTGGACGGGCTGCCCGGGATTGCGCGCGACGAAAGCGTGCAAGAGGTGATCTATATCCACCTGATGTTCGATCAGCATGAAATTCTGTCCTCGGACGGGCTGTGGAGCGAAAGCTACCAGCCCGGCGTTGCCACTCTGCGCGATATGGAGGACGGCCCCCGGCGTGAGCTGTTGATGTTATTCCCGGAATTGGCGGCGGGCACGCTTGCCTATCCGGCGGCGCGCCCGAGCCTGAGACGCTATGAGGCGCGACTGATCGCGGCCGCCTAAGGGCGGGGTGCGGGCGCGATCAGGGTTGCGCCGTGGGGTCTGCCTTCGATAGACGCGATGGAAAGAGTGGCGTGCAAGGCGCGCCCTGCCCTGTCTCACGCCGACCGCGAGGAGCCCCATGACCCAGCGCAATATCTTGATCTTGATGGTTGATCAGCTCAACGGCACGTTGTTTCCCGATGGCCCCGCCGACTGGCTGCATCTGCCCAATCTGAAAAAGCTGGCCGCGAAATCGGTGCGTTTTGCCAATGCCTATACCGGCTCACCACTCTGTGCGCCGGGGCGGGCGGCCTTCATGTCGGGCCAGCTTCCCTCGCGCAATGGCGTCTATGACAACGCCGCCGAGTTCCGCTCGGACATTCCGACCTATGCCCATCATCTGCGCCGCGCGGGCTATCAGACTTGCCTATCGGGCAAGATGCACTTCGTCGGCCCTGATCAGTTGCACGGCTTTGAGCAACGTCTGACCACCGATATCTACCCCGCCGATTTCGGCTGGACGCCCGATTACCGCAAACCCGGTGAGCGGATCGATTGGTGGTATCACAATATGGGCTCGGTCACCGGGGCGGGCGTGGCCGAGATCACCAACCAGTTGGAATATGACGACAATGTCGCGCATGAGGCGCGCATGAAGCTCTATGATCTGGCGCGCGGCGATGATGCGCGCCCATGGATGCTGACGGTCAGTTTCACACATCCGCATGACCCCTATGTTGCGCGTCAGAAATACTGGGATTTATATGAGGATTGCGCGCATCTGGAGCCAGAGGTCGGCGTGATCCCCTTTGAGGATCAAGACGCCCATTCCAAGCGCTTGCTAGAGGCCAATGACTGGCAGGCCTTCGACATTACCGTTGAGGATATCCGCCGTTCGCGCCGCGCCTATTTCGCCAACCTGTCCTATCTCGACGATCAGATCGGAACGCTGCTGCAGGTGCTGCAAGACACGCGCCAAGAGGCCACGATCCTGTTTGTCTCGGATCACGGCGATATGCTGGGCGCGCGCGGGCTGTGGTTCAAGATGAGCTTTTATGAGGGCTCGTCCCGCGTGCCGATGATGCTCTGCGACCCCGACCTCGCGCCGGGGCTGATCAGCGATCCGGTTTCGACCATCGACGTGACCCCGACACTATGCGATCTGGCGGGGATTTCGCTGGCCGAGATCGCCCCATGGATCGACGGGCAAAGCCTGTTGCCGCTGGCGCACGGCACTCCGCGCACCGCCCCCGTGGCGATGGAATATGCCGCCGAGGGGTCATTTGCGCCGCTGGTGAGCCTGCGCAAGGGGCGTTTCAAGCTGAACCTCTGCGCGCTGGACCCCGATCAACTGTTCGATCTGCAGGCCGACCCGCATGAATTGACCAATCTCGCCACCGACCCTGCGCATGCCGATACGCTCGCCGCGCTGAAAACCGAGGCCGCCCAGCGTTGGGGCGTGGAGCGGTTCGATCAGGATGTGCGCGCAAGCCAAGCGCGGCGCTGGGTCGTCTATGAGGCGCTGCGACAGGGCGGGCACTACCCGTGGGATTACCAGCCGCTCAAGAAGGCCTCCGAAGCCTATATGCGCAATCACATGGATCTCAACGATCTTGAGAACCGCAAACGCTTTCCGCGCGGGGACCCATAGCTTCTTCGTGATCGCCTTTCCTCTGTTGCGTTGCGCCCTACCCTCGTGGCCAACCGCAATAAAGGAGAGCCTCCATGTCTGTCCCGATGATCACCCTCAACGATGGCACGAAAATCCCGCAACTCGGGCTTGGCGTGTGGAAAATGCCCGATGACGAAGCGCCCGGCATCGTCATGAGCGCGCTCAATAACGGCTATCGCCATATCGACACAGCCGCCATTTATGGCAATGAGCTCGGCGTGGGCAAAGGCATCGCGCAAAGTGATGTGGCGCGCGAAGACATTTTCGTAACTTCAAAGCTTTGGAACGATCAGCAAGGTTATGACGAGACCCTGCGCGCCTTTGATGAAAGCGTGGGTAAGCTGGGCTTCGACACGCTTGATCTCTATCTGATCCACTGGCCGATGCCCGCCAAAGATAAGTTCGTCGAGACCTGGAAGGCGTTCATTCGGCTGCGCGACGAGGGCCGCGTGCGTGCCATCGGCGTGTCGAATTTCCTGCCCGAGAACCTCGAGCGGCTGGTCGATGAAACCGGCGTGACCCCGGCGCTCAATCAGGTGGAACTGCACCCGCGGTTTCAACAACTCAGCCAGCGCGCCGCCCATGCAAAACTGGGCATAGCGACGGAATGTTGGTCACCGCTGGGGCAAGGCGAATTGCTAACCGAACCCGCCCTGATCGAGATCGCCTCGCGCTATGGCAAGTCCGCCGCGCAGGTGATTTTGCGCTGGGAGATTCAGCTTGGTCTGATCACCATTCCAAAATCGTCCAATCACGACCGGATGCGCGAGAATATCTCGGTGTTCGACTTTGAACTGACCATGGAAGAGATGGCCCAGATCGCCGCGCTCGATTCCAAGGATGGCCGGATCGGGCCGGACCCTGCAACAGCAGATTTCTGAGGCACTTGCGTGGGCGGGCCTAGTGCTTGCCCACGCTGTTATGAATGCGCCGGATCATCAGCCAGACCATCAAGATCACCAGCGGCGTCAGCCCGGCAACCATCAGCTCTTTCGAAATCCCGACCTGCTTGGCCACCGGATAGGCCAGATAGCCCGCCAGACTGACCGCGTAATAGCTGATCGCGACGACCGACAGCCCCTCGACCGTGTGTTGCAATTTAAGTTGCAGGTCTGATCGCCGATCCATGCTTTCCAGCAGTTTCTGGTTCTGCGCCGAGCGTTCCACATCCACTCGCGTGCGCAGCAACTCGCCCGCACGCGCCGCGCGCGTCACCATCTGACGCAGCCTCGTTTCGGCAGATTTCACCGTGCGCACCGCCGGGTCATAGCGCCGCGCCATGAACTCGCTCAGCTTTTGACGCCCTTCAAAGCGGTTTTCGCGCAGGCTTTCGACGCGTTCACGCACGATCGCCTCATAGGCGCCCGTGGCCGAGAACCGGAAGGAGTGCTGCACCGCAAGGCTCTCCAGCTCGGCCGAGATTTCCAGCAAGCCGTGTAACGTCGCCTCGGCAGAGCGCGCATCATCGCCCATGCCTTCGACCAATGCGGTCAGTTTGGGATCAAGGGCGTTGAGGCGATGCGACAGATCGCGCCCGCGCGTCAGGCCCAGCATCGACATCGCACGATAGGTTTCCAACTCGCACAGGCGCTGCACCGTGCGCCCGATCCGCCCCGGCCCGGTGCCCGGACGCACGAAAACCGCGAACCGCATCTGACCATTGGGATCAATTCGGAAATCGCCCGCCACAACCGCCGCCCCGTCCAGCACCCAGGTGCATACAAGGCTTTCGGCGACGAACCATTGCTCTAGGAACGGGTCGATATCATCGGGGTTGGCGGGCAGTTCCTCGATGCGGATCTGCACGGCGGCAAGCCGCCCCCCCGGCCCCGAAGCGATCCAGCTTGGCGGAAAAACCTCGGTTTCGGCAGGGTCAAAGGGGCGCGCCGAGGTGCCGGGCGCAAAGGCGAGATAGGTCGTGAACTCGGTATGGCTTTCCCATTTCAGCTCATGGCGCCCGATCCTGCCCGCGTAATGGGTGATCCCGGTTTGCGGCGGGGTCGCGCCGGCGCGGGTAAGCAGCGCTTGCAGATGCTCTTGATCCTTGGCGCGGTCGCGATTGGCCGCATTATGGGGCTCTTTGAAGGCGACATAAACGGCATGGCCGGGCACGCTCAACCTTGGATAGGGGCGGGCGTGAAGCTCGTTGACCAGCGCATAGCGCTGCGGGTGATCAGATATCGGGTCCATCGCAAATTCCTGTGGCTCACAGTGCCGTTACTGCTTGCTGAGACGAAACCGCCCCGCAATCAAGCGTTTGAGGGTATGCAACAGTATATCGTGCAAATCTGCCACAGCGGGGGCCGCGTTACAGCCCGATCCGGTCGCGCATCGCAAACCACGTCATCGCCAGCGCCAAAAGCGGGCTGCGCAACATGCCGCCGCCCGGAAAGCTTGGCACGTTCAGCCCCGCCATCAGATCGAACGGCTCCGCTTGACCGGCCACCGCCTCGGCCATGATTTTGCCCGCCAGCGTGCCCATCGCCACGCCATGCCCGGAAAACCCGCTGGCCGAGAGCGCATTCTTCAGCGGGCGCGCGAAATAGGGCATCCGCGAACGGGTGATGGCCAGCGTGCCGCCCCAAGCGTAGTCGATGCGGGTATCAGCGAGGCCCGGATAGACCTCCAGCATCGGCTTGCGCACGGTTTTCAGGATATCGGGAAAGCGGTAGCCATAGCTTTCACCCCCGCCAAACAGCAGACGATTGTCCTCGGACAGCCGCCAGTAATTCACCACGAATTTGGTGTCGGCTACGGCCACGTTTTCGCGCAAGACCTGCGCGACGCGATCCCCAAGCGGCTCGGTTGCGATGATGAAATTGTTGATCGGCATCACCCGGCTGGACACGCGCGGCGCAAGCTGGCCCATATAGCCATTGCCTGCAAAGATCAGATGATCGGCGTCGATATGGCCGTGGCGCGTTTGCACCCGCACCTTCGCGCCGGGGCGGATGTGATGCACATGCGAATTCTCATGGATTTGCACCCCGGCCTTGTCACAAGCCAGCGCCAACCCTTGCGCAAAATTCAGAGGATGCAGATGGCCCGCGCCCCGGTCGATATCGCCGCCCAGATAGGCATCGGAGGGCAAGATCGCGTGCAACGCGTCCCGGTCCAGCGGCTGCACCTGATCATAGCCATACTCGCGCGCCAGCTTTTCCGCCATATGATGGGAATGGGTGACCTCAGCGGCTGTGCGGCAGGCGTGAACGATGCCGGGATGCAGGGTCACGGGGATCGCGTGATCCGCAATCAGATCGCGGATCAGCTGCTTGGCTTCTTGGCCCAGATCCCACAGCTTGCGCGCCATCTCGGGGCCATGCGCGGCCTCAAGATCGTCTTGCTCAAGACGCTGCCCCGAGCCCACCTGCCCACCATTGCGCCCGCTTGCGCCAAAGCCGACACGGTGGGCCTCTAGCAGGGTCACGCCAAAGCCGCGTTGCGCCAGATGCAGCGCCGCCGACAGCCCCGTGAAGCCCGCCCCCACGACACACACATTGGTGTCGTGCCGCCCCTTCAACTCGGGCCAGCGTCGATCCGTCAGCGCGGTGGCAGCATAATAGCTTGGCGCGTGCTCACCTTGGCGATCATTGGCGAAAAGCAGATCCATCAGATCACACGTTCAACAGCAGGTGTTCACGCTCCCACGGGCTGATGACTTGCAGGAACTCTTTGTATTCATTGCGCTTTACCGCCTCATACACATTACAGAATTCCTCTCCCAGCACATCGCGAACCGGGGCGCTTTCGCTCATCAAATCCAGCGCATCGCCCAAGGTCACGGGCACATCTTCGGCCGACATATAGGCATCGCCCAGACATTCGGGCTTGGGCATCTTCTTTTCCTTGAGCCCAATATAGGCGCAAGCCAAAGACGCCGCGAGCCCCAGATAGGGGTTGCAATCCATCCCCGCCAAACGGTTCTCGATCCGGCGCGCGGCAGGCCCCGAGATCGGCACCCGCAAGCCGGTGGTGCGGTTGTCACGCCCCCATTCCAGATTGATCGGCGCGGCAAAATCGGGAACGTAGCGACGATAGCTGTTCACATAGGGCGCAAGCAGCGCAATCACCGCCGGCAGATGGCTTTGCAGCCCCGCGATGCAGTGCATGAACGCCTCGGTCTCGCTGCCATCGGGGTTGGAAAAGATGTTCTCGCCGGTTTTGATGTCGATCACCGATTGGTGGATATGCATCGCCGAGCCCGGCTCGCCCTCGATCGGCTTGGCCATGAAGGTCGCGAAGCAATCGTGGCGCAAGGCCGCCTCGCGGATCAGCCGCTTGAAGTAGAAAATCTGATCGGCCAGATGCACCGGGTCGCCATGCGCAAGGTTGATCTCGATCTGCCCCGCACCGCCCTCTTGCAAGATGCCGTCGATCTCAAAGCCCTGCATTTCGGCGAAATCATAGATATCGTCGATCACCTTGCCATATTCATCGACCGCGCTCATCGAATAGGCCTGTTTCGCCGCTGCGCGCCGCCCCGAACGCCCCATCGGCGGAATGATCGGCTGGTTGGGGTCGATATTGCGCGCAACGAGGAAGAATTCCATCTCAGGCGCGATGACCGGGCGCCAGCCCTCGGCCTCATACAGCGCCAAGACCCGCTTGAGCACATTGCGCGGCGCGATCGGAACCGGATTGCCCTCTTGATCCTCGACATCGTGAATGATCTGCAAGGTCCAATCTGCCGTCCAAGGCGCGGCGGTCGCGGTCGAGAAATCAGGCGTCAGGATCATGTCCGGCTCGGTAAAGGCACCGCTGGGGTTATCCGTCCACTCGCCCGTGATCGTTTGCAAAAAGATCGAGTTCGGCAGGAAAAACCGATCCTGAAACTTGAATTTCGAGGCCGGCATCGCCTTGCCGCGCGCCACCCCCGCAATATCGGCGACGATACATTCCACCTCGTCAAGGCGGCGCCCGTTCAGGTAGTCACGCGCCGCTTGCGGGATCTTGTCGGTCCAATCCGATGTCTGGCTCATCTGTCAGCTTTCCGGGCGCGCCAGCGCCCTGTCTTGCAAGAAAAAATCCGCGATCATTTCGGCGATGCGTTGCGATCCGTTGGGCTGACCCAGCCGCGCTCGCGCCGCCTGCATCAGAGGTTCGGGCACCACGCCTTGTCCGCGCGTTGCCATCAGCCCGTCAACAAAGCCGTCGCGAAACTCTGGATGGGCCTGCACCGAAAACGCACGATCCCCGTATATCAGCGCAGGATAGCGACAAAAATCGTTTTGCGCTATGGGCTTGGCCGTGGACGGGATTTCCGTCACCTGATCCTGATGCCATGCGTTAAGCGTAATCGCCTCGCCCTCAAAATCATAATCCTGCGGACCAACGGCCCACCCCTGCGGATATTTCTCAACCCGCCCGCCCAACGCCTGCGCGATAATCTGATGGCCAAAACAAATCCCCACCAGCGGGACATTCGCCGCAACCGTATCGCGGATAAATTGCTCAAGCGGAGCGATGAATGGATGATCCTCATAGGCGCCATGACGCGAGCCGGTAATCAACCAGCCCTCGCAGTCATGCACGTCTTTCGGCAACTCCATATTCTCGACATCATAGCGCACGAACTCCAACCCGCGCCCCGCTAGAAGGCGTTCGAACATATCGGGGTAATCCCCCGCTTCTTCGCGCAGCACATCAGGCGATTGGCCGGTTTGAAGGATACCGATTTTCATGAAAGCTCCGAGGGCTTTGTGGGTGCAGCACTTGCCGCTTTGACGAAAGGCTAATGCGACCCGCAAGCCGCCGCAAGGGGGGCGCTGCCCCCGTCTCGTTACACGAGACTCCCCCGGGATATTTTGGGAATTTGGAAGCGAAGAAAAGTTTGGCTTCCAAATTCCCAAAATATCCCGGGGTGAATTTGCGCAGCAAAGAGGGGCAGCGCCCCCCTGTTCGGTCGCAATCAGATCGCGATACCTTGGCGTCCGGCGAGATCGGTAAAATATTGCCACGCCACGCGACCCGAGCGCGACCCGCGCGTCGCCTGCCATTCGATTGCCTCAGCGCGCAAGGTTTCGGCGTCAATCTGCACCCCGTAGGCCGCGCAATAGCCCGCGATCATCGTCAGATACTCATCTTGCGAACAGGGGTGAAAGCCCAGCCAGAGCCCGAAACGATCCGAAAGCGACACTTTTTCCTCGACCGCCTCGGAGGGGTTGATCGCGGTGGAGCGTTCGTTCTCGATCATGTCGCGCGGCATCAGGTGACGCCGGTTCGAAGTCGCGTAAAGGATCACATTGGCTGGCCGCCCCTCGATCCCGCCATCCAGAACCGCCTTGAGCGATTTGTAATGCTGATCGTCATGGCTAAAGCTCAGGTCATCGCAAAACAGCACGAAGCGCAGATCGGGTTCAGCGCGCAGATGCGCCAGCAGCCGCCCGACCGAGGGCAGATCCTCCCGCGCCAGTTCCACCAGCTTGAGCGGCAAGCCTTCGGCCACCGCCGCCGCATGCGCCGCCTTCACCAGTGAGGACTTCCCCATTCCGCGTGCGCCCCAGAGCAGCGCATTATTGGCCGCCGATCCGCGCGCAAATTGCAGCGTATTGGCCAATAGCGTGTCGCGCGATCGATCGATCCCGTGCAACAGCCCCAGATCGACCCGCGAGACCTGCGCGACAGATTCCAGCCGGTCAGGCGCGGTGTGCCAGATGAAGGCATCGGCGCAGGTCATATCCGGGGCGGGTTGCGGCGCGGGGGCAAGTCGTTCCAGCGCCTCGGCAATCCGGCCAATCGCATCATCGCTCATGAACGCCCCTCGTCTTCGCCCTCGTCTTCATCTTCGTCCCATTCTTCGGGGTCGATCCATGTGCCGTCGGCGCGCATCCGGGCCTCACGGGTCTTTTCAATCCGCTTCACCAGCTGGATCGAAATCTCATAGAGACCATAGACCACGGTGAACAAAATCACTTGGCTGACGACATCGGGCGGCGTGGCAATCGCGGCCACGATCAGGATCGCGACGACGGCATATTTGCGCATATTGCCAAGCCCTGCCGAGGACACCAGCCCCGCCTTGCCCATCAGCGACAGCAACACTGGCAGCTGGAAACAGATGCCAAAGGCCATCACGAATTTGATCGTCAGATTGAGATATTCCTGCACCGAGCCCTGAAAGCCGATCGCGGCCATCTCATTGCTGCCTTGATGCGCGGCCATATCACCTTGCTGAAAACCAAGGAAGAAATTGAACGCCAGCGGCAAGATCACGTAATAGGCGAAAGCCGCGCCGAGGAAAAACATGATTGGCGAGGCAACCAGGAACGGCAGGAACGCGTTCTTTTCATTCTTATAAAGACCCGGCGCCACAAAGCGCCACATCTGATAGGCGATGATCGGGAAAGACAGCGCGAACCCACCCAAGAAAGAGATGTTGATCGCGACGAAGAAGCCTTCTTGCAGCTTGATCAGATAGAGCCCGCATTGCTCTCCGCGAGAGGACAGCGCGTGGCAGACCGGGCGAGTGAGAAAGTTGAAAATCGGGTTCCACACCGTGTAGCAGACCACCATTGCCACCACGAACGCGCCCAGCGAATACAGGATCCGGGTGCGCAATTCCGCGAGGTGCTCAATCAGCGGCGCAGCGCTTTGCTCCATGTCATCGGGGTCGCTCATGCGTCATCTTTCTTGGGCGCGGGTTTGGCCGCTGCGGTCTTGCGTGCGCTGGCAGATGTCTTCGCCGCCGTTGCTTTGGGCGTTGATTTAGGCGCGGATTTGGCGGCGGTCTTTGCAGGCGCTTTCTTGGCACTTGCGGCTTTCGCTGCCGGGGCTTTGGGTGCGGCTTTCGCCGTCGCAGCCGATTTGGCAGCGGGTTTCTTCGCCGCTGGTTTCTTCGCCGCCGATTTTGCGGCGCTTGCGGGCGCGGGCTTGGGCGGCGTGGCCTCGGGATCGGGCTGCAGCGTATTGGGTTTGGCTGCGCCGGGCCCTTTGGGCTCCCATTTCTCAAAACTGTCAGCAGCCTTTTCCAGCGCATCCAGCCCAAGCGACTTTTTCGAGGTCAGCTTTTTGAGATCGCGCACCGAATTGGCCGCCTCATCCAGACCGCTATCCTTGGCCGCATCCTCCATCGCCGAGGAGAACTCGCGCGCCATGGCCTTGGCCTTGGCGGTCATCCGTCCAAGCTGATGAAACATCTTGGGCAAGTCCTTGGGACCCACCACGATCAGCGCCACGACGCCAATCAGCAGAAGTTCACTCCAACCGATATCGAGCATGCGAAATCAGACCCTCCGGTCAGCGGTTCACGGGTGCATCACGCCGCGCGGCATGATGCGCAATCAGACCTCAGACCTTGTCTTTTTCTTTTTTCGGCGTGATGTCGCGCGCCTCGGTCTCGTCTTCAAGCGAGGCAGTCTCGATCTCGTCGGTGCCCTCTTTGACGCCCTTCTTGAAGGACGTGATGCCCTTGCCGACCTCGCCCATCAACGACGAGATCTTGCCGCGCCCGAACAGGACCAGCACCACAACAGCGATCAGCAGAAGGCCGGGTAGGCCGATATTGTTAAGCATTGTTTTCTCCCCTCGAGCGCAGACCCGCCGCCTGCGTTCTTCGTTCAAGGGAAGTATTTATGACCATGCGCGCCCCAATCCTAGAGAGATTCGCCCTATGAGCACTGTCTTGGCGCAGATTACTGACAGTTCATTGTCAGTTGCCCTCGGGGGCGCTAGGCTCATCGCGCCCAAGATCACACAGGAACGCAGCGAAATGGCCATGACGCGGGACGAGCGGTTGCAACAGATCATCGCGATCCTGCGCGATGGCAAAATGCATCGCGCGCGCGATCTGGCGGGGCACCTCAACGTCTCCGAGCGCACGATCTGGCGCGACATGGCCGAAATCTCGGCCTATGGCGTGCCCGTCGAGGGCGAGCGCGGCGTGGGCTATATTCTGCGCCGTGCGGTGGCGCTGCCCGCGCTTGTGCTGACCGATGAAGAGCAAAGCGCGCTGGCGCATCTTTTGGATCTGGCCGAGCAGGTGGACGATCCGCGCCTCGCCGCCGGGGCGGCCAGTCTGGCAGCCAAGATCCGCGCCGCCCTGCCCCCGCCCCGCCCGCAAGACGCGGCGGAAGGGCTGGCGGGAGATAAGGCGAACGGCTAGGGTCGCGCTGAGGACAAAACCCCGGAGGGATCGTGTCAGGCGCCGAATATATCACCGCTTTCGTGACCCTTTTCGTCATCATCGACCCGATCGGTCTCACGCCGGTCTTCGTGGCCCTCACCTTGGGAGAAAGCCACAGGGCCCGGATGCGCGTGGCAATCCGCGCGGTGCTGATCGGGGGCGGGTTGCTGACCTTGTTCGGGATCTTTGGCGACAAGATTCTGGCCGGGATTGGCATCTCAATGCCCGCCTTTCGCATCGGCGGCGGTATTTTGCTGTTCCTGACCGCGTTGGACATGCTGTTTGAGCGGCGCACCAAGCGGCGCGAGCAGCAAGGCGAGGAGCACGAGGTCGAGCCCGATCACGACCCCTCGGTCTTCCCGCTCGCCACACCGCTGATCGCAGGCCCCGGTGCCTTGGCCACGATGATCCTGCTGGCGGGCAAGCCGGGCGCTGACTGGCTGCATGTCGGTGCAATTATTGGTGTGATGTATGCGGTTCTGGCCTGCATGATGGCAATGTTCCTGCTCGCCTCGCCGATTGAGCGAATGCTGGGGCGCACCGGCACGATGGTGGTCACGCGTTTGCTGGGGATGTTGCTGGCGGCCTTGGCGGTGCAATTCATTCTGGACGGTTTGCGCGGTGCGGGCTTGATGGGCCTTGCGGGCTGAGGCAAAGCGCCCTCTGTGAATTCGCGTGCAGCCGCCCTACATCTTGTCCTAGGCGAGTAGCGTAACGAGGCCCGCGTGGTAGAGTCGATCATAACCGAAAATTGGGGCAGGCTGGTCTATCTCGGCCTGCTGTTTATCGCTGTAGGCGGCTATTTCGCCTTGGAAATTCGCCGCCGTCCCGGGCGCACCCTGCAACAAGCCGCGATCTGGGGGCTGATCTTTCTGGGCACGCTGGCGGCGGTGGGCCTGTGGTCGGACATCCAGCGCCAAGTGGTGATCCCCGAGCAAGCGGTGATGACCGATGGCAAGATTGAGGTCAACCAAGCCCCCGATGGCCATTATTACCTGACCGCCGGGGTCAATGGCACGCCGATCCGCTTTGTGGTCGATACCGGGGCCAGCCAGATCGTGCTGACGCAAAAGGATGCCGCGCGGGCGGGCATCGACACCAACGGGCTGGCCTATATCGGGCAGGCCTCAACCGCGAACGGGGTCGTGGCGACCGCGCCGATCCGCATCGACAGCTTCGATCTGGGGCCGATCCACGACCAGAACCTGCGCGCAGTGGTCAATCGCGGGCAGATGGACACCTCGCTGTTGGGAATGACCTATCTGACGCGCTTTGCGAAGGTTGAATTTTCGCGCGGCAAGCTGATTTTGCAGCGCTAGGGTCAGCAGTTGGGCACGTTCACGGCCAAACCGCCAAGGCTGGTTTCCTTGTAATGTTCGTGCATGTCGCGCCCGGTCTGGCGCATGGTTTCAATCGCGGCATCGAGGGGCACGAAATGCGTCCCGTCACCGCGCAACGCAAGGCTCGCGGCCGAAATCGCCTTGATCGCGCCCAGACCGTTGCGCTCGATGCAGGGCACCTGCACCAGCCCTTTGACCGGATCGCAGGTCATGCCCAAATGATGCTCCAACGCGATCTCGGCAGCATTCTCGATCTGCGCAGGCGTGCCGCCCAGAACCGCCGCCATCCCCGCTGCGGCCATGGCCGCCGCCGATCCAACCTCGGCCTGACAGCCGCATTCCGCACCCGAGATTGACGCGTTGGTCTTGATCAACCCGCCCACCGCCGCCGCCGTCAGCAGAAAATCGGGAATTTTCGCAGCGCTGGCCGAGGGCACATGATCAAGCCAATAGCGAATCACCGCAGGCACCACCCCCGCCGCGCCATTGGTGGGAGCAGTCACCACCTGCCCACCAGCGGCGTTTTCCTCGTTCACCGCCATCGCATAGGCCGAAATCCAGTCATTGATCTGATGCGGCGGGGTCAGGTTGCGCCCCCAATCCACGCGCAGGCTTTCATGGATCGCGCGGGCGCGGCGCTTGACGTGCAATCCACCGGGCAACTCGCCGTCGGTGGTCAGCCCGCGCTCCATGCAATCGCGCATCGCGGCCCAGATCTTGGCAAGCCCCGCATCCAACGTCGCCACATCGCGAAAGCGCAGCTCGTTACGGCGTTTCATCTGCGCGATGGACAGTCCCGAGCTTTGCGCCATCGCCAGCATTTCTTCGGCGGTGCGAAACGGGAAGGGCACGGGCGAAGGGGCATCGCGCGCGGCATCGGTGACCGCGTCCAGCTCGGCTTGGGTGCGCACAAACCCGCCGCCGATCGAATAATAGACCTCTTGCAGGACCACATCACCCTGCGCATCCAGCGCCGATATCACCATGCCATTGGCATGCGCTGGCAGTGGCGGGCCATAATCGAAAATCAGATCGGTTTCAGGATCAAAGACCATCGGTGCCAAACCGGGCGGGCAGAGCCGCTTGTCGCGCGCATTGGCTGCCAGCGCTGCATCGGCGGCGTCGCGATCATAGTCTTCGGGGGTAAAGCCTGCGAGGCCAAGGATGCTGGCGCGATCAGTCGCATGGCCCTTGCCGGTAAACGCCAGCGAGCCATGCAGCCGCACCCGCAGCCCATGCGCCACAAAGGGCGAGCTGCGCAACGTATCGAGAAACCGCGCACCCGCCACCATCGGCCCCATCGTATGCGACGAAGACGGCCCGACGCCGATCTTGAACATATCAAAAACGCTGAGAAACATCCGCTCTCCCTGCCCGGTTGACCCCACGCCCGCAGAGTGCCGGGTTTGCCCCTGCCGTAACAGCCCCAAAGCGACGTTTGCAGCGAGAAAATAGGCATGTCTGACGCGATTTTCACCAATTTGGGGAATGTTCGAGGCGATCAATTCGGGGGAATGATGCCGATTTCAGGCACAGATCCGTCTGCGTCCGACGCCACTGCGGACACGAGCGCTGAGGGCAATACCAACTCCACGCCCCCCGGCATCGAATGACTACACTTTCTCTTTGATCACCCCGAGATCAACTTTGCCCAAGGGGTACGCGCCGAAATCCTGCTGCCCGGCCCGCAAGTGCTGCGCGGCATTGAGACGAGCAAGGCGATCAGGCTGCGCAGCGCTTGCGCAAAAAAAACCGCTATCCGCCCTGCCCGCGCGCGCAATTTTACCCCCCGGTCATGCACGTCGTCTGTCCAAGCGACGCGGCGGGCTGGCAAAGTTGCTGCGCGCCTGATGCGCGCGCCCCTTGCGAAACGCCGCAGGGGGTCAATTCGCGCTCGCACCGCTTGGCGCGATTGCCTATAAGCAGTGCAAATACCCTATAATGGAGTGACCGATGCCTGCCGACCTCTCCCCTATCGATAAGGCGAAATTCGCCGCCGCCCGCCGCGCCGTTGACCTGATCGAAGACGGAATGCGCGTGGGCATGGGAACCGGATCAACCGCCGCTTGGATGGTGCGTTGTCTGGGCGAACGCGTGCGCCAAGAGGGGCTGCGCCTGCAAGGCGTGCCAACCTCAACGCGCACCGCCGATCTGGCGCGTCAGGTGGGCATTGACGTGGTGTCGCTCGATGAGGCGAAATGGCTTGATATCACGATCGACGGTGCCGATGAGTTCGACCGCGAATTGAACCTGATCAAAGGCGGCGGCGGGGCCTTGTTGCAAGAAAAGATCGTGGCGACCGCGTCCGATCAGATGGTGGTGATCACCGATGCTTCGAAAGAGGTGAACCATCTGGGCGCCTTCCCGCTGCCCGTTGAGGTGATCCCCTTTGGCTGGCAAACCTCGCGCGCCTTGATCGAGGAATTGCTGGAATCGATGGATGTGCTGGGACGGCAGACCACGCTGCGCCTGAACGGCAGCCAGCCCTATGTCACCGATGAGGGCAATTACATCGTCGATCTGCATCTCAACCGGATCGGCAATGCGCGCCAGATTGCGCTGGTGTTGAACCAGATCCCGGGCGTGGTCGAAAACGGGCTGTTTATCGATATCTGCGACATGGTGATCATCGGCGGCTCTGATGGCAAGGTCGAGATCCGCGATATCAACGATGGCAGCATCGCCAATGAGAAAGTCGATTTCGCCGAGGATGACAACATCTTCCACGATATGGAATGAAACACGCCAGCCTTCCGCCGGATCGCCTGTGTAAGCGGCGGTCGGGCGCGATGGTTCGGGCACGGCGCAGATCTGCGATCACAGTGCGCCGACAACGCGATGACACGGAAACAAGGCAATAGATTCGATGCATTTTGACTATGATCTTTTCGTCATCGGTGGCGGCTCGGGCGGGGTGCGCGCGGCGCGTATTGCGGCATCGGAATACGGTGCCAAGGTCGCGTTGGCCGAAGAATACCGGATGGGCGGCACCTGTGTGATCCGCGGCTGTGTGCCCAAAAAGCTGATGGTATTCGCTTCGACCGCACCCGGGTCAATCCGCGAGGCGCGCGCCTATGGCTGGGACGCGCACTGCGGTGATTTCGACTGGATGGCGTTTCGCACCAAGCTGGATAACGAACTCGACCGTCTTGAGGCAATCTATCGCAAGGGCCAGTCCAACGCGGGCGTGACCGTCTACGATCAGCGCGCCACGGTTTCTGGTGCGCATGAGGTGACGCTCGCCGATGGCAGCACCGCCTCGGCCAAGCATATTCTGGTGGCGACCGGCGGGCAGCCTTTTGTGCCCGACTTCCCCGGCAGCGATCTGGTGATGACCTCCAACGACATCTTCAAGATGGCGGCCCTGCCCAAGCGCATCCTGATCGTGGGCGGGGGCTATATCGCGTGCGAATTTGCCTGCATCCTGAATGGATTGGGCGTGAGCGTGACGCAGTTCAACCGCTCGCCACTGCTGCGCGGTTTTGATACCGAGGCGCGCGATCTGATCGTCGATCAGATGGCGGCACGCGGGATCAATATTCACACGCATATGGTGATCACCGAGATCACCAAGCAGGGCGACGAGCTGGTCGTGACCTGCGGCGATGGGCGCGAGACGCGCTTTGACGCGGTGCTTTACGCCACGGGGCGCGTGCCCAATACCGAGGGGCTGGGCCTGGAAGCTGCGGGCGTCACCCTGGGCGAGCGCGGCGAGATCGTCGTGGATCAGTGGTCGCAAACCAATATCCCCTCAATCTACGCGGTGGGCGATGTGACCAACCGCATCAACCTCACGCCAGTTGCGATCCGCGAGGGCCATGCCTTTGCCGATACCGTTTTTGGCGCGAAACCCAAACATATGGATCACGAACTGGTGGCCTCGGCCGTGTTCACCCAACCCGAGTTCGGCACCTGCGGCATTACCGAGGAAGAGGCCGCCGAACGTGGTCAGGCCGAGATCTATGTCTCCAGCTTCAAACCGATGCGCTCGGGGTTTGCTGGGGCCGATGACCGCGTGCTGATGAAGCTGATCGTGTGTCGCGATAGCCGCGCGGTGCTGGGCTGTCATATTGTCGCGCCCGATGCGGGCGAGATGATCCAGATGGTCGCCATCGCGATGAAGATGGGCGCGACCAAAGAACAATTTGATGCAACTTGCGCAGTCCATCCCACGATGGCCGAAGAACTGGTGACTATGCGTAACCCGGTACGTCATTATTGAAATCACGAACGGAATGCCCAAGTGTTCCGGGAGATAACGGAAAGGTGAGGACCATATGAGCAACGGAGGCCCCTGGGGCGGCGGTGGCAGTGGCGGCGGCGATGACGACCGCGACGAGCCGCAAGACAACAAACGGCCCGGACAGCGACGCCCCGGCGAGGGCGGCGGCCAAATTCCCGAAATCGAAGACTTCATGCGCAAGGGCTCGGAACAGCTTAAGGTGCTGATGGGCGGACGCGGCGGCAATGGTCGCCCCAATCGTCCCACCGGCGGCGGCGCTGGCGGCCCCTTCCCGGCCAAACTGGCCATTCTGGTCGGTGTGATCGCGGTCGCAGGGTTTTGGGCGTTCTCCTCGTTTTATAAGGTCAATCAGGGCAACCGCTCGGTCGAGCTGATGTTTGGACGTTACATCGCGACCAAAGGGCCGGGTCTGAATTTTGCGCCTTGGCCGGTCGTCACCTACACCAAGGTGCCCGTCACGCGCGAGCAAACGGTCGATATCGGCTCGGGGCGCTCTGGCACGAATGATAGCGGGCTGATGCTGACGGGCGATCAGAACATCGTCGATCTGGAATTCCAGGTGGTCTGGAATATCAACGATCCGGCGAAATACCTGTTCAACCTCGCCGATCCGCAGGGCACGATCCGCGCCGTGTCGGAATCCGCGATGCGCGACATTATCGCGCGTTCGCAACTGGCGCCGGTCCTGAACCGTGACCGTGGCGCGATTGCCGCCGATCTGCAAACGGCCGTTCAGGGCACGCTTGATAGCTATGATGCGGGGATCAACATCGTGCGGGTGAACTTCAACCGCGCCGATCCGCCCTCTGAGGTGATCGACAGTTTCCGCGAGGTGCAAGCCGCGCAACAGGTCCGTGACCGGTTGGAAAAAGAGGCCGATAAATACGCCAACACCGTGACTGCAGGTGCCCGGGGTGAGGCCGCTCAGCTTAAAGAAGAGGCCGAAGGCTATCGCGCCAAGATCGTGAACGCCGCCGAGGGTGACGCTGCGCGCTTTAACTCGATCCTCACGGAATACGAAAAAGCGCCCGAAGTGACCAAGCGCCGGATGTATTACGAAACGATGGGCCGGGTGTTGTCCGGGCTCAACAAAGTCGTCGTGGATACCAAGGCGGGTGGAAACGGCGTAGTGCCCTATCTGCCGCTTGATCAACTGCGTCCGGCTGGTTCAACCGCGTCCAGCCCCGCCAAAACGACGACGACAACCGGGGGGAGCAACTAATGCGTGGACCTTTTGCATTCGGTGTTCTGGTGATCCTCGTGGCACTGGGGCTGAACTCTTTCTTCGTAGTGGATGAAAAACATCGCGCTTTGGTGCTGCAATTCGGGCAGGTGAAACAGGTGATCACCAAGCCGGGGCTCAGCTTCAAATGGCCGATGATCGACACGGTCGTGCAATATGACGACCGTATCCTCAGCCTGACCACGCAGCCCCTTGAGGTGACGCCGCTTGATGATCGTCGCCTTGTGGTGGACGCGTTTGCGCGCTGGCGCATCACCGATCTGGTGCGGTTCCGCGAAGCTGTGGGCACCAGTGGTGAAGATGGCGCACGCGACCGTCTTGATCGCCTGCTGACCGCGAAAATTCGCGAGGTGCTTGGGGCGGTTCCCTCGACGGCTGTGTTGTCCAAAGACCGCACGCCGCTGATGAACCAGATCCGCGACTTGGCCCGCAAAGAGGCGGCCTCGCTGGGGGTTGATGTCATCGACGTGCGCCTGACGCGCACCGACCTGCCCGATCAGAACCTGTCGGCCACCTATGCCAGGATGCGGGCAGAACGTGAACGCGAGGCCGCAGACGAGCGCGCCCGTGGTGCCGAGGCGGCTCAACGCGTGCGTGCAACCGCAGACCGCACCGTGGTCGAGGTGACTTCGCAGGCCCAAAAAGAGGCCGAGGTGATCCGGGGGGAAGCAGATGCAACCGCGAACAAGATCTATGCGGATGCCTATTCCAAGGATCAAAGCTTCTTTGCCTTTAACCGTGCGTTGCAATTTTATTCAGAGTCGATGAAATCGCAAAGCTCGTCTTTGGTGACGCAGCCCGACAGCCTTTACTTCAACTATGACGACTTCCTGCGTTCGATCGGGGAGGTTTCCAAGAAAACCGCCTCGTCAGTTGCACAAGGCGCAGCGGGTCAGTGATGATCTGGCTATTGACCGGTCTTGGACTGGTTCTGGTGATCGAGGGGCTGGCGCTTGCGCTGGCCCCTTCGCGTATCGAGGAGGCGCTGGAATTCCTGCGCGACCTCGGCCCTGCGCGGCGGCGCGCATTGGGGTTGATAACGCTGGCTTTTGGGGTTGCGATCTTGTGGGGGCTGCGTGCCTTTGGCGTCGGATTTTAACGGCTAGGGTGCATTTTCCGGAAAAGGAAAACTTCCCTTCGCGCCCCTGCGACCCTACATTTCAAGAAACCGAGAGCAAATCGCGCGGCTTTCGTGAGCGCTGCGCAACAGGGAGAGGCTTATGAAATTCGTCACCGAGACCAGAATGGCTCTGCGTGGGGGGATAGGCGCGGCGATGCTGGCGCTGGCTCTGGCTGTGGCGCCGCTATCGGGCCCCGCCTATGCACGCGCAGCCCCGGAAAGCTTTGCCGATCTGGTCGATCAGGTCAGCAATTCGGTCGTCAACATCACCACCTCGACCACGGTTGCAGCGCCGACGAATGTCGGCCCGAATTTCCCGCCCGGCTCTCCGTTTGAGGATCTGTTCAAGGATTTCGGCCTGCCCGGCCCTGATGGCAAGAAAGGCCCGGCACGTCCGCGCCGCTCCAACGCACTGGGATCGGGCTTCGTGGTCTCGGAAGACGGCTATATCGTCACCAATAACCATGTGATCGAAGGTGCCGACGAGATCGAGATCGAGTTTTTCTCGGGCAAGCGCCTTGAGGCGAAACTTGTCGGGACAGACCCCAAAACCGATATCGCACTTTTGAAGGTGACCTCCGAAACGCCCCTGCCCTTCGTCAAGTTTGCCAATAGCGACAAGGTGCGTGTGGGCGATTGGGTGATGGCGATGGGCAACCCGCTGGGTCAGGGGTTTTCGGCCAGCGCGGGCATCATTTCGGCGCGCAATCGCGAATTGTCGGGCAGCTATGACGACTATCTGCAAACCGACGCGGCGATCAACCGGGGGAACTCGGGCGGGCCGCTATTTGACATGCAAGGCGAGGTGGTGGGCGTAAACACCGCGATCCTGTCGCCCAATGGCGGATCGATCGGGATCGGCTTTTCGATGACCTCGAATGTGGTGTCCAAAGTCGTCGATCAGCTCAAGGAATTCGGTGAGACACGGCGCGGCTGGCTTGGTGTTAAAATTCAAGACGTGACGCCGGACATGGCCGAAGCGATGGGCCTGCCCGCCCCCGAGGGCGCGCTGGTGTCCGAGGTGCCCGATGGCCCCGCGAAAGAGGCCGGGATTGAGGCGGGTGACGTGATCACCTCGTTTGACGGCGGCGAGGTGAAAAGCACCCGCGATCTGGTCAAGCGCGTGGCCGATGCGCCCGTAGGCGAAAAGGTCCGCGTCACCGTGCTGCGCGATGGCAAGACCGAAACTCTGCTGGTCACTTTGGGACGGCGCGAGCTGGCCGAGGGCGAACAGCCCCCCAAAGCCGTGCAGGCCCCGCAAGAGGTCGAGAAGGACATGCTGGGCCTGACCCTGACGCCCCTGACCGATGCGTTGCGCAGCGAAATGGGCCTGACCAAAGAGGCCTCGGGGCTGATCATCAAGTCCATCGACGAGACCTCGACCGCCTATGAAAAAGGCCTGCGCGCAGGCGATCTGATCACCGAAGCCGGGCAAAAGCCGGTCGCCTCAATGGCCGATTTCGAAGATCAGGTTGCAGCGGCCAAAGACGCCGGTCGCAAATCCATCCTGCTCCTGATCCGGCGCGGCGGCGAACCCCGCTTTGTAGCGCTACCGATGGAATGATCTGACGTCTGAGAGATGCGAAAAGGCGCCCTGCGGGGCGCCTTTTTGGTTTGGATGGACGGGCAAAATGGCGAGCTTCGCTTTTGGCCGATGGTAGGTTTCAGCGTAGGGAACAGCTGGTTTGAGCCCTTAACTACCACCATTTCATCCAACAGATTAAAGTGTGAGGGAGATGCGGAACCTCGGATGTGAACCATCACGGCGATCAAATCCGCAAGCTGTGTAGACGGCTTGAGCGGCTGAGTTGTCGGGATGTGTGCCTACAACCATGTAAGAGCAAGATAGCTCGCGCGCTTTCCGCATTGATGCCTCGATGAGCAGTCTACCAATGCCAACTCCCCTAAAACCGGTTTCAATGAATAGATGGTGCATGTCGATACCCCTAACTCCAAACTGCAACTGTATTAGAGGGCAGAGTGATGCGTATCCAACGACCTTTCCGTCGACTTCCGAGACAATGACATAAACCCACGGAATATCTCCGAAAATATCCCGTTCTAGGGCCTCGACGGTGATTGGTGGAACATCTTCATGGTGCTTGGCTAGCGCCTCAACCATTGAGAGTAGTTGGGGTAAGTCAGCCCGCGTTGCATCTCGCATCTTTACTGTCTGGTCTATGGGCAAATTTTTCATTTTGATCTCCTGGTATGACCACAGGGGCTAAATGAAAAATGCCGCGCTGTGGCGGCATCATCTGATAGAATATCACTGACCGCTCCGTTCAAAAACGGAGGTAATAGCTCTTGGGTTGCGCGATCATGGTCAACATGGTTTGCATATTCGATTACTCTTACCGCGAGTCAAGACCATCATAGTCGCTTTGTCCGCTAAGCTGACCTCGCAACATATTGCAACGCCAGCACCCTCACCCCATCCGCTCACTCGCATACGACCCCGGCGATGCCGGGAAGACCACCGTTTTGCTATCATTGATGAAAACGCGGTGGTGGATATGGGCGTGGATGGCCCGAGATAGGACTTGCGCCTCGACATCGCGGCCAAGGCTGACGTAATCCTCGGGACTTTGAGCGTGGGTGATGCGCACGGTGTCCTGCTCGATGATCGGGCCTTCATCAAGATCGGCGGTGACGTAATGCGCTGTCGCCCCGATCAGTTTCACGCCACGCTCATAGGCTTGTTTATAGGGGTTCGCGCCCTTGAAACTGGGCAGGAACGAGTGGTGGATATTGATGATGCGGCCCGACATTTTCTGGCACAGCGCATCCGACAGGATCTGCATATAGCGCGCCAGAACCACCAGCTCGGCTCCGGATTCCTCGACCACCTCGATCAGGCGCGCCTCGGCTTCGGGTTTGTTTTCCTTGGTCACCTTGATGTGGTGGAATGGCAAATCATGGTTCACAACTACCTTTTGATAGGTCAGGTGGTTTGACACCACGCCCACGATCTCGATCGGCAGCGCGCCGATGCGCCAGCGATAGAGCAGGTCGTTCAAGCAATGGCCGAAATTCGACACCATCAGGATGACCTTCACCTTGTGGCTCGCATCGCGCACCGCCCAATCCATCTCGAAACGCTCGGCCAGCGGGGTGAAGGCGGCACGGATTGCCTCGGCCGCGACGCCTTTTTCGGACACGAAACTGACGCGCATGAAAAACTGCCCCGTCTTGGGGTCGTCGTATTGATGCGAGTCGGTGATGTTACAGCCCTGATCGGCCAGCACATTCGCGATGCCCGCAACGATGCCGCGCGTCGAGGGACAGGCCACGGTGAGAACATAGGCGGTCTGGGTCATGGGGGCGGTCCTTTCACAATCTGCGCAAATCTCTAGCGCGCAGAGGTTGCAGCCACAATCGGGGTTTCGCACCCCCTTGGCTGAGGGGAATACGACCGCGCGGCACTGAAAAGCGGCGCGCGGGGCGCGGGGCGCGTTTTGACCTGCGGGCCTTGCCGCCCTATCTATGAGAAAGCAAACGGAGGTGAAAGATGGCAGGCGGCTGGGCAAAAGACGGCGCGGTGAGCGAGCAGATCGAAGCCTCGATCAATGACGAATTGGCGCGTCTCAAGGCGCAGCGCGGCCCCGTGGGCGACAGCTTGGCCTATTGCGCCGAATGCGGCGAAGAGATCCCCGAGGCCCGACGCGTCGCCATTCCCGGCGTCAAGCTATGCGTGGACTGCGCCAGCGAACGCGATGCGAAAAATCGCGGGCGTGGCGGGATCAACCGGCGGGCATCGAAGGACAGCCAGTTGAAATAGGCCTAGATTTTGCAGGAAAGTGCTGCGTCGAAGGCAGCGGGCGATGTATCGGCCCCAAGCTCTCGACGCGTCACGCGCCCATCAGGGCTCAGCCGCAAAGCAACAAGGCGCGACCAGTCGAAACTTGCCACGATCATTTCGGGCTGTTGCGCGCAATCGCGTAGACCGCCCAGCGCGTGATCGGCTCCGTAATGGTGGTTGGAGACATCCCCACCGCGCCCCACTTCGGTCAGCTTCCCGCGCAGGTAGCGATAGATCACCAGCTTGCCCAGCCGATGGGGCGCATCGATCAGCGCGATCTCAGGGCGCCCGTCGCCATCCAGATCGCCCGCGCCAATGACGGACAGCCAGTGATTGCGCTCGCCCACGAACGGGCCATCAACGGCCAGAACCGGTTTGCCCTTGTCCAAGGTCAGCACGATCAACCGCGATCCCTGCGACAGACTTGACTGCACCACGATGATTTCGGGCACGCCGTCCCCATCGAGATCCATCACGCGCGGCGCAGTGTCTTCCCAAACAAGATCAGGGCCAAGCGTGAGGTCATAGGTCAAATTCGTCGCGCCGGAGAACAGACCTTTGCCGTCCCCCGTCGAACGGCGCACGGTGATGCGCAGACTCTCAAATTCATGCCCCGGCCCAAGCGCGCCGTGCCCGTAACGCTCGGTAGGATTGGCAAAATGAGCGGTAGCGGACAACTCCGCATGCGCAGGTAGGGCCGCGGCGATCAGCGCAAGCGCCAGGATCGCCGCCGCGCGCATCAGATTTGCTTTTCGGGGATATTGACGATCAGCCCGTCCAGCGCGTCGGTGACCTTGATCTGACAGGTCAGGCGCGATTTCATCGGATCGGGATTCCATGCGAAATCGAGCATATCCTCTTCCATGGAATCCTTGGCGGGCAGCTTGTCGACCCAATCCTGATCGACATAAACATGGCAGGTCGAGCAGGCACAGGCGCCGCCGCAATCTGCATCAATGCCGGGCACGCCATTGTCGCGCGCGCCTTCCATAACGGTCATGCCGGGCTTTACCTCGATCTCGTGACGGGTGCCGGTATGTTCGATATAGGTGATCTTTGCCATGTCAGCAGGCCTCTTTGTCGTTGATTGCTCTGCCCGAAATACGACCGGGCGTCCTTCGATCTAAGGTGCTTTGTCCAGTTTGACCAGAGGGCGATGGCTGCGCTCGCGGGAAGCGGCGCGTTCACGGGGGATTGCCGCGCGCGCCCAGTCTTGTAGTCTCGCGCGCAAGTTGACGGAGGTCGCATCGGTGCATCACAGACTTAGTTACGGCGTGAAAGCTGCCCTTCTGATGGCGGCGCTGACTCTCGCGGGCTGTCAGCAGACCTCTTCCGGCGCGCCCAAACGTCCGCCGCCCAAAAGCCTGCTCTCCGAGATCTCCGCCAAAGCCCCCGCGCCCGATTCCAAGAATTGCTACGCCCAGATCAACACCCCCGCGCAGGTCGAAACCGTGACCGATCAGGTGCAGGTCGTGCCCGAGCAGCGTGATCCGAAAACCGGCGCAATCACCCAGCCCGCAATCTATCGTGAGATGAGCGCGCAGCGCATGATCGAGGCTGGCAAGCCGCGCTATTTCCGCGCCATGTGCTCGTCTGATCTGACGCCGGGATTCGTGGCGATGGTGCAGCGGGCCTTGGCGGCGCGGGGCCTGTATCATGGCCGCGCCGATGGCAAGCTGGACCCTGCCACCGGGCGCGCGATTACCGCCTATCAGGGGCCGCGCGGGCTGGATAGCCCAACGCTGAGTTTGCGCGCAGCGCAGGAATTGGGTTTGTATATCTACACGCCCTAACCCCCCTCATGAAGATGATGACGATTTCTGGGGCCGCCGCGTCGGTTGCGGGCTTTGCTGTTGCGCGCGCACGCCCTAGAACAGGGGCAAGTCCCGGGACAGACCCGGACGAGACCGGGCAGGAGCGCGACATGACCGATGATGTACAGGTGATCTTTACCCCCTCGGGCAAGCGGGGCCGCGTGGCGCGCGGCACGCCGGTTTTGGCGGCGGCGCGCAAACTGGGTGTCGATCTGGATTCGGTGTGCGGCGGGCGTGGGATTTGTTCCAAGTGCCAATGCTCGCCCGGTTATGGTGATTTTCCCAAGCACGGGCTGCATGTGGACGCAGATGCGCTCTCGCCGATCAATTCGGTTGAAGAGCGTTACGACCGGGTGCGCGGGTTGAAACCGGGGCGACGCTTGGGCTGTCAGGCCGAGATCATGGGCGATGTCGTGATCGACGTGCCCCCCGAAAGTCAGGTCCACAAGCAGGTGGTGCGCAAGGCGGCGTCTGAGCGCGTGATGGAAATGGACCCGGCCACGCGCGCCTGTTTCATCGAGGTGGCCGAACCTGACATGCACGCCCCCGAGGGCGATTTTCAACGTCTGGCGCATGCGCTGGAAAGCCAGTGGGGGATTGCGGGGCTGCGCGCGGATCGCGAGATGCTGCGCGCGCTTCAGCCCGTGCTGCGCAAGGGGGGCTGGAAGGTTACCGTTGCCGTGCACGATCAAGGCGACGGGCCGCGTCTGACGGCGCTCTATCCCGGCCTGCGCGAGACCTCGCTTTACGGGATCGCGATTGATCTGGGATCGACCACGATCGCGGGGCATCTGGTGTCTTTGGATGACGGCCGAGTGCTGGCCAGCGCGGGGCAAATGAACCCGCAGATCCGCTTTGGCGAAGATCTGATGAGCCGGGTGTCCTATGTGATGATGAACCCCGGCGGCGATGTGGAGATGACACAGGTCGTGCGCGACGCGATGGGCGAGCTGGCGCGCGAACTGGCAGGCGAGGCCGGGATCGACACAGGCGAGATCGTCGAGGCGACGGTGGTGTGCAATCCGGTGATGCACCATCTGCTGCTGGGGATTGATCCGGTCGAATTGGGTCAGGCGCCCTTTGCGCTGGCGACGTCAGACAGCATGGACCTGCCCGCGCGCGAGTTGGGCTTTGATGCAGCGCCCGGTGCGCGCGTCTATATCCTGCCGCTGATCGCGGGCCATGTGGGGGCAGATGCCGCCGCCGTGGCGCTGTCCGAGGCCCCGGAATCCCGCGAGGATCTATCTCTGATCGTTGATGTTGGCACCAATGCCGAGATCTTACTGGGCAATTCGACCCGCGTGCTGGCCTGCTCCTCGCCCACTGGGCCCGCCTTTGAGGGCGCGCAGATTTCCAGCGGTCAACGCGCCGCCCCCGGTGCGATTGAGCGCATCGAGATCGACCCCGAAACGAAAGAGCCGCGCTTTAAGATTATCGGCAGCGATCTGTGGTCCACCGATCCCGATTTTGGCACGCCCCGGATCACCGGGATTTGCGGCTCGGGCATCATCGAGGCGGTGGCTGAAATGCGCATGGCGGGGATCGTGGATGCTTCGGGGCTGATCGGATCGGCGGCGCAGGTGGGCAGCGCCCGCTGCGTGCCCAATGGGCGCACCCATGAATATCTGATCCATGACGCCAGCCCCGACGGCCCGCGCATCACCGTGACCCAAGGCGACATCCGCGCCATTCAACTTGCGAAATCCGCGCTTTATGCGGGCGCGCGGCTGTTGATGGATGAGATGGGGGTGGATGTGGTCGACCGTGTGGTTCTGGCGGGGGCGTTTGGGGCCCATATCAGCCCGAAACACGCGATGGTGCTAGGCATGATTCCGGATGCACCGCTAAGCGCGGTTAGTTCGGCGGGCAATGCGGCGGGAACGGGCGCGCGCATGGCGCTGTGTTCGGTGAAGGCGAGGCGCGCGATTGAGGCGCAGGTGAAACGCATCACCAAGGTCGAAACCGCGATTGAGCCGCGCTTTCAAGAGCATTTCGTCGCCGCCAACGCCCTGCCCCACGCCACCGCGCCTTTCCTCGAGCTGCGCAAGATCGCGCCCCTGCCCTATGTGAGTTTCAACACCGGGGGATCAGGCGACGAGGGGGGTGGCAGGCGGCGCAGACGACGCGGCTGATCGCGCAGAGGGGGCGCTGCCCCCGCCCTGCGGGCCCCCCGGAGTATTTCTGGCTAGATGAATGTGAAAGTGGGGCTTGCGAAGCTTCTCACGTCTTCGTGATGCTCGCAAAGTGATCAGCTTTGGCAGGAGGTCTCGTAACCCTAGCATCACGGCGGGAATGATCCTGCCTCATACCAGGGAGAGACCTATGACCAATATGTTCCGCAAATTCGCAGCCCCGATGATTGCCGCCTCGATTGCGCTGGCCGCCCCGGCTTTCGCAGAAAACATGAACCCGATGGTGGGCGGTGCGGAAATGTTCTCCAACAAACCGATTGCGGCGAATGCCTCGGCGGCGCCCAACCTCACCACGCTGGTGGCGGCGGTCAAAGCTGCTGGTCTTGTTGACACGCTGGCAGGCCCTGGCCCGTTCACCGTCTTCGCGCCGACCAATGCTGCCTTTGACAAGCTGCCCGCCGGCACTGTTGCCAATCTCGTGAAGCCCGAGAACAAAGAGATGCTGACCCACATCCTAACCTGCCACGTCGCAAAAGGTGTGATCACCGCTGAGAACATCGTCAAAACCATCGAGATGGGCAAAGGCAAAGCCACCATCGAAACGCTGGGCGGGTGCAACCTGACCGCGATGATGAAAGACGGCAAGGTGATGCTGAAAGACCCCAAGGGCGATATTGCCACCGTTGAGGTCGCTGATGTCAAACAATCCAACGGCATGGTCCATGTCATCGACACCGTGATGCTACCCAAGATGTAAGTTGCCCTCCTCAGGCTGACATCTTGCGCCCGGATGGCCCCGTTGCCCTCCGGGCGTTTTGCTGCGCGATCCCCCTTGACCGGGGCGCGCGGCTGTCATACCTGTCTCGCGCGCCATGCGGGTATGATGTAATGGTAGCCTGTCAGCTTCCCAAGCTGAACGCGCGGGTTCGATTCCCGCTACCCGCTCCAAGCGAATCCACGACATACACGACTGATTTATAGACACAAATCAGTTTACTCGCTTGCTTCTCTGGTTTTGATCGGGGACGGCGTCGGGGGCCATTTCGGGAAGTGAAGCGACCTTTGCTTCCGAAACGTTCCGACGAAAGTCCCAAAGCATGGGGTTGTTTCCTCAAGATTCGTCTCTGCCGCCCCAACAGATGACAATCACGACGGCTCGCGCCGAAATTCGACCGGGTGCATCGACCCTGTCGCAGGCTTTCGAGCGCACGTGGGGAACTGATATTCGCGCTAGAGCAGCATTGCCGTAAATTCTGGTCCGTTTTTCCCACAGCAGGATCAATCTTAGGCAAGATATGCGCCGTGTCAGGGGTATCCCGCACCGTGCGAGCTATCGGTGCGCAAAGCGGAGTTGCTTTGAACGCCCGTGAGGGGACAAAGCTCATTGCCTAATAAAATACGGCAAGCCGGCGAGCACCTTGATCGCGATGATAATCTTCATCTCATATCGGGTCATATGGATCGCCCGAGATGTTCTAGCAGCGTCCTTGATAAGGCCGTCTACAGGAATATGAGTGGCGCAGCCTCTTTAGCCTCAGCAGCCTCAAGGTCGACTTTGGGAGCGATATCCTTTCGTTGCAACTCCGTGATAGAAAAAACGGACAGGCTTCGCGCTCGGGTTTTCGAAGCCATTTGAGCAATTTCTGCTGCAGCCGCCCTCCGTTGTTCATCAGAAAAAGGGGCTTGATTTGAGCAGAACCCGACAGCGCCATTTCATGCAGGAGCATGACCAGAAGCTCAGGGTCGATTATCGGCGCGGAGACGACGCGCTTAGACTTGGAATGGAACACGTGGCCGCGTCGTGAAGGACGCCTTCGGAGCTGTGCAGGGTTCCGATCAGGTTCGAGCGTGGGAACGCGGCATCGCCCCATCGCAGGTCTCAACAAGCGTCATCCCGATGACGAAGGGCATCCGACCGGGCAGCGCTCGCATGTTCACCGAGGATGTCGCATGTGGATGGCTCGTGCACAGGGAAACATGCCAGCCGACTTGGGGAGCGTCTCTTTCTACAGGGGCCCAAAAGCGGATCGATTTTGGGCCCCTATGCCTCCAATAGTGATGGGCGCTTTGCATGCCAGTCACACTTAAGGCGCTCTCTCGAACCTTCGCGCTATTCAGCGACCAACTCGCCGCTTTCGATTTGCTCGCGCTCAATCGATTCAAACAGCGCCTTGAAGTTGCCCTCGCCAAAGCCGTCATCGCCTTTGCGCTGAATGAACTCAAAGAAGATCGGTCCGATCACCGTTTTCGAGAAAATCTGCAGCAGAATCTTTGTCTCACCGCCCCCCAGCACGCCTTCCCCGTCGATCAGGATGCCGTGTTTCATCATCCGATCAACCGGCTCTTCATGCCCCGTCACTCGGTCGTAGCTTAGGTCGTAATAGGTCTTGGGCGGTGCGGGCATGTAGCGAATACCGCGCTCGGCGATCGCATCGGTGCTGGCATAAATATCCTCAGACCCGACTGCGATATGCTGAATCCCCTCGCCCTTATACTTCTTGAGATAGGATACGATCTGACCGGTTTCGCCGCGATCTTCGTTGATCGGGATGCGGATACGCCCACAAGGCGACGTCAACGCGCGCGAGAACAGCCCGGTAAATTTGCCCTCGATGTCGAAAAACCGGATTTCGCGAAAGTTGAACAGATCGCCGTAGAAGTGGAACCACTTGTCCATGTTACCTTTGAAGACGTTGTGGGTCAGGTGATCGAGATAGTAAAACCCAACGCCCTTCGGCTTTGACGTCTTCAGCCAGTTGAATTCCTCATTATAGGGCGAGGTGGCGTAATACTGATCGGTGAAATAGATCAAGCTGCCACCGATGCCGCGAATGGCGGGCCAATCCAGCGTTTTGTCAGCGCCCTCATAAGGCTCTGCGCCCATCTTCACCGCATGATCGAACGCGTGCTGCGCATCCATCACGCGCCAGCCCATTGCCGGCGCGCAGGGGCCATGTTCGTCCACAAATCGCGCAGCAAAGCTGTCGGGATCTGCGTTGATGATGTAGGTGATATCGCCCTGCTGCCATAACTCGACCGGTTTGGTTTTATGCGTAGCGACATGTTCATAGCCCATCTTGGCGAACAAATCGCGCAGTTCCTGCGGGTCGGGATGGGCGAATTCGACGAATTCAAACCCGTCGGTGCCGGCGGGGTTTTCATCAGAAATCTTGGCTTGCGGGGCGTCGTGCGGGAATGGTCCCATGGGTTTCTCCTCCTGTTCGCTGATTTCAGATTACCCCCCGACGCCCGCGTGGTTTGCGCAAAAGTGTTTATTGTCGCGCCCAATACGCGTGTGACTTGCGGCCATTGAACAAAAGATGCATTTTTTACGCATGCTGGATGACATCGACAAACGCCTCCTCGCGGAACTGCAACAAAACGCGCAACTGACCTCGCAAGAGCTGAGCGAGCGGTTGAACCTGTCGGCAAGCCAAATCGGACGGCGGCGGCAGCGCCTTGAGGCAGACGGGCTGATCCGCGCCTATGGGGCGAAACTCGATGCCGAGCGGCTGGGCTTGGCGGTGCAGGCCTTTGTGCAGGTGCAAATGACGCGTCACGGAGCCGAGGCCGCGCAGAATTTTTCACGCCTCATCGCGCTGCAACCCGAAGTCGTCTCGGCTTGGACGCTGACGGGCGAGGCAGACTATCTGCTACGGGTCTATTGCGCGGACTTATCCGCCCTGCACCGGCTGATCCATGAGGTGCTACTGGCGCATACCACGGTCGCCCGCGTGCAAAGCCAAATCGTCATGAACCAGCTCAAGCAAGACGCGCCGCTGCCAATTTAGGCGCTGCGTCGCCCGTGCTTAAAAAGCGCCGCGCAACGCGCGCAGCCCTGCGCCAAGCGTGCCCACATCCGAACCAACGGCCAGAAATTCGACGCCCATGTCGCGATAGCTTTGCGCCAGCGCGCGATCCGAGGTCAGGATGCCCGCCGCTTTGCCGCCCGCGCGAATCCGGGTCAGCGCATCGCGCACAGCCGCTTGCACCTCAGGCGCGTCGGAATTTCCGAGATACCCCATATCGGCCGCCAGATCAGCCGGGCCGATATCCAGCATCTGCTTGATCCCCGCGCGGTTGTCATCGCGCGCTCGGACACCGGATGGCTTGCGGTGCCCTGCGCCAATTTTCGCACCATTTGTGCGGAGTGAATCGCAAAAGTATCCTCAAGCGTCATTTCGCGGTGGTGCAGGATGAGCAGGCCGATCTACGCGTGGTCAGCGCGATGTCATCAAGCTGCGCGGCGTCGCGAAACGGCACGAGCCACGGCCCGAGGGCACCAGAGCGATCCGGCGCCCCGCCTTGCCGAACACAATCGCCACTCTCGCGCCCGATGCCGCAGGCCTTCATCCCAACAAAGGGCGCGGGCAGATGGCGCGCATTCTCAAAATTCACCCAGATCATCCCCGCCTGTAGATCATCGGTCATCCCCATCGCGCGGCTTAGATCATTCGTCCACAGATACGCGGCCAGCCCGTATTGCAGGTCATTGGAACGCGCCTCGGCTTTCGCCCACAAAGGCGATCGCCTTGATATCACCAATCCCGACAAAGCGCTGACGTTGATCATTTCATTTCAAATGAAATCCTTTAAGATAGCTGCGCATAGATCGGATTTCGCATGAAGCTAGAAGAGTTCTTCCCCTATCGCCTCGCCATCGCGGCCGAGGCCTTCTCGCGCAACCTGCAAGATGTGTATGCGCGCGAATTCGGCCTCTCGCGCGAGGAATGGCGCTTGATGTCCATCCTCGACGGGGTCGGTCGCATTAGCTCGCTCGACATCGCCCGGCGCACGACGCTTGATAAGGTGCAGGTCAGCCGGGCCGCCGCGCGCCTTGAGGCCAAGGGACTGATCGCGCGCCATATACCCGACAGCGACCGCCGATTGCGCGAATATGAATGCACTGCAACCGGGCGCGACCTTTACCTAACGGCCCGCGGCAAGGTGAACGCGCGTGCACAAGCAATGCTGGATGCCATGCCAGCCGCTAAGCGCGAGGCGCTTGAACAGGGCGTCAATGCCCTGATCGAGACGCTCGAACTGGACATCGAGACGCGCGAAGACCCGCCTGCCCCGCGCTAACCGCCCACCAGCCAGAGCGAGATGATCGGGAAGGCCACGATCAGCGTGATGCGCACGATATCGGCCACCCAGAACCACAAGATCCCGCGAAACATCGTCGAAAGTGGCACGTCCGGCAGCACCGAGCGCAGCACGAACACGTTCATCCCGACTGGCGGCGTGATCAGTGAAATCTCGGTTGCAACGACCACGATCACCGCAAACCAGATCAACGCGTTATCGGGGTTCGACAAAATGCCCGAACCGAAATCGAGCTGGTAAATCAGCGGGTAGAAAATCGGCACGGTCAGCAAGATCATCGACAGGCTTTCCAGCACCATGCCGAGCACCATGTAGATCAGCACGATCAGGATGATCACCTCATAGCCGCCAAGGCCAAGGTTATTGACCAAATCGGCCAGCGCATCGGGCAGCCCTGCGAAGGTGATGAAATTGCCAAAGATTTCAGCCCCGATCACAATCGCAAAAATCATCGCCGAGGCAATTGCCGCGTCGATCAACGCGCCCCATAGCGCCTTGCGCCTGAGCCCCCCAACCGCCGCCGCGATGACGACAGCGGCTGCAGCGCCCATGCCCGCCGCCTCAATCGGGGTGAAGAACCCGCCATAAATTCCGACCATGATAAAGACAAATAGCGCCAGCGTTGCCAGCACGCCGACGATATCGGTGCGCTTCATCGCGACGGGTTTGCGCACTTCAGGGGCGAGTTCCGGCTTCAGGCGCACCGCCACCATCACCGCAACCAGATACAGGCCGATGCCCAAAATGCCCGGCACGATTCCCGCGATGAACAACTTGCCGATATCGCTTTCGGTAAGCAGGCCAAAGATGATCATGATCACCGAAGGCGGGATCAGAATTCCCAGCGTGCCCCCGGCCGCGATCGACCCGGTGGCGAGACTGTCATGATAGCCAAACCGGCGCATCGAAGGCATCGCCACTTTCGACATCGTGGCCGCCGTGGCCAAGGACGAGCCGCACACCGCCGAGAACCCACCGCAAGACAGGATCGTGGCCATCGCCAGCCCGCCGCGCATGCGCCCGAAGACCCGATCTGCGCCAGTGAACAATCCGCTCGCAATGCCTGACCCGGCAAGCACATTGCCCATAAAAATAAACAGCGGCACGACCGAAAGCGAATAGTTCATCCCGGTCTCGAACACCGCGCTGCCCACCATCGACCCCGCAGCGTCAACGCCCCGCATCGCGGCAAAGCCGGCACCGCCCACCAGCGCCATCGCAAACGCAATCGGGACACGCAAAAACACCAGCGCCAGCAGTATGGCAAGCGCGACAAGAGAGATCGTCATGTGGGCCTCCGAAGGATCGCGACCACCGCGGAGACAGCAAAGCTAAGACTGCCGATCACGCCCAGATACCAAAGCTTGATTCCGAGGCCCGATGTTGCGAGTTGTGTGTGGAACTGGTCTTGCGTCAGGATCACAAGCCGCCAGGCGAAATACGCCATGACCAACGCCGCGACGGCCCCCCCGATCCGCGCAAGCGCGCGCTGCACGACAGCAGGCAGCAGCGGCACCAGTAGATCGACCTCGACATGCCCGCCCTTGCCCGTGGTCAACGGCATTGCCACAAAGACCAGCGCGCCCAGCAGCACCTGCGTAATCTCATACGCGCCAGTCAGCGGGTTGTTGAAAGCATAGCGGCCAATCACGTCGATGCAGGTGACGAGGATCAACCCCGTCACCAGACCCGCTGCGATCGCCTCAAGAATGAAGCGGACGCGTGCAATCATACGGACACGCCCGTCATCTTGCGGAATTCGGCCAGTGCTGCGCGCCCGTCATAGGCGCTGTCCAGGCCATCGGACCACTGACCTTCCAGCACAGCGGCCTGCGATTTGATCGCGTCCAGCACCCCGGCAGGCGCGGTCTCGGCAACCATGCCACCCTTTTCAGCCGCCGCCTTGCCACGATCATCGGCGCCGTTCCATGCCTTGCCCACACGCGTTGCAAAGGCCAGCCCGGACAGGTCGTTGATCGCTTTTTGATCGGCGGGCGAGATCGCGTCCCACTTGCCCGAATTCATCACGAGGAACCAGGTGGTGTTGTAGATGCCGCCCGGAATGGTCGTGGTGTATTTCAGGTAATCGGCAAGATTGAACGAGGCGATCGCATCATAGGGGAAAGTCACCCCGTCAACGACGCCGCGCGAGAGCTTCTCATAGACCTCACCCGAGGGCGTAAAGATCGTCTCCACACCGAAATGGCTCATCAGATCGGCGATATAGCCGCCCGGAACGCGCATCTTGAGACCCTGCAAATCCTCGATCTTGTTGATCGGGCGCTTGTTGTTGTGGATCATGCCGGGGCCGTGGTTGAATAGACCCAGAAGATGCGTGCCAGCGTGTTCCTTATCGGCACCCAGTTTTTCAGTGTAGACCGTCCAGAAGGCTTCCGACATCGCCACCGCATCATTGCCCAAGAAGCTGAACTGACCAACGCGGGAGTTTTTGAACCGGTCGTCTTGGGTAAAGCTGTGCAGACCGTAGGTGATATCGGCAACGCCATCGCGCGCCATATCGAAATGCGACGGCGGCGAGCCGAGCGGCTTGACCAGCACACGAATGCGCACGCGACCTTCGGTGGCTTTCTCGATATCCTTGGCCCAGGGCTTGATTGCATCCACAACAATCGGGTGGCGCGGCGGTAGCCAGCTCGACAGCACCAGATCGACGCCATCAGCGCGCGCCGGAATTGCCGGCAACGCAAGGGCTGCGCCCGCCATTGCGGCCGTTCCCAGGAATGCTCGTTTGGTTAGTTTACTCATCATCGTTTCCTCCCCTGAATGATGAATTCACGCGGAATTCCGCGCTTCCTCTTGTTATCTCAACGCGTCAAACGCCTGTCGAAATCGGGCGCGGTGTTGCGCTTTCGGCTGCAGCTTGTCCGGCACGACCTGCCAGTTCGAAGGCGTCCTCAAGCACCCGCGAATCGCCGATATGGTTCATCAAGATCAGGATCAGGCGGGCGTTGAACGCAGCGCTTTGCGCCTCGCTCAGCCCCTGATGTGCCGCGATCAGCCGTTCATAAATCCCGTCGT
Organism: Thioclava arctica; assembly: GCF_040892615.1. Taxonomy (NCBI): domain Bacteria; kingdom Pseudomonadati; phylum Pseudomonadota; class Alphaproteobacteria; order Rhodobacterales; family Paracoccaceae; genus Thioclava; species Thioclava arctica. The sequence goes on from NZ_JBFRYC010000011.1 coordinate 107,931, forward strand.
GATCTTGCATATTGAGTTGCGTAATCAGGCTCATCATCGCCCCTCCGTGATCGCTGCAAGTTGCGCTTGGATCGTGTCCGCGTCGGCCTCGGCCCAGCGCGCTGCCACGATTTGATCGGGCCGGATCAGATACAAAGCCTGCCCCGCCTGCCCCAGATAGCGTTGGCGCAGCTCGGGGGTCTCGGGCAGTTCCAGCACACGCATCCCGTACCCT
>NZ_JBFRYC010000012.1:0-104930 GCF_040892615.1 Thioclava arctica
CGCTGGGAGGTCGATCTTAGCGCGATGCCCAAACTTCGCCGTATCGCAGGCCAGCTTGAAACCCTGCCAGCCTTTGCCGAAGCGCATCCCGACAAGACGCCCCATTAGGTCAAACGGCCCGACCCGTTCGGGGCCGGGCCGACACGATTAGACCTGCGACAGACCGGCATCCAATCCCGCGAGGATCGTGGCGATATTTTCTTCGCTGATAATAAGCGAGGGCGACAGGATCACGTTATTGCCCGACACCCGCACCATCGTGCCTGCCTCGTAGGCCCCACGGTAAATCTTGGCGATGGTCGCTTTGTCGATCGGCGCTTTGCTCGTGCGATCCGATACCAGCTCAAGCGCGCACATCAGCCCATGCCCGCCGCGCACATCGCCCACGATGTCATATTTCTCTTGCAGCGCCTGTAGCCCTGCTAACAGTTGCGCACCGCGCGCGGCGGCATTGTCCTTGACCTGCAAGCGCTGCGTTTCCTTGAGACAGGCGATTGCAGCCGCCGCGCCGACCGGATGGCCTGAATAGGTATAGCCCGAGCCAATCGCGCCCTTGCCAGAAGTGTCGCTTTCAAACACCTCCGCGACACGCCCCGAGATCATCACCGCGCCGAACGGGAAATAGCCGTTGGTGATTGCCTTGGCCGTGGTCATCAGATCGGGCTGCACGCCCCAAAGGCGCGAACCAGACCACGCCCCCGTGCGCCCAAATGCAGTGATCACCTCATCGGCGACCAGCAGGATGCCGTATTTGTCACAGATCGCGCGCACGCCGGGCATAAAGCTGGCATGGGGCACGATCACGCCGCCTGCCCCGAGAATTGGCTCCATGATCATTGCCGCGATTGTCTCGGCACCCTGAAACTTGATCTCGTCTTCCAGCGCGGCAAGGCACAGTTGCGCCAGCTTTTCGGGGTCACTTTCGTTGAACGGGTTGCGATAGGTATAGGGGGCGGGGATGTGATAGCAGCCCGGCATCAGCGGCTCGTATTGGGTGCGGAAATTGGCGTTGCCGTTCACGCTCGCGCCCAAGGTATGCGTGCCGTGATAGCCCTTCTTGAGCGAGAAGTATTTCACCCGCCCCGCCTCGCCGCGGATCTTGTGATATTGCCGCGCCAGACGCAAAGCGATCTCGACGGAATCCGACCCGCCGGAGGTGTAGAAAGCCCGCTCCAACCCGTCTTCGGCAAAGAATTCGGCCAGCATATCGCCCAGCTCGATTACTAGATCATTGGTCGTGCCGCGAAAGATCGAGTAATAGGGCAGACGCTCAAGCTGGGCCGCAATCGCATCTTTTACCGGCTGGCATGAAAACCCCAGATTGACATTCCACAACCCGCCGACACCATCGACCGTCGTGTGACCGTCGATATCGGTGATGCTAACCCCGTCACCGGCGACGATGATTTCGGGCGGGTTTTTCTGGCAATCGGCAGGATGGGCCATCGGGTGCCAGATGGCGCGGGCGTTGCGTTCCTTCAGGAAGTTCTGATCTTTCATTTTGGTCCTCGCTCGATGCCCAAGAGAGCAAGGGCTTGCCCATAGCTCTCATCGGGTCGTTTGACATTGAAATGAACGGTTTTCAGCCCCACGGCCTGTGCGCCGCGAATATTGCGCAGCTGATCGTCGACAAAGACACAGGCGCTGGCGGGAAGGGCAAGCGCGTCCAGCACGGCGCTATAGGCGCGCGGATCGGGCTTGAGAGTTTTGGTATAGGTCGCATCGTGGATCACGTCGAAATGCGCTAAGAAGGGCAGCTTCTCGCGAAACTGGGCGCCATAAAACAGGTCAAGCTCATTGGAGAGGATCGCCAAGCGACCACCCTGCGCGCGCACCCGATTAATCGTGTCAAGAAACTCGGGCCGGATGACATCGGCGGGGCTTGCCCCGCGCGCGGCACGCACGAATTCTGACATCTCGGTCCAGTTACGCCCGGTAAGCTGTGCGACCTCGTGCGTGCGCTGGCGCCAGTAGTCGCGTTCGCTGATCTCATCGGCCTGCATCGCGCGCCAAAGCGGATCTGACGCGGGATCAAACGGGCCGCGCCATGCCAAGGCACCCGGCGCAAGCCCCAGCGCTTTCTCGCTTAGGTCATGCGTTTCAAATAAGGTCCGCGAGATCACCCCGCCGAAATCTAGGATCAACGCGCGCTCAGCCATTGGCGTCGGCCTTTTGCACATAGCTGGCGGGCAGAGTTCCGCCCACGGCGTGGGACATGCGCGACATCCATTTGTGCAAAACCTCTGACATGCCCGCGCATTTCTCGTCACTTGCGCGCGCGGTTGGAACCGCAATCGCCACGACCCCGATCACGTCCCCCTCGGGACCAAAAATCGGACCAGCTTGCGAGGCCACCTCATCGTCAAACCCCTGCTCTAGCCACGCAATGCCCCGGTCGCGAAACACCGCGATCCGCGCGCGCAAAGCGTCCGGGTCCGTCATGGTCGCAGACGTGAACCGTTCAAGCGGCCCCTTGAGCACGCGCTCGCGCAGCGATTGCGGACCAAAGCTGAGGATCGCCAGCCCCGACGCGGTCGCGTGAAGGGGCAGCATGACCGATTCATCAAAGGCGACCTGCGTCCCGTGCTGACGTGGATCGGCGTGTAAAACCGGCGAAAGCTGACTGCCTTGCAAGATCGAGACATGCACCAGTTCGCCGATCTCATCGGCCATCTCAGACACCAGATCGCGCAGAACGGATCGCAAAGGCGATGTGGCCTCCCGCACGCCGTAAAGGCGCAGAATCGCTGGACCCAACCGATAGCCACGGCTTTTCGAATTCTGCTCAAGAAATCCGCATTCCGCCAATTCTGTAAGGTAGCGATGCACCGTTGCCTTATCGCGGGACGCAAGACGGACAAATTCGCTTAACCCGATTTCGGGGCGCCGAACCGAGAAAAAGGTCAACAAATCAAGAGCCTTTGTGATCGTTCCCAATTTTCAATCCCCTTCATCTTCGGAAATCAGCAATTCGTTGCCATTGAAACGTTGACAGAAAAGAAAACCCAATGCAAGAATATTTGATACCGATGGTTCAAATAATAAACCACGCAACAGGAGAATTTCATGAAACCCACCCTTCCCCTACTGGCGGGACTGCTTGGGCTAGGCCTGCCGCTTTTGGCCAGCCAGCCTGCACTTGCGCAATATCCCGAAAAGCCCGTGGAATTCGTCGTACCCTTCCCGCCTGGCGATCTTGAAGACGTGCTGACGCGGATGATCGCGGATGAGTTTCAAAAGACCTATGGCGTGCCTGCGGCAGTGGTGAACAAACCCGGCGGCGGTGGCGGGCCTTTCCCCGGCGCGGCTGAAGTGGCGCAAGCGCCGGCGGACGGGTACACCATCGGCTCGTTTGTGATCGACATCCCCTTGGTCGGCCCGCAAACGGGTATTCCGGCGCTCGATCCGAACCCGTTCGAGCCGGTTGGCATTTTCCTAACCTATCCGTTCGTGATCGCCGCCTCAAAGGATGCGCCTTACAAAACGATCGACGAACTCGCCGCCTATGCCAAAGACAACGACGTGGCGCTTGGCCACTTCGGATCGTTTCTGATCCCCACCCAAGTGACCTTTGCGCTGGCGAAGAAAAAGGGCTTTGATTTTGGCTCGGAGGCCGCGTTCGATGCCCTGGATTGCAACACGCTGGCCTCAGGCGATGCGGATGTGATCAACACCACGTTGCAGTTGATCCTGCCCTGCCTCGATCAGGTCAACGTCATGGCCTCTATCGGTGAAAAGCGGATCCCGCTGACCCCCGACACCCCCACCGTGGGCGAGTTGCAACCCGATCTGGATTTGGCTCTGTGGAACGGTCTGTTCGTGAAAAATGGCACGCCAGACGATGTGCGCGTCAAGATCGCCGCCGTGGCCGAAAAGGTCATGCAATCGGATAAGGCCCAGAAACTGGCCGAGCAAACCGGCGCGTTGATCTATTGGCAAGACGGCGAAACGGCGCAGAAGCGGATCGCACATGACGGTGAGACTCTTGGCACGGTCGCGGGCCTGATTGATGGCAACTAAGCGCAACCCCGAGCCTGCGCGCGCTTTACTGTCGCGCGCGGGTGCTCACATGACACGGGTGATCCGCACCAAGAACTTTCAGGAGCTTTTCAAGCGCTATCGCCGCCCCGGCGACCTTGCCTTTGCAACCCTGTTCTTCGCGCTCTCGGTTGGTTTGCTGATCTGCCTGCCCTCGCAAACGGAATGGGTGAAACGATCGAAAACGGTCGCGCAGCCCGCCTTCTGGCCGATGATCGCAATTGCGCTGATGGTTGTTTTCAGCATGTTTCACTTGCTCGGCTCACTCGTCTCCGAACGCATCGAGGGACGCTGGAAAGAAGTCTGGCAATGGATCCGCTCGCTCGAATATGCGCTGTGGTTCATGGTCTATGTCACGCTGGTGCCGCTGATCGGCTACCTGCCCGCGACCGTCGCCTTCACCTGCGCCCTGGCGTTGAGACTTGGCTATCGGGGCTGGCGCTGGATGCTGATCTGCACCGCCTTTTCTATCGTCGTGGTCGTGCTGTTCAAAAGCTTCCTGCACGTAAAGATCCCTGCCGGATTGATTTACGAGGCAGCCCCCGCGCCGTTTCGTGCAATCCTGATGACGTATTTCTAAGGAACCTTCCGAATGGATATGCTGATCTCGGGCGCTGAAATGCTGATGCGCTTTGATGTGTTGCTCGCGTTGCTGATCGGATCGGTGGGCGGGGTGATTATCGGCGCGATCCCCGGCGTCGGCCCGGCGGTCGCAATCGCAATCCTGTTGCCCGCAACCTTTGCGATGCCGCCCCTTGTCGGGCTGACGATGCTGCTGGGCATCTACGGCTCGTCGATGTTTGGCGGCTCGCTTCCGGCAATTCTGATCAATACTCCGGGCACTGCGGTGAATGCGCTGACCACCTATGACGGCCACCCGATGACGAAAAAGGGCGAGGCATTGCGCGCGTTGGGGCTCGCCTATGGCGCGTCGTTCTTCGGTGGTATCTTGTCGATCATTGCCCTGATCCTGCTGTCGCCAGTGCTGGCCAAAATCGCGCCTATGTTCGGCTCGCGAGAAATCTTCCTCGCCGCGCTTTTGGGCATTGTGCTGGTGATTATTGCGCATCGCGGCCAGACTTTTGCCGCCGGGATGCTGGCCGCTTTCGGGATCTTTTTGCAGACCGTCGGGCTGGAGCCCGTGAAATACACGATGCGCTTCACCTTTGGGATGGATTGGCTCAATTCCGGCTTCGATCTGATCGTCGTAGTGCTGGGTCTGTTCGCCCTGTCGCAAGCCTTCCTGTTGCTGATCGAGCCGGAATCAGCGCCACATGCGCAGCGCATCGAAGGCTCGATGGGGCGCGCAATGCTGGGCGTGTTACGCCACAAACGCGTCGCTTCAGTGGCGGCCGGATTTGGCGTGCTGATGGGCATGATCCCGGGCGTGGGCGAATTTACGGCGCAGTTTCTGTCCTACACTTATGCGCAAAAAACCTCAAAAGACCCGGACCTGTTTGGCAAAGGCAGCCCCGAGGGGCTTGTTGCATCCGAAGCGGCCAATAACGCCGTTCCCGCCGCCGCGATGATCCCGCTACTGGCGCTTGGCATACCGGGCGAGGCGCTGACCGCGATGATGCTGTCGGTGTTTTACGTCCATAACGTGATCCCCGGCCCGCAGCTCTTCCAATCCAAGCTGGACTTCGTCTATGCGCTTTATATCGCCATGATATTGCTTAATATTATCGTGGTGATCTTTATGCTGATCTCGTCCAACTGGCTGCTGAAGATCATCCGTATCCCGACCCGGTTCCTGGGTTTGATGATCCTCGTCCTCAGCTTTGTCGGCGTCTATTCCCTGCGCAACTCGACCATTGATTGTGCGATTGCTGCCGGATTTGGCGTGCTGGGCTTGATCCTCAAACGGCAGAACCTGCCGGTCGTGCCTATCGTGCTTGGCATGGTGTTGGGCGGCATCATGGAGACCAAACTGCGCTCGGCGATGGCGCGGGTCAAAGTGCCGATTGATTTCTTTGATCGCCCCATCGCGGCCATCTTGGGCCTAGCCATCATCTGCCTGATCATCGGGCATTTCGTGGGCCTGTATCGCGAACGCCAGAACCGCGAACCCGATAGTGACCACGACATGCACGACACGTTTCAGAGGTAACCCATGTTGAACACCGACAAGATCGCAGAGCTGCGCGCGGCCCCTGTACCCCCTACCCTTCATCTGATTGACGGCCAAGCGCGTGCCGCCTCGGACGCGGGCACGCTTTCGGTAATTTCACCGCTCGACGGGCGTGAACTGACGACAATGGCGCGCGGCACAGCGAGCGATGCCGAGGCCGCAATTTCGGCGGCGCGCGCAGCCTTTGACGATGGCCGCTGGAGCGGTCTTGCCCCGAATGCGCGCAAGAAGATCTTGCTGAAATGGGCCGATCTGATTGAGGCCCACGCGCTGGAACTGGCGGTTCTGGGCGTGCGTAATAATGGCACCGAGATTGGCATGGCGCTCAGGGCAGAGCCGCTGTCGGCGGCGGCAACGATCCGTTACTATGCCGAGGCGATTGACAAAATCTATGGCGAGATCGCGCCCACCGCGCCGGGCACGCTGGGCCTGGTGCATCGCGAGCCAGTCGGTGTTGTCGGTGTCATCGTGCCGTGGAACTTCCCGCTGATGATTGGCGCGTGGAAGCTTGGGCCGGCGCTGGCGGCGGGCAACACGGTCGTGCTGAAACCGGCGGAAACTGCGTCGCTCACCCTGCGCCGCATCGCTGATCTCGCGCTTGAGGCGGGGATGCCTGCGGGCGTGTTTAACGTCGTTCTGGGCGAGGGCGCGGTTGTCGGAGAGGCAATCTCGCTTTCGATGGCGGTTGATGTGATCGTGTTCACCGGGTCTGGCCCCGTGGGGCGGAAGCTGATGGAAAACGCAGCGAAATCAAACCTCAAGCGGGTCTATCTGGAGCTGGGCGGGAAATCCCCAAATATCGTTTTCGCCGATGCGCCCGATCTCGACGAGGCGGTCAAAGTCTCCGCCAATGGAATTTTCCGCAACTCGGGGCAGGTCTGCATTGCGGGCTCGCGCTTGCTGGTGCAACGCGATATCCACGATGCCTTCGTTGAAAAGCTGCAAGCCTTCACCGAAAAAATGATCGTCGGCGATCCGCTCGATCCCGCCACTCAGGCAGGCGCTATCAATTCCGCACGCCAGCTTGAACAAAACCTGAGCTTTGTAGAGCAGGCGCGATCTGCCGGGCGTCAGGTCATCGGCGGGCGGCGCCTGCTGGAAGAAACCGGCGGCTATTTCATGCAGCCCACCATCGTGACGGGCGTTGAGGCCAGCGACCCGCTTGCACAGCGCGAGGTGTTCGGCCCTGTTCTGGCCGTGATCCCCTTTGATACCGAGGCCGAGGCCATCGCCATCGCGAATGGCACGGATTACGGCCTTGCTGCCGCCGTCTGGACCCGCGATCTGAGCCGCGCACACCGGATGATCGCGGCCATTCGCGCGGGGGTGGTTCATGTGAATACCTATGGCGGCGCGGATCTGAGCGTGCCGCTGGGTGGGGTCAAACAGTCAGGCAACGGGCATGACAAATCGCTTCACGCCTTTGACAAATATCTCGACCTCAAAACCGCTTGGATAAAACTGTGAAAGAGGCTGACATGGCAGATCGCACTATTCTCGTCGTGGGCACGTATGACACCAAGGATGCCGAGCTGAATTATATCCGCGAGGTGATCGAGGCGCAGGGCGGGCGCGTGTTGAGCATGGATGTCTCGGTGCTGGGCGATCCATCCGCTCCCACCGACATTTCCAAGCATCAGGTTGCGCAAGAAGGCGGCAGTTCCATCGCGCAGGCGATTGCGAGCGGCGATGAAAATCAGGCGATGCAGATCATGGCGCAAGGCGGTGCAGCGCTGGTGTCTCGGCTTTATTCGCAGGGGTGCTTTGACGCGATGATCGTGCTGGGGGGCACGATGGGCACAGATCTTGCGCTGGATCTTTGTGCCGCATTGCCTCTGGGCGTGCCGAAATATGTGGTTTCGACGGTGGCCTTCTCGCCGCTTCTACCGCCCGAGCGGATTGCTGCGGATGTGCAGATGATCCTGTGGGCGGGCGGTCTCTATGGCCTTAATTCGATCTGCAAAGCCTCGCTGAGCCAGGCGGCGGGGGCCGTTCTGGGGGCCGCGCGCGCGGTCGAGTTGCCCGACCGGTCCAAACCCCTGATTGGCATGACCTCGTTCGGAAAGTCGTTTCTGAAATATATGGTTGCGCTCAAACCCGAACTGGAAAAGCGCGGCTTTGAAGTGGCAGTGTTTCACGCCACCGGCATGGGCGGGCGCGCCTTTGAAAGCCTTGCCGCGCAGGGGGCCTTTGCCTGTGTTTTCGATTTTGCCACTCAAGAGCTCGGCAATCATCTGTGCGGCTCGGCCATCAGCGCCGGCGCGGATCGTTTGACCAATGCCGGGCGCACCGGCACGCCCCAAATCATCGCGCCCGGCTGTCACGACCTTGTCGATATTGTCGGCTGGCATCCGCGCCCCGAAAAATGGAAAGATCACCCGAGCCATGCCCATAACCGGCTTTTGGCCTCGATCGTGCTGAGCCACGCGGAACGCCGCGCTGTGGCCGCCGCGCATGGCGAAAAACTGGCCTTGGCCACGGGACCGACCGCTTTGATCTTACCGTTGCGCGGGGTTCATGAACTTGATCGCGCTGGCAATGATCTACACGACCCTGATGGGCTACTCGCATTCTATGACGCCTTGAAAACAACCTGCCCCGACGGGCTCGAATTGCACGAAGTGGATGCCCATATCAACGATGCGGCCTTTGCCGATGCAGCACTTGAGATATTTGACAAATGGCAGGCGGACGGTTTGATATCCAATTAACTGAAGTTCTCGGGCAGCGTGATTGGCCCATTTCATGTGACGACGGACATGAATATCGCTGGAGAGAAGACGGCGAGAGCGTTGATGAGTACGGCCTGCGCGGCCGCCGATGCGGTGCTGCGCAAACTGACCGAGGGGGGATGGTCGCGCGCTTGGCGACCCAAGGGGAAAAGCTGGATGCGGCCTTGCGCGCGGCGTTCGGCGCGCATCCTAATATCGGTGACATTCGCGGGCGCGGCATGTTTTGCGGCCTCGAAATCGTCGCGGATCGCGCAACCAAAGCGCCGCTTGATCCCGCCCGCGCCGTACACAAACAGATCAAAGCGGCGGCGTTCGAGGCCGGGCTGATCTGCTATCCGATGGGGGGCACGATTGGACGGGCAACGCGGCGATCACATCCTGCTCGCCCCGCCCTTCATTCTCAGCGACGACCAGATCGGCGAGTTGATCGACAAGCTGGGCACCGCAATCACAAAGGTATTGGGATGAGCTGGTTCTGTCGCAAACGAGGGCTGGCCCTTCAGTCCGGTAGAGTTTCGCGCTACGCTTGGTAAAAAACAAGGGGCGGCGGGTTGACGCAGATGGCTATTGATTTCAGGGGCGTGCACTACCCGAAACCGGTGATCCTTTACGCGGTGTTCTTCTACGTCCGCTATGCTGTCTCCTACCGCGACCTGGAAGAGATTATGTCCGAGCGCCGCGACCTCGCCGCCGCTCGTCGTTTCTCCAAGCAGGTGATAGCTGCGAACGACGTACCAGATCGTGTCGTGATCGACAAAAGCGGAGCCAATCTCGCCGGGCTTCAGGCGGTGAATGTGATCCTGAAATTCACGAACTGCGGGCGGACGATCGGGATCCGGCAGGTCAAATATCTCAACAACATTCTTGAACAAGCCCACCGATTTATCAAACGGGTCACTCACCCCATGATGGGCTTCAAAGCATTCCATTGCCATGAGAAAGATCATTCGAGATGCCTCAGAATCCGATCGACATGATCAAGCTCCGGCTTTGAACGGGAAGTCGAAGCAGCTGAAGCCAAATGAAAAAGATCAGATACTCTGGTGCGTTGAGGCGAGCGTCGGCATGCATGAAGATCCGGACAGTGCTTTCGCGCCAGATCCCGGACTTGTCTCGGTGCTCGATTTTCTTGAAGCTGATATCGAATCTCGCCCGCTGGATCTGCGGGTCTTCGAGCAAGCTTTGTATGGCCGAGTTGAGGCTTTGGTTTCGGACATCGATGTCGATCTCGGCAAACCGCTGTCAGCAGAGGACGACTGACATGACCAAGCAAGATCAGGAAAACACCGCCAAATCGCAGGACACGTCCTCCGACAAGGACCAGTTCAATCTCGACAAGTTCGCCGAGGCCATGTCGAAGCCCAGCCCGGAAGAAGAAGCGTTTTTCGCGCGCCGAAGAGAGCTCGGCTTGGGTGTGGGACTATCTGAAGATGGTGAGATCATCTATGCTCGATCTCTTCGCGAGAAGTAGTTCGTCTGGCGGAAAACCGTGAAGGAAGTGACGGGGATGCCCGTGCTATCGACGAGAAGATGTAGCTGCTCACTTGAGCGACGACGACCGCTGCGATCTTTGAAACCTTGGCGATGCACAGCGAAAGCTGGCGCTCTGATGGCGTTGTCACATTATCTACTTCCGATTGCCCGGTCCGCGATTTGAAGGTAGCCGGTGCTGATGCAGACGCCGTCAATCAGCTATAAGCGCCACCGATTTCCGCCAGCAATCATTACTCATGCTGTCTGGCTATATTGTCGTTTCAACCTCAGTCTTCGTGAGGTTGAAGGGTGTTGTCACGTTAACTTCCGCGCCTTGCAAGACCGGCCGGTTTCTGCTGGTTCAGGCGATGTCGGCTGCGGTTGCCCAAGCTTCGAATGCTTCCATTCGGTGATATCGTATAGTCAAGGCGGCGCGGCGTCTGGATGGAACGGTAAAACAATTTCGGATGGCGGAATGAACTGAAACGAACCGCTGTAATCCGCCTGGTGACCGGAAGCTTTGCATCGCTCGTTCCCGCTTGCGAAATGGCAGGTGGCTATTCTCGGCGCGATTGTTGAGGCCCTTGTGCGACCAATGATCAAGGCCTGGCGCCACTTCCCGTTTGGCCGCCCCATAGGAGCGGAGCTTGTCGGTAATGATCCGTCTGGGCAGCCCGTGACATTTGATCAGGCGGAGCAGCAACCGTTTCGCGGCCCGCTTGTCGCGCTTGGATTGCAGGACCTCCTCCAGAACGATGCCATGCTGATCGAGTGCGCGCCAGAGCCAGAACCTCCGCCCCGAGATTTTCACAACGACTTCGTCCAGATGCCAGACATCACCGGGACGCGCCTGTCGGCGCCGCAGGTTCCGTGCAATCTGGGGCCGAATTTGGCAGTCCAGCGCCGGATAGTTTCATAGGACACGTCAATGCCACGTTCGAGCAGCATCTCATCAACCTCACGCAAGCTCAGATTGAACCGGACGTAAAGCCAGACCGCATGGGCAATGATCTCAGGCGGAAAGCGGTGGCGCTTATAGCTGATTGACGGCGTCTGCATCAGCACCGGCTACCTTCAAATCGCGGACCGGGCAATCGGAAGTAGATAATGTGACAACATCGACGGAAGTCATGGACGTGCTTGCCCATCTCGCGTGTGAGGGCACAACGTTGGTGATAGCGACGCATGATCTGCAGCTGGCCTCAAAGATCGCCAAAACAGTGATCGTTCTTGACGGCGCCATGTGGTGGAAGCCGGACCGGCCCGCGCGCTGTTTGACGCACCGACACAAGAGCGCACTGCGCGTTTTATCGCCACCCTGAAATCCGCCGGGACCGCCGGATAGCCCCATCAAAAAGCGGCAGCCCCCCAGCGATTCGCCTTGTGGATAAAATTCCAGCGGTAGCGGAGCAGCAGCTATCCGCTACCATATTTTGTGCAGCGCGCGCGAATTCAAAAATTATTTAATATTTTCAACTTGTTAAATGCTGCCAAAGCCCTCTGGCTGCACAATCACGACGCTGCCCGCGCCTCCTGGGGATAAAAAACTGTTGTTTGAAGGAAAGTTGCGTGTAATTAGTTTAATCGTCGCCAGATCGCAAAAATCGCGCATTCTGGCGACGAAAGGGAACAGGCTCGACAAGAAGCCATGAGGGCAGCATGAATTCGACAGTAAAACCTCCCGTCTCGGGCTCTATCGCGGAAACGATTGCAGCCAATGCGACGCGGCTGTCTAATGCGCTCAATGAGCATATGCGCAACAGCTTTCAACCCGAAAGCCGTAAAACGCTGCGCAAGTTTCAGGCCTCTGAAGTGTCCGAGCTGACCGGCATCAGCATGTCAAACCTGCGCACCCGCCATCAGGAACCCGATTTTCCCGAGGTCGAGACCGACACGCGCGGGCGTCGTCTGTATTCCGCCGAGGAAATCGACCAGATCCGCCATATCATGGCGCGCACGGGGCGCAACGGCGATGCCTATTTGCCCGGCCGTCGCGAAGGCGATGCGCTGCAAGTCATCTCGATCGTGAACTTCAAGGGGGGGTCGAGCAAGACCACCTCGGCAATTCATCTCGCACAGCGATATGCCTTGCGGGGCTACCGGGTGCTGGCGCTGGACATGGATCCGCAGGCCAGTTTAACCACGATGTTCGGCTACCGTCCCGAGATCGAATTTGCTGAACACGGCACGGTCTATGACGCGCTGAAATACGAGGATCCGGTGCCGATGAGCCAGATCGTCCGCAAGACCTATTTCCACAATCTCGATCTGGCCCCCGCGGGGTTGATGCTATCGGAATATGAAACCGAAACGGCCTATGCGCTGCAACACAAGATCGACCCGCCTTTCACGCAACGTCTTGCTATCGCTTTGGACGAGGTCGAGGCTAATTATGATCTTGTGATCATCGATTGCCCACCGCAGCTTGGCTTTACCACGATGACGGCTCTGCTAGCCTCTACCGGATTGCTGATTACAGTTGTCCCCAGCATGCTGGATGTCGCCTCAATGGCGCAATTCCTTGAAATGGCGGGGGAAACCGTACGCACCTTAGAAGAGGCCACCGGCCCGATCGATTGGAATTTCCTGAAATTCCTGATCGCACGATACGAGCCAACCGACGTGCCTCAATCGCAAATGGCCGGATTCCTGCGCTCGATTCTGCTGGATCAGGTCCTGACGACGCCGATGCTGAAATCCACCGCGATTTCGGATGCCGGCATGACACAGCAATCCATCTACGAGCTCGAGCCCTCACAGGTTGTGCGCAAGACGCTCGACCGGATCATGGAAAGCGTGAACGGGGTCGCCGACGAGTTCGAGAAAAGCATTCAACAGGGATGGGGGCGCGAGACTGACTGATGGCACGTAGAAACCTGTTCCAGCCCCCTGCCCCACCCTCTACCGGTTCCGCCGAAAGCCCGACGGAAACAAAGTCGCGCTTTCCCAATACCGGCGCGATGAGCGGAGTGAAATCCACGCTAAAGGATCTCTCAAGCAATGCAGTGCGCGAAATTGCGCCCCATCTGATCGACGATGGCGGTCCGAAAGACCGGCTCTCTTTCGCGGATGAGGATGTCGCGACGCTTGCGCAATCGATCAAGGAATTCGGGCAACAAGTGCCGATCATGGTGCGCCCGATTGCCGAAAGTCCCGGTCGCTACCGGATCGTCTATGGCCGTAGGCGATTGCGTGCGCTGGCCTTGCTTGGGCAATCCGCCAAGGCGCTGGTCCGCTCCTTGTCAGATGAAGATGCGGTGCTGGCGCAGGGGCAGGAGAATTCTCAGCGTCTTGACCCAAGTTTTATAGAAAAAGCACTGTTTGCCAATGAGTTAACAGACGCTGGCTATGAAAACTCGGTGATTTTGGACGCGCTTGCGATCGACAAGCCGATGTTGTCGCGCATGAACAAGGTCACACGAGGTATCCCGCGCCCTGTAGTTGGATTTATCGGCCCGGCGCATGGGGTTGGCCGCAGGCGATGGGAAGAATTGAGCGAGTTGTTCAACTCAGGCATTCAGGACGTTGCGGCGATGTTGTCCGCAGTCGATTCCAAAGCGGGCGCCCTGCCCTCAGACGAACGATTTAACGCAGTGCATGGCGAGATGACGCGCAGCACCGCTAGTCCCAAAGCGTCTCGTTCCGCCCCCCCTGCCCTATCGATGGTGCATGAGGACGGAACAGTTCTCGCCGAGGTCAAGGAAACTGCGCGTGCGCTGACGTTCAAGCTGTCGAAAACCGATACTCCGGACTTCGCGCGCTGGATGCGTGACAACGCGGAAACCGAATTGAAACGTCTCTATGAGGCGTGGCAAGCGTCGGCAAAAGCCGATTAAGAACCGAGCAGTCAATAACAAAAGGAGCACATAAGCAGCCAGAAACGAAAGAGCCCCCCAAGGTAATCCCCGGAGAGCCCAATCTGTCGTTTGCACCCACAGATTTACCAGCTTCTCTCCGACAGTCAACAACAACCGATTCGGTTGACGTGTTTTCTGTACCCTTTTTTACGGGAAAACTGAGGATCCGGTCCTCTTTTGCCATCAGGTTGCCGTGATAAGCCATGGCATTCATTCAAGTCGCCGCGCCTTTCGGGCAGCGGGTCGGTCAAGTATTGTCCGCGGACAACCCCTTTCCCGAACGTCACATCGTCATCGAAATCATCCGCAAAGCCGCGCCTCTCCTGAGCCTCAAGCCACCGGTCATCGCAACGCTCGAGGCCATGTTGTCTTGCCTAGCGCCGAAGCGAACCCACCACACAGTCTTTGCCTCTAATGCAACGCTCTCCTTCCGACGCAGCGGGATTACCGAACGCAGCATCCGTCGGCACGTTGCGACCCTGCAAGAGCTTGGCCTGTTGGTACGTCACGACAGCCCGAACAAGAAACGCTACACACGGCACAACGCAAATGAAGGAAAGTCGCTTCGGTTTGGTTTTGACCTCAGCCCGCTATTCGAACGCCTGCATGAACTGTCCGGCCTCGCAGCCACTGCCGCGCAACAACAAGAACAAATCAACTATCTCCGGTGCAAACTGCGCGCAGCGATCAACATGACGCTTACGCAAGACCCCCAAAATGAGGATGCCCTTCTGGGCTTGAAACTGTTGCGGAGAAAGCTGTCACTGGAGCAGCTCGAAACATTGTTAGAAATTCATCAAACGCCCCCCGCCGAAGCCGCTGCGGACCGTAACGTATCAAGTCAACATTCGGCTGATCTGTCCGCCAACGACGGCCAATTTGTCCGCCACTATCATAAGTCAAATAAAGAACTTAATGATAAGAAAGAAACATCCTCTGAACCACCCAGCCCTCACACAGCCAACGAAACACTTAAGCTTGCAGAGCTGATCGCCGCCTGCCCTCAAGCGATGGAATTTTCGCTAAGAAACATAGAAACGCCAGCAGACGTAATTGCTCATGGTCGAAGTCTTGCGCCCATGATTGGCATTGATCGAGCAAATTACCAAGCCGCTGAACACTCGATTGGACCTTATCACGCAGCAATTTCAGTTTGGATCATGACGCAATTCCATGAACGCATTCAGCAAGTCGGTGCCTATTTCCGGTCCATTACCAGCGGACGCAATAGCGCGAACTTTGACCCTATCCGCTTGATCAAACGTATGTCAAACCAGACAGGGTTCTCATTGCAAAGAACATAGAATTGTCCGCGGACAACATGGGCCCAATTGCTTGTAAGTGCCATCCGTCAGGCATTGACAGATTGACCATTAGAAGGGCGAATTCGAGCAGTCAGCTGAATACCTCGACGCGATATTCGCTCTGTTCAACCTACTGGCTGAACTTACCGTAATATAGCGTGAACCTCTCGAATTTTTGCCACCAGTCGGCATACGTCCAACAAGCGCTCATTTTCTGATTTATCAGCGGAAGTACAGCAGGTGAAATTTTCCGTCTCCTGCATAGCTCAACTTCGATAGGGATGACTTACGGCCTCGCCACCCTTGGGCAAGCTCACGCGCGTTCACTCGCCGCAGCATTGATAGTAACAGGCAATTGCCGCCGAAGGTATTTTATAACTGGATCCCAATTTAGGCTGCATGCTTGAGAAGGCCGGGGCAGGGGAGCTGCATTTGGAGCACAGCTTCTTTGATAGGCTCAGCGATTATGCGGCATAAACAGCCAAGCCTGCCTTGAAGGCAGTGCTACTCAGTGTTACCTTTGGCATGGAAGGAGACTTGCCATGAGTGTAAAATCTTCAATCTCGCTCTCTGATCAACAGGATGCCTTTGCGCGCGGGTTGGTGGAGCAGGGGCGGTTTTCGAGTGTCAGCGCCGTTATCCAAAACGGGCTGGATCTTCTGCGGCGGAAAACCGAAGCCGACGAGGCGGAAACGGCCGCGCTTCATCTGCTCTTGGTGGAGCGTCAGGGGGGGGCGTTCGTCTCGGGTCCCGAAATACAAAGTCGCGTCAGTGCCATGATCGGCAGGAAGCGGCGGGGCCCTCGTGTGGAGCGTTGAGTTCGCTGCAGCCACGGAGCAAGATTTCGAGTTGATCTTTGATCATCTTGTTCAGTCCTATACGGATTTTGGCGATGATCTTGAAACGGCCATGGATCGCGCTGAGCATCGCATTTTGGCGATACAGTCCTCGGCACTTGAATTGGCGAAAGCACCGTTTCAAGGGACGCTGCGCCCCGATATTCTGGACGAATTGCGCTATGTTCGGCACAACAAGGCCGTGTTTTGGTTCATAGCAAAGGAAGATCGCAAGGCCGTGCAGGTATTGGCGGTTTTCTACGGCGGGCAGGATCACATTCGCCATATGTTGGCGCGTTTGCTCGCTGGCAGCCCCGAGTAGGGCAGGGCGTTACAACCCCGCCGCCTTGGTCAGGTTCACGCGGAACCGGTCACGGTTGCGCTGATAACGGCGGGTCATTTCAGCGCTCGCATGACCGAGATGTTTTTGAACGTAGCGCTCATCGACCTCGGCGGAACTCGCAAGACCAGCGCGCAGGGAATGGCCCGAAAACAGCGCAAGGCGGTCTTTCTCGGGCAGATCCGCGCGGATGCCGGCGTCCAGCACGGTTTGCTTGATCAGCCGCGCGACGTGCTTGTCGCTCAGGCGCGCCTCAAGCGCCGTCTTGCCATCGCGGGATGTCCGCACAAACAGCGGGCCGAAGTCGATCTTGGCGAATTGCAACCACTGTTCCAGCGCATGGACCGGGCAGGTCTGCTCCGACGAGCCGCGCCCGATTTCGACCTCGCGCCAGCCGGTTTTGGCGTTGAGCGTGAGCATGGCGCCTGCTTCCATAATCTCCACCCAGCCGCCGGACTCCGGCGTGTCATCCTTGTGCAGATCCAGACTGACGATCTCGGAGCGCCGCATCCCGCCCGCATAGCCCAGCAGCAGAATCGCGCAATCACGCAACCCGCGCAAATCGTAGGGCAGGGTGGCCACCATCGCGAGAATGTCGTCGCGCAGGATTGCTTCTTTCTGCACTGGCGGGCGCGCATGTTTGCGTTTGATCCCCGCCAGCACGGTCGCGATATGGCGGTTCTTGCGATCAAGGGCAAAGCCGCGCTGCGCGTAGTTCCAGCCAAGGCCGGACAGGCGACGATCTATGGTAGACACCGACAGGGCAGGGGCCTTGCCCGCTGGTGACGCCAGATCGGCAAGATACAGGCCGATCATTTCCGGCGAAGGGGGCAGGGGCTCCGCGCCCTTCATCCGGCACCAGCGCGCGAAATGCGCCCAGTCCTTGGCATAGGCTTTCAGGGTATTCTCGGACGCGGCGGCGCGGGCATAATCGCGGGCCGTGTCCACCAACCGATCTAATGCGCCGGACCCCGCAACATGAGAGGGCAGGGCGATGGCATCGGCCGCATCTCGATCCGTTGGTGAGCTTGAATTATTTTCCTTCTTCATACGCTTGCTCCGAGAGGGTCCTATGGGACAGGTGAAGGTCAATTTGACGCTGGATGCAGATGTCGTGCAAACAGCGCGTGCGTTGGGACTCAACATGTCGCGCCTTGCCGAGGCGGCGATCGTGCAGGCGGCCAAGATCGAGCGCAATCGCTTGTGGCGTGCTGAGAACCACTCCGCGATCAGCGCCTATACCGTTGAGGTTGCCAAGGAAGGGCTGCCACTGGCGGGCTCGCGGCGCTTTTAGGACAAAGACGCGATGGCGCAGTTCGTTCTTTATCGCCTCAAGGGCGGGCAGCTTGCGGTGGATCTTCAGACCGACCTGATCGGGATAGAGGCCTCGTGTATCGTAGCCCCTTTGAGCGCGGCGGGCCGATATACGGCATTGCCGGGCCTCACTCCGACCATCTCTTTCGAGGGACAAAACTGGATTGTGCCGGTGCAGGAACTGGCGGCCGTGCCGGGATCGGAGATGTGAAAGCCGATAGGATCTCTGGCGCACCATCGTGACGCTTTGAATCGCGCTCTGGATATCCTGATCGACGGGGGGTAACGCATCTGATCTGGTCGCGAATGGCAACAGGATGACGGTCTCGCTGTTGTCTTGATCTCTCTCGTTGACGAAAGCATCAACCGGAATAGCGGAGCGTGATGATGCGAATTCCTCGCCCTCTGAGTTCATGCTTTCCCCTGAAATTCGCTAATTTTGATACTGTGCTGCAGCGTATCTCTTTATGTCCGATAAGGCAAACTTATTGGACATGATCTAAAATTGCAAAGCGGGGCGGATTGCGACCTATTATCTGGAAGAAAGCGCCGCGCTGGTGTAGGCTCTGGGCATGACATTTGCCCGGCCGGATCACATCAGCGACCTGGACACGTTACCCCGGATGCCCACCTGGGTCACCTCTGCACGCGCTGAAACCCTTGAAGATGTTGCGTTTTTTTCGGGCGCGGCGCTGGCTCACCTGCATCTTGTATTGGGGCGTCAGGAGGTGCCCCATTCCTTGTTGCGGGATCGGCTCGCGCTGCGCGCGGCCGAGGCTTGTATCGCGTTCTCTGGGCGCCCAGAGAGGGCAGGGGAGTTGCGCGACGCCGTACATCTTCTGCGCCCCGACGATCTGCCCGGCCCGGCGGGGGAAACCTACCTGGCCTGGCAGCGCGCTGTGGAAAAGCCGGTGTCGGTCAAGGCTCTGGGCCGAGCCCTGCCGAACGTTGAGCCGGGCCAGATTGCTACATGGTTCGATACGGGGCAGGGCGGGCCGGTCGGCCGTGCCGCGATGGTGCTGGAGGCCGTGCTGCGCGAGGCGCCGCGTGCGGAAGTGCCTGCGCTGATCTTCGCGGACGCGGCCCTCGCCCAAACCTTCGGTTGGGATCATGTCGTGCCGCTGCTGGCCGCAGGCCTGAAACGCGCCGATTTGCGCAAACAGGGCGATGACCTGCGTCTGGCCTGTCATCGCGCGCTTGTCTCGTCGGTGATCGAAGCCGCGCGCCTCGCCGCAGATCTCGCGCGGCGGGCCGCGCACCTGAAAGCGGTCGCGCCGAAGCTTCGGGCCAAGGGCGCGGGCGACGCAGTCGAGATGTTCCTGACCCGTGATGCGATGGCACCTTCGGCTTTGCCTCTGCCGGATCGCGCCGCGAGGCGGCTCTGCGACCGACTGGTCGACCTCGGCGCGGTGCGCGAGCTGACCGGGCGCGACACTTTCCGGCTCTACGGGGTGTAGCGATGGCGAAGGACAGATCTGAGCCGGAGCTTGATCGCGAGTTGTCCGACCTACCAGCCGATCTGCGCTGGCGGGAATGGATGCGCCGGATCGAGGCGGTGTTGTTTGCCTCGGCCTCGCCGGTCCCGCGCGAGGATCTGGCCCGGGTCGTGGGGCAGGGGGCCTCGGTCGATTTGCTGGTCGAGGACCTTGCCGCCGATCTGGAGGGGCGGGCCTTCGAGATCGCCCAGGTTGCTGGCGGCTGGATGTTACGCACGCGTGCCACCTACGCCCCCGCGATCCGCGCGGCGGCAGATGTCGGGGATCAACTGCTGGACCTGAGTGAATTCGACGTCGCGGTCCTGGCGGCCATCGCCTATCACCAGCCGATCACGCGCGACGGGCTCAAGGATATCTTCGGCAAGGAGATTAGTCGCGATCTTATCGGGCGGCTGCATGCACGCAACCTGATCGGGACTGGGCCAAGGTCGCCCCGGCGAGGGGCTCCCTATACATTTGTGACGACCGAGCAGTTTCTCGTGGCGTTCGGGTTAGAGAGCCTTCGCGATCTTCCGGATCGGGAGCAGTTGGCGGATGCGGGGGTTGTCGACGAAGCACCACAAGTCGATTTCGGGTAACCAGCTGCCGATGCAGAGGGTGAAGTCCGCCGTTCTGCTTATCGTTTCATTTGCGGTGCACCGATTCATCTGCATACCAAGAAAGTCACGCGATTACAAAGCGATAATCGTTTCACTATTTCTGACCGAAGTCTCTTGCATTTATTAGCGGCAAGGCCTCCGGCGTTCCGCCTCACGGCCGATGAGAGGCCCAAAACCCAGCATGCGATTTCCACAGCATCTCCTGTGAATCTGCGAAGCGAATAGCCAGACAGTGAATACTGGGAGAACCCTGACGGTTGAGTACGGCTACACACCCGCAGGACGAGTATATATAGAGAAACTATCGCAGCATTCTCTGCGAGGGGGACACCAATACTATGAAGCTCACACGCATTGAAGTTTTCAATTTTCGCAAATTGCGGCGCGCCCGTCTGGATATGTCGGACAAGCAGACCCTGCTCGTCGGGGCCAACAACAGCGGCAAGACATCGGCCATGAAGGCGCTGCGCAAATTCCTTAAGGATCGCGGCGGTATCGACACGCGTGATGTGACAGCCTCAAACTGGGCCGCAATTGAACAGATCGCGGGAGCCTGGACACAGGAGGTCGAGGTGGATCTCAGCCCGCTCCTGGCCCAGCTTCCGTTCATTGACGTCTGGCTCCATGCTGACACGTCAGAGCTGCACCATGTCGCGCACCTGATCCCAACACTGACCTGGACTGGTGGCTTGCTGGGCGTGCGCCTACGCTTGGAGCCAAAGAAGGGGGCGGACATCAAGGCGCAGTACCTGGCCGCACGAGAGGCCGCTCAGACGCTGCAACCCGGCGGCGCAACGGCCAAAGGGTTCGCGCTTTGGCCACGTGATTTTCGAGAATTTCTAGACAAGCGCCTGAGGGACCTATTCGAGCTTAACGCCCATCTTCTGGATCCCATGAGCTTCACCACGACAGGGCCGGTTGAGCCGCATGCCCTGCCGGCCTTGTCGGAGGGGATCGGTTCGAACCCCTTTGCTGGACTCATCCACATTCGTGAGATCAACGCGCAACGCGGTTTCGCAGACGCAGGGGACAGTAATGGCGACGACGATGAACCGACGAACGCAACTAGCCGAAAGATTGCCAGCCAGATTCAGCCCTATTTCCGTAAACATATCGACCCCGAAAAGGACCCCACGCCGAACGACGTCAAAGCGCTCGAGGCAATCCATGATGCCGAATCCACCTTTAATGCCCGGCTCAAGGATGGTTTCGCTGATGCTATCAAGGAACTGGAAAGTCTCGGCTACCCCGGCGGGCTGAACAATCCGAAACTCTTCATAGCCACGCAGATCAAACCCGTTGACGGGCTCGATCACCCGGCTGCGGTGCAATACGATATCTCGGGCGACACTTCCGGGGTGAAGTTGCCTGAAAGCTACAATGGCCTCGGCTTCCAGAACCTGATCTCCATGGTGTTTCAGCTAATGCGTTTCCGGGATGACTGGATGCAAGTAGGCAAGTTCAAATCGCAGTTAGTAACCCCAAACGACAAGGGTATCGAACCTCTGCAACTGGTGCTAATCGAGGAACCGGAGGCGCATCTGCATGTTCAGGTACAGCAGGTCTTTATGGCTAGGGCCCACAAGGTGCTGCGCAACCATAAAGATCTGGAGCAGGAGGGCTCGGCCTTTACCACTCAGCTGGTCGTGAGCACCCATTCGGGCCATATTGCACACGCCGCCGCGTTTAAGGAGCTGCGTTACTTCAAGCGCGAACTGCCAAGTCACGGAGTTGTGCCCACGGCCAGTGTGGCGAATATGACTGGGCTCTTTGGTGCGGACAATGAAACCCATCGCTTCGTGACGCGCTATCTGCTCAGCACACATTTTGATCTATTCTTTGCCGACGCCATCATCGTGATCGAGGGTGCTGCGGAGCGAATTCTGCTGCCGCATCTGATCCAACATCACTACCCTGATTTGGCTGCAGCCTATCTATCCTTTTTAGAGCTGGGGGGCAGTCACGCGCATAGGCTGCGGCCTCTGATCGAGGCGCTGGAGGTGCCGACGCTGATCATCACCGATCTCGACGCGGTGGCAGAGGTCGACAAAGGCGGGAAGGTCGTCAAAGAATCGGTCCAGCCTTCCTGCGGGGCTGCTCAAACCACAGCCAACCACGTGCTAAAGACCTGGCTCCCCAAGCTGGCAGAGATCGATGAGCTGTTAGGCTCTCCCCCCACGGCTCTGTGTCACACGGCCCCTGACCGCCCCATCGCCGTCAGCTATCAAACCCCGCAAAAAGTGACACTTGGCTCGGTGTCCACGAGCGTCACGCCCAGCACCTTCGAGGATGCTCTGGTCCTGACTAACCCGAAAGCCGTGACGGACGCCGCAGGAACAGAGTTCTCCTGCCTCATGACCCGTGCCTTTGCCAAATCCATCGCTGAGGCTCAGGCCCCTGAAGACCTCGCCAAGGCGCTCTTTGAAAGGTTGGCAAAAAGACCGGAAAAGGCCGCCTTCGCACTGGATCTTCTGTACATCAAAGACATCAAAGTGTTGCGCGCGCCGCCCTATATCAACACCGGCCTTACCTGGCTCGCGGGCCAGCTGAAGGGCGTGGAGGGCGCGGCGTGACAGACGTGACCGACGCTACCCGCGACGCGGGCGCTGACGCGACGATTCGCGCGTGCCTGTCCCTTGGTCAGCCACGCAGCTTCTTTCTCTTTGCCGGGGCGGGATCTGGAAAGACGCGATCTCTCAAGGAGGCACTTGAGGGATTGGACACACAGACCCTGACCACCTTGCGCAAACACAGCCGCAAGATCGCCGTCATCACCTATACCAACGCCGCCGCAGATGAGATCACACGCCGCGTCAAGGCCGATCCGGTGTTTCAGGTACAGACCATCCACAGCTTCGCTTGGTCGCTCATCGAGGGGCGCACGGCGGATATTCGGGGCTGGCTAGAGAGCAACCTGCGGACAGAAATTGCCGAGATCCAGGCAGCCCATGCGAAGGGCCGTGCGGGCACCGACGCCCATGACAAACGCGAGAAGAAGATGGCCTCCAAGACGAAGCGTCTGGAGCGC
Organism: Thioclava arctica; assembly: GCF_040892615.1. Lineage (NCBI taxonomy): Bacteria > Pseudomonadati > Pseudomonadota > Alphaproteobacteria > Rhodobacterales > Paracoccaceae > Thioclava > Thioclava arctica. The sequence goes on from NZ_JBFRYC010000012.1 coordinate 23,149, forward strand.
CTGGCTGAAATCCGCGCCTTCACCTATGCGCCCGAGGGGGACAATTTCGGCCGCGATGCGCTGCAACATACCGAAGTCATTGCGCTCGCCGCGCATTTCCTGACTGAAAGCGAGACGTTTCAGAACATCGTTCTGGCGCGCTACCCGTTCATCCTGATCGATGAGAGTCAGGACACGATGAAACCACTGATGGAGGCGCTCTTGACCTTCGAGGCGAGCCATCGCGGCCGCATCGCCCTAGGGCTGCTCGGGGACACGATGCAGCGCATTTATACCGATGGTTTGCGCGATCTTGACCAGCGAGTGGGGGATTTTTCGCAACCGGCCAAACAGATGAACCACCGCAGCCGCAAGCGGATCGTGGACCTGGCGAATTCGATCCGGCGCGACGATGATGGCCGCCAGCAGCGGGCGCGCGAAGACAAACCGGGTGGCACCGTGCGCGTCTTTCTTGCACCAAGCGAGGGCACGGATCGCGGAGCCTTTGAAGCCTTCGCTTGTGCGGACATGGCCCGCATCACCGGGGACCCCGCGTGGCAGAACGCGGAGGCGATCAAGACACTTACGATCGAGCGTCACATGGCCGCCGCGCGTCTTGGTTTTAGTGAACTGTTTGAGCCATTGAGCAAACCCGACAAGCTCAAGGACGGGTTTCGCGATGGCACCTTACCTGCTATGCGGCTTTTCACCCACCGGGTCTTGCCTTTGGTGACGGCACAAAGGAATGGGGATGCCTTTGCCGCGATGGCAGTGCTGCGCGACGGCTCACCGCTGGTCGATAAGAGAGGTATCCGGACGGGGCGCGGGGGCCAGGCTTCTGGCCTCGACGCGGCACGGGCGGGCGTTGCGGCGCTGATGACGCTATTTAAGGACGAACCGGATCCGAGTTGTGCCGACGTGTTGGCAGTCGTGGCCGAGCACCGGTTGTTCCCGATCCCTGACCAGCTTCGGCCCTGTTTGCCTGACGACAATCCGGCGGCCCAGGACATGGCCGATATCCTTGCCGAGCTTGATCCCTTGTTTGACGAGCTGGACCTGACCACGCCCGAGGACACACCACCCACTGAACCCACCATCATCGAGGCCTGGACGCAGGCGCTTGATGCCCCGTTTTCCCAGGTGGCGCGCTACCTCGCCTATGTCGAAGATCGCAGCCCCTTTGGCACCCACCAGGGGGTCAAAGGGCTCGAATTTCCCCGGGTCATGGTAATCGCCGACGACGTCCATACTCGCTTCAAGGGCCTTGCTTCTTACGAGACGCTGTTTGGTGTGAAACCCTTGGGCCCAACCGCCCAAAAAAAGGCGGACAATGGCGAGGAAACCACGATCGAGCGCACCCGCCGCTTGCTCTATGTCACTTGCACCCGCGCCGAAGAGAGCCTCGCGCTAGTGCTCTATTCCGAAGCCCCGGATACGATCCGCAGGTTTCTGATCTCCAACCAATGGATGGCCGAGGACGAGGTCGTGATCGCTGCGGCCGACGGGACCTATCAGGATGCTTAAGTGCAGCGCTGAGCTAGAAAAGGCTTTCCTGCTCCGAGTACTCAGAGACAGCATCTTCTTCGAACTCGATACCAGACATAGCACCCAAGTCCCTGACTATCCTGACCAGATGGTGCGCGGTGTTCAGTTCCCGCCAGCCAGTCGCGTCGCCGCAGGTTTCGGTCAGCCCCTTCGCGTTTCGCCAGATCCGGTCGTCCGCGGGGGAGAAACTCCTGCCGCTGTACTCCTTGCTCTCGATGATCTGCTTGCAGACGTCGCGCATCGTCGGCGTAAAGGCTCCCGAATCGCTGCCCCTGACCACCAATGTGTGGGTCTTGCCGGTATAGCGGAGGTGCGGCCTCGGTCGTCCACCGCCCTTGCCCTTCGGAAACATCATTCGCCCGCAATCCGCGCCAAAGTCACCGTAGGCCAGTCGGTCCGGTTGGACGCCTGTTTCCTTGAGTGCCGCCTGGAAGGTGGTCCACTCTGCCCTGGCGATTAACGTGCGTTCGTTGGCACCGACCGGCAGCTTATCCGGGTACGCCGACGCTTGGTAGACGATCTTGCTCCACCGCGCTGCGGCGTCCAGTTGGTCAAAGATTTCGCCGATGGCAGGCGCGAAGTCGGCACCGAGGGGAGCTCCGGTGAAATCCACGAAGAGGACGCAGTGTTCCGGCCGGAGGCCCGCCTTCTTCACCGCCTCGACCAAAGCGGCGGGATCAACTTCCTCGAAGTCCATGTAGATGCCTACCCTCACGTCCCCGTCCCGAACGAGCGCTTGGCGGGCCGGGTTGGTCATATCGGCGACCCTCAGTACCGGAAGCAGGCGGGAATTTACCGCGGTGGCGATGCGGAAGAGGGTCGCCACCCCCTCGTCGCCAAGGGCCGTCGCTGCCAGTTGCGGGTCAAGAAACGCACGCCGGTGCGGCCAGCTCTTTCCGAGGCGTTCACCCATCATGTAAGCAATCTCGTCCAGCGTGGGTACGCGCCCCTTTTCGGGATCGGACTCAGTGGGCGGCGGCACCACGAAGCGAGGGCAGACGTACCCCTGATAACGGGGGGTCAGCCTGCCGCAGGCTGCGAACTCGCCGGGTTTAGCCCTGAGGGCCGGGTAGTATGGGAGCATCAGTCTTTCCTTTCTGGGCTTCGCCCACAAACAGTTTCCTCACGGTGTTCCTCCCGATCTTGTTTGCGAACAGGGACCAATCGCCCCGTTCCTTGCGCATCCGCCCGAACACAATTGCCGGATGGATACCTAGCTCGTTCGCGAAGCGCTCAATGACCGCAGCCGACTTCGCGATGCGGGCGGTAGAACGCCGCCAGCGTTCTTCTGGGATGAGCAAGTTGGAGGCGAACCGGTTGGCCTCCTCCTCCTGTTCATCGACTGATGTCTCTTGGTCCGTCTGATCGTAGAAGCCTACGGCCAGCCCGGTGGAGAAGTGAAGAGTGACGTGGGCAAGTTCGTGCATCAGCGTGAACCAGAAGTTGTCCACCGTGTCGGTCCTGACGGTCATTCCGATGACCGGTCTCCCATCCACGATGAACGCTGCGCCGTCGATCTTGAGGCCGGGGATCTGTGGCTCCACAATCAATACGATCCCGCGGTGGGCGAGCACTTCCACCGCCCGGAGCGGCCCGCGGGGGTCATTGCTCAGACGGACCAGTTCGGGCATCCACTTGAGTTCAAGCGGCTCATGAACGTCCTCGACGCCCGCGAAAGCGTCACGAGCTCTCGCGGTGACCCTAGCGCGCCAGGCGTGGAGCAAGACGTCTTCGGCGTGATCCACAACGTTGAGGCCAGTTCGGAGAAGCCCTGGGCTTCCAAAATCGATCCGGTTCTCAGCGATGTAGCGACGAAGCTCCGCCTCAGTGAAGTCTTCGGCGAACCAGCCGTTCTCGCGCCCATGTTTGAGGATTTTCTTGATCTCGGCCTTCGACACACCGTCGATGACCTTGTCCAGTCCGCGGAGCTCCGGTTGGTCAGGCATGTCAGCCCAAGGCCGGACTCCCAGCAGCGCCGCCACGCGATGATAGTTCTTGAGGCTGATCGGGGCATAACGCTCAGCCTCCCAACGCTGAACCTGTTGTTCCTTTACGCCGAGGCGCCATGCTAGGTCCTTCTGAGAGAAGCCGTTGGCGATCCGCGCTACTATGAGCATCAGGCCAAGGTCGCGGTTAACCAGTTCTTTTAGGGCGGTGGGTCGTTGGGTGTCCTTGGCCTCTTCGTATGCCTCGACCGCTTGGGTCAGGCGCGCGCGCTCGGCCTTCATCATGCGCGAGACTTGAGAAACCACCTCAGGCGGCAGGCCGGCCACAACCGGCTCCATCGCGCGCTCCGAGTGAAGAGCCTCAGAGAGACGAGAAATCCGGGCACGCGTTTCCCGCGCTTCTTTTTCGTTCAGGGTGATTCTGTTCATGGTCATGCCTCAATATACCCAACTTATTTGTTGTGGCCAAGCACCCAACAAATAAGTTGGGTGCAATCGGATTCTGGATGGCCGCGAAACGCTGAGTGCGATCGATTTGGGCGTTACAGTATCGACCATCACACTTGTCATGGGCATATGGTGCTTTCCGTAGAGAACTGGCAGCACCCGACCGCAAGTTTGACGCGGGCCGTTGCTTCCGACGATGCCACGCTCCTCGCGGCCTATGCTGGCGGGTCCACGAGAATCTTAGAGTTCGCTTGGGTCCGTTTCCCCAATAACTCGCTGCAGTGATATCCCAACTTTTAATCGAAAGGCCATATGTGGCCCCGTAATGAAGGATGGACGCTCCAAGAGGCCCCTTGAGGCCTATTGACAAGAATCACCATAAAAGGCCATATACGACCGACATTAGCAAATTATCTGGAGTAATCGGCATCTTGCGGCCTTTAAAGTAAAATGGCGACATCTCAACAAATCGAACAAGAAATCGGGCAACGTCTCGCGCGCTTGCGCCTCGCGCGCAACGTGACCCAAACTGACCTCGCCGAGAAGGCGGGCATCGGAGTACGCACCCTGCGCCGCCTTGAAGCGGGGGACCCTTCGACCCTGGACACCTTTCTTCGCGTCGCCACCGCGCTCGATCTGGAAGAGCCAATACTCTCTGCGTTACCAGAGGGAGACATCAGGCCAATTGAACGCGTCTCGCAGAAGGGGAAGGAGCGCAGGAGAGCGAGTCCTGTATCCGAACGCTCCAGAAAATCAACATGGACCTGGGGTGATGACGTAGATGACTGACGCGAGCATAGTATTGTGGGGTCGGCGCATTGGTGCTGTGAGTTGGGATGAGGCACGCGCACTCGGCATCTTTCAATACGATCCGGCCTTTGTGGGCGCGGGTATTGAGGTCGCGCCCCTGAAGATGCCAGTTCGGGAAGCACCCTACGAGTTTCCCGCCCTTCCGAAAGAAACGTTCAAAGGGTTGCCCGGCATGTTGGCCGACGCGTTGCCAGACAAGTTCGGCAACCGGCTGATCGATGCGTGGCTTGCGGAAACGGGGCGAAGCGTGGACCGGTTCAGCCCCGTGGATCGGCTTTGTTACATCGGTAACCGCGGGATCGGGGCACTGGAGTTCGAGCCGACGGTCCGCAAGGCGACCCGGTCAAAAAAACTCGAAGTGGCCCAGTTGGTGGATCTGGCAAACAGGGTACTAAGCGAGCGTGAGAACCTTGCAGGTAGGCTGGGGGGTGAAGACGACGCCGAGGCGCTGGAAGATATCTTGAGCGTCGGGACCTCGGCGGGTGGCGCGCGCGCCAAGGCTGTACTCGCCTGGAACCGAGACACCGGTGAGTTCAGGTCAGGGCAAGTCAAAGTCGACGAGGGGTACGAGCATTGGCTCTTGAAGTTCGACGGAGTGTCCAACAACCGCGACAAAGAGCTCGCCGACCCGCAAGGCTTTGGAAAGATCGAGTACGCATATTACCTGATGGCGACCGAAGCGGGCATCGACATGTCGGAATGCAGGCTTCACCACGAGGGCGGCCGAAGCCACTTCATGACACGTCGGTTCGACCGGGACGAACGGGGGCGAAAGCGCCACATGCAATCGCTAGGCGCGATGCAGCATTTCGATTTCAACGACCCGGCATCTTATTCCTACGAGCAGGCCGTCTTGACAATCAGGGATCTTGGGCTCGGGATGGACGTCGTAGAACAGCAGTACAAGCGTGCGGTCTTCAACGTTGTCGCCCGCAACCAGGATGACCACGTCAAGAATATTTCCTTCCTCATGGACCGGTCCGGAGCCTGGCGACTGTCTCCCGCCTATGACGTGGCCTATTCCTACAATCCTTCTGGCTCATGGACCCGCGATCACCAGATGAGCTTGGCGGGAAAGCGAAACGATTTTACCCATGGCGACCTCATGGTACTTGCTTCGAACGTGGGGCTGAAATCCAACAAGGCGAACCAGGCAATCGAGGACATTGTGGACGCGGTCGCGAAGTGGCAAGAGTTCGCTGAGCAGGCGGGTGTCGAGCATTCTGATATGAGCCGCATCGAGAAAACCTTTCGCATGAATTTGCGTGGCTAGTGGCGCAAGGATGCCCGATACTGGTTGCCCTGGAATCCGTCGTGGATCATGTTTTCCATCGCGCGCAGTTGGTGCGCGTTAGGTGTTTAGTCCCGGCATCTGGTGGATCGGATTTAGGATGAATCTGTCTGGCTCGGATGTGCAGATCTTGCAGATGTATTCGTAGGGCGTGAGGCCACCGAGGGTCTTGAGCCTGCGCGCGAAGTTGTAGGCTGCCATGAAGTCTGCGAGATGCGCCTTCAATTGGTCATGGTTGTTGTAATGGAATCGCTTGATCGTCGCGTCCTTGATGGTGCGATTCATTCGCTCCACCTGACCGTTGGTCCACGGATGGTTTGGCTTGGTGAGGCGGTGCTCGATGCTGTTGGCTTCGCAGATCATGTCGAAGCGCATCGGCCTTGAATAGGCGGTGTTGCGATTGCGCGGTTGCTCTGCGAACTGAATGCCGTTGTCGGTGAGAATTGTGTGGACCTGATAGGGCACGGCCTCGAGCATTTGCTGTAGGAACTCCCAAGCGGTCTTGCGGTCTGCCTTCTCTACGAGTTGGGTGACTGCGAACTTACTGGTCCGGTCAATACCGACGAACAGGTAGAGCTTGCCTTCAGCAGTCTGAACCTCGGCGATGTCGATATGGAAGAAGCCGATGGGGTATCGTTTGAACTTCTGGCGCTTTGGCTTGTCGCCCTCGACATCAGGCAGCCGGGAAATGCCGTGTCGCTGCAGACACCGATGCAGCGCCGAACGCGTCAAATGCGGAATCGTTGGTTGAAGGGCATAAAGACAATCGTCCAGCGGCAACAAGGTGTGCCGTCTGAATGCGACGATTGTCGCCTCCTCTGCTTCGGACAAGACTGTTGACCGGGGCTCTTTCGGCCCAGTCTTCAAATCCTCGACAGTCTGGCGTTTACGCCACTTCGCCACTGTTTTGGGATTGATGCCGAGCCTCCTGGCTCAGTTGCGCGAGCGAAGCTTGCGATCGCTGTATTGCAGCTCTGACGGCGTGCGTGGTCGTGGCGCTCCCATGACGAACTTGTCCCATAATGCTTCCTTCCATTCCTGCGAAAGGATCGCACCATCAAACCTTGGGATCAAACACCTAAGGGAAGCCCTATTAGGCATGCTGCCAAAATTCAAATTACATTGCACTCACGACTATCAGTTTTACATACTTGCGAACATCGATCGGGATGCAGGAGGGCACCACCACCGAACTGCGCTAAGTGGCGGCGGCCAAATTGAGGAACAAAGACATGTTCAATAGCAACTGATAGTTATTGTGATGTATCAAAGAAAAACCGCATCTTTCGCGGAAACACGGACGGAATATGATGCGCCTCCTCGTTTCAGCTGACATTCATCTTGGATCACCCATCCGATCCGTGGCGCTACGGAACCCCGATCTTGGCGACCGGCTGAAACAGGCCAGCCGCGACACCTTTGCCGAGATCATCGACTTGGCGATTTCGGAGCAGGTCGATGCTTTGGTGCTGGCGGGCGACATCTTTGACAATGGTTACCCGGATCTGAAAGCCCGGGCCTTCCTGATTTCCCAGTTGGCGCGTGCTTCCGAAGCTGGTGTGCCCACGGTGCTGATCAGGGGTAACCACGATGCGCTGTTAGATCACAAGGCGCATGGAGATTTGGGGCCGAATGTCCATGTTCTGCACAATGGTGCACCGACGGTCGAGATCGGTGGCACGGCTTTCCATGGCCTCTCCTTTGATGCGGCACATGTGGCAAAGAGCTTTCTTCCCGATTATCCGCGACCGGTGCCGGGCAAGCGCAACGTCGGGCTGATGCATACCTCGCTTGACGGTGCTCAGGGTCATGATCCCTATGCACCCTGCGCCGAACGGGACCTGATGGCGTATGGGTACGATCTCTGGTGCCTCGGGCATATACACGCACCCTTCGAGCGTGTCGACGGACCGGTACTGGCGGTCATGCCCGGTATCCCGCAGCCGCGCCATTTTGGTGAGCGCAACGGTGGCGCCGTGACCATTGTTTCGGTGGGCGAGGGCACGCCGGAATTCGAACGCCGCGCCATTGGTCACCTTGGCTTTTCCGAATGTGCGCTGGATTTGAGCGCCTGTGCTGACCAACAGGAGGTCTTGCGCAGCTTGCGCGACACATTGATGTCCGCGCAAGTGCCGGGACGCGATATGGCGGTGCGCCTGCACGTTACCTCGGATCGCCACGGGACAGAACTGGTGACGGAACTGGCGGCCGAAGTGCTGGATAGCATCGACGGTGTATTCCTCGACAAGGTCAAATCTGCTCCGCCGCCCCGCAAACCGGGAGCCGAGACTGACGATCTCGTTCGCCTCATGCAGGACGAACTGACCGAAGACGGCTTTCGGCAGGCCGCTCTGCAACAGCTCGAAGAACTACGCCTCGCCCTGCCATCAGAAATCATGGACGAGCTGGATGAGAGCGGGCTGGATACACTACTGGAGGAAGCGATAGCGGAAGTTTCTCTGACGTTGCACGCGGGGGCTTTGCGATGAGGCTGAACCGGTTAGACCTGATCCGCTATGGCCGTTTCAAAGACGCCGAGATTGTATTTCCAAGGCCTGTCGAAGGCGTCCCCGATGTGACGGTGATTTTTGGTCCAAACGAGGCGGGCAAGTCCACGGCCTATCACGCCTTTCTGGAATTGCTTTTCGGGTTTAAAGGCGGGGCACATCCTTATGCCTTCAAGTTTGAGCGAAGTGATCTTTTGGTGGGGGCAGAACTTGACCTGCCCGGGCGCGGGACCATGGCTTTGCACCGTAACAGCAAGAGGACGCAATCACTGTTGGACGCGCAGAACCGCCCAATAAACGAGGCGATCCTGTCGGGTGCTTTGCACGGCCTATCGCGAGAGACTTATGAGGAACGGTTTTCTCTCAACGAGAAGGGCTTGCGCGAGGGTGGCGAACGGATCGCCGGGGCGCAGGGAGACCTTGGGCAACTTCTGCATGCGGGTCTTTCGGGCCTGACGGGCATGGCGCAAACGCTAGACGCCCTGGCGGAGCGAGCCGACAAATTTCACAAAAAACGAGGCCGGGGCAACATTCTGAAAACCGGTAGCGATCGCCTGAAAGAGATTGGCCGTGAACTGCGGGCTGAGCGCCTGACGACAGAGCGAGAGCGCACCCTGCGTCATGATCGTGATCGGGCAGCAGCCGAGTTTGAGGGGGTTGATGCCGAGCTGCGGCAAACCCATCAAAGACAGGCCGCGTCAAAAGCTGCGGAGGTCTGGTATGATCGAACTGAGGAAATAGGGCAGCTTACAGAGGCCTTGGTCGATTTCCCCGACGGCCCCGACCTCCATCCTGGCGCGGCAGAGCGCGTGGCGGGCCTTGTCGAAAAAATCGCCGCGCAGACGATCCGGATCGCGGAGGCGGAAGAAGAGATCGCCAAACAAGATCAGGTCGTCGCAGACAACCCAGTCGACAAGCTGGCCCAGACGTTGACGGCAGAGTTGGAACGTCTCGATCAATTGACTATCGACGGAGCGCCGCTGATGGGGCGGGCCAGCACTGCGCGGGCCGATCTTGCCCGGCGCAGCGAAGATCAGGAAAAACTCAGTCGCCAAATAGACGCCGTTTTGCGGCTCCTCCAGGTGCCAGATGCGCCGGCATCCACAATTGCCCTGGAGGCAGGCGTTCTTGAGGATCTTGCAAGTGCAGTCCAGAATTGCTTGACCGCCAGTCTTTCAACCGACGCCGCACGGGAGGCCGCCGAAGCAGCCCGCGCCCAACAGGGCGAAGCGCCCGCTGAACCGCAAGACATGTCTGCGCTGCGAGCCGCCTTCGATCTTTGGAAGACTGTGGCGGATCTTACCGCGTTCGAGACTGACCAAAGCCAAGCTTTGGCGCGTCTGACCAAGGTCACTGCTGGTCTGCCGGGGTCCTGGAAAGAACTGATCGCCGAGGGCCTGCCGGCGCGCGAAACGCTCGACGAAGTCGGTCGGAAGTGGGTGGCCCTGACCGCCGACCTTGCGTCGGCGCACAATGACCTCGACGTCCGCGCAGCAGAACTGGCTGAGACGCGGGCCCATCTTTGTGCGCAAGAGGCCGCGCCTGACGCCGTTGACATTGTCATGACTGAAGAGACCCGGCGTCGGCGTGACATGGTTTGGCAGCAGCACCGGGACGATCTGACCACCGAGACCGCGGATCAATTCGAGACAGCGATGTATGCTGATGATGGCACCCGCGCGCATTATCTGATCGGCGCAGAGGCCCGGCAGCGTCTGCTCGCGGCGCAAGGTCAGGTGCGGACCGCCGAGGCAAGGTATGGGACCGCAAAGACGCGTCACGACGATTTGGTCACTCTCCGTGACCGCCTGTCGGAGCGCTGTTCAAGGTTGGCGCTTGCATTGGGATTGGGGGAAGACGCGAGCCCCTCAGCCTTTAGCGCGCGGCAGCAGGCACTGACCGCAGCGGCCGAAGCGGCAGCCGATCTTTCCAATGCGAAAGAAGCTTTAAGAGCCCGTCTTGCCCATCAGGAGGTGACCCGCGACGCGCTGATTGATGCTGCGCGGCCCCTTGGACTTGACCCAGCGAAAGGTGATCTACCCGCGCAGGTGCAACGCGCATTGACGTTGGAGGATAGTGATCGCAAGGCTTGGGCCAAATGGCAGGACGGCGAGAAGACCATAGCCAAGTTGGACAGCAAGTCGGAGGAATGCCAAACCGACTGCGAAACGGCGCAGGGGAATCTTGACCGGTTGACTGCGGTGCTGCCATTGCCGGATCGCTCGCTTGAGGCAATTCGAGCCGCCCTGCCGCATCTGCGCAGCCTGCAGCAGCTTTATGGCGAGCATCAAAAGCTCTCCGCTCGGATCGAGGCCCTGGAGCAGGCGATTGCCGCCCTTGCAGAGGGCGCACAGCGTCTGACTCGGATTTTGGATGATCCTGAGGATGAGACAGGTATCGACCCCGCTCAAGTCATCGACTGTGCTCGTGCGCGCGTAGTGGCATCCACGCGGGCTGACGAAAAACGAGTTGAGGCCGTGTTGCGACGGGATGAGACGGACAGGTCAAAACGCCGCGCGGAGACCGAACTTCAGGCCGCGATTGACGATCTGAACGATTGTTTCGAAGGGCAGGGTGGACAAGACCTCTCGCCGCGCGACCGTGCCGCAAAGCTGGTTGAACGGGATCGTCTGCGCGCCAATAAGGCAACGGCGGACCGCGATCGGCAGAAGGCTCGCGATGGCGTAGACGCCGATCTCTTTGCCGAGGAATTGGACCGGATGCCGCACGCCACGCGCGCGGCAGAACTGGAACTCGCCCTGAAAGACGTACAGGACTCCCGCGACACCGCCCGCGACGCACAGCGTGAGGCTGCCCGTCTGTACCGCGACGCTTTTGAGGCCGCCGACCGCAGCGATCTCGCAACCGAACAGGCGACACTGCTCGAGGAGCTCCGGAGCGGTGCCCGTCAGGCGGCGGTGGCTCGGCTCGGGGTTCTGGCGGCACGCGGGGCGCTGCGCCGCCTTGCTGAAGAGCGGCGCAGTGGCATGTTGCGCGATGTTGAAGAGGCCTTTGTCACCATGACCACCCCCGCTTGGACTGGTGTTGACGTCTGGAGCCAGGCGGAAGGTGAAAAGCTTGTTGGTATCCAATCTGATGGCAGCACGGTTCCTATTGAACAGATGTCGACGGGCACGATGGGCCAGTTGTACTTTGCGCTGCGCCTCGCTGGATATCGCAGCTTTGCGCGCGACCCAGGGCCGCTGCCGATGATCTTGGATGATATCATGGAAACCTTCGACGATACGCGCGCTCGGGCCGCCCTGCAGCTTTGCGCCGAGATTGGCACAAACGGGCAGGCAATCCTCTTCACGCATCATGCCCATCTGGTCGAGTTGGCACGCGACTCCATCAAAGGGGTGACTGTTGTGAACATGCCAGATTGACTGTTCTGAGTCGGCGCCGGATTTGCGTTTGCACATGGACGCGCTGATGGCGGGAATGTTTTCCCCTGACATTCACGTTCCCGGAAATTTTCTTTGGGGGGTATGCCCACGAGGAATACGGCGGTTTCAGGCCTGCATACTGCTTTACCGTGGCTGGACGATGATCAACTGCGTCTCGAACACATGCGCGGCGATGTCTGCCACTTGCCGGAGCACGGCTGCTTCGCTTCCGAGAGGCTTGGGCTCACGCGACATCGGAGGTTCGGGTTCCGGCGTGATTGCTGCGTCAGATTCTCCTTCCACGATCGACCTTCGCGTCAAGGTTTCAACCACCGGAATGTCCCCCCGGTCAGAAATATAAGTATCTTGTGGCATCCTTGAGCCGCGGCGCAGCTCGGCTTTCTCACGACCGCGCCGTTCGGCTTCATGCATTTCCGCCACCAGCGACGGCAGGCGTTCTCCAAGCGGCTGATCGTGTTCCTTCAAAAAACCGTTCAGCTTGTCCTCCAACCCTCGGTTGGTTAGAACTTCGAGAACGCGTGGTTCCGAACACAGCCATGTATTCCCACCATCGAAGGCGACATGGTGTTGCTCATCGTCCAATGGGCCTATCATCCGTGGAGCCACGAAGAGCGAGCGCCGGGCGACATCAGACCGACTCCAGGCTTGATTGATCTCGTTTCTCCTGTGAAAGCGGGGTGCCGCGTAAAAAACGAGGTTTGAGCCATCATCTAGCGCCAGCAGGAGTTCATGCTGATCGGAGGTCGTCGCTTCGGTGATGGGGAAACGGTAGTAGGGAACGTTCAGTGTCCCGCCCAAGGCCACGACGGCTTGGTGTTCCTTCGCCGTTCGGCGGACCATGCAATGGGATCGTTTGAATTGCAGAAACAAGGGTACACCTGGCCGGTCGAGCTTCACATCATAGCCGCCCCCTGCTTTGCCTTCCTCGATCAGGCTTGGGAACACGGGTGCGGCTGATAGCGCAACCCAACCGACGAGTTCATTGGTAAGGGCGAACCCGTAAGAGAATTCGGAAATTTCAGGTTTCATTTTTCAGCCGCCGTTGCCAGTATCTTTGAAATCACGCGGATCGGTGAACCGGCTTCTGCACGACTTCTTTAAACCCGATGATTGCATACATGGCTGAAGTAACTCTATAACAAAAAAGGGAATTTTATGGACACTACCGCCATCCCTCCCGAAATCCGCCACCAGTGGAATAGCGCAAATATTCCAATCATCGTCCGTTCCGGGATTTCCGGCCATAAGCTCACAGCACGGTTGCCATATCGTCCCGATAATCGGGGCTGGCTTTTCGGTCTTGCAACCGGACGCCCGAAGTACAATGGACTCCCGTCGAGAAAGCCTGGAAGTTGCCAGTTAGTTGGCTCAATCGTTTTGTTGACAGCGGCCTGGAACGATATGGAAGGCTCTAAGTCGTTCAGCCCTACCGTGAAATGGAGAAGTGCGCGCCCGCTTGTCGGAACGCCGTCGGACACGATTGCCAGTGTTCCTGGTATTGCCAAGTTGTTGAGGGTAGATCGTGAAGGGTGGGCAAAGGCTATCTCATGCCGCCATTTCAGCGGTATAGTGAGCCCAGAGGCTGAATCCATCGTTACGGGCGTGACGGTATGAAGTCGCGGTGATTTGGTAACGGCGGGGCGGAAGATTAGGTTGATCTGGTCATGCGCTGATAGAAACCTCTGAGCCTGACGGTGAGATTTGAACAGGCCAAACATTTTTTCTCGTTTGCTGGCCGGTCGATGCGACACTTTGATCGCGTTGTTTAGGCCTTTGCGGGCGCGGTGATCAGCGTCCGGGGCCAGTATTTTGATCGGCTTAATATAGCTGCGCAATTTGTCAGTGATGATGACCCTTGGTTCGCCAAACTGGGCAACCAGTCTTGGGAAAAAGCGCTTTGCGGCTTTGGCATTTCGCCGAGTTTGTACAAGAATATCAAGAACGTCGCCATTTGCGTCAATTGCCCGCCACAGTCAACGTTTCTTGCCAAGGATTGTGATCACGACTTCGTCAATGTGCCAATTGTCGTTCGGTCGCGGGCGATCTCTACGGATGCAATTTGCGAAATGGCGACCAAAGCGGTTTATCCACAGCCGGATTGCTTCACGGCTTACAATTACGCCCCGTTCGGCGAGCAGATCCTCAACGTCAGCTGTGCTCAACGCGAAGCGATGGTAAGCCCAAACCGCGTAAGCAATGATCTCACGAGGATAGCGGAAGCCTTTTAGGTGGGACATATGGTTCGGTGTTTTCATAACTTTGGCATAGTGCTGTCACGCCGTGCAAACAACTTGGCAATACCCCTGGAAACTCTGCGACAGCACCCATGAAACTGGCGGAAGCGGTATGTAACGACGCCGTCGCGCTCCTTAGCCGCAAGGTCCGGTGGTATCACGAACTCTAAGCCGCGGCTGGACAATCGCGTCACGCAGTTCTGCATGTGGCTCGGCGATCCGACGGATCAGCAGCTCGGCGGCTTTGGTGCCAATCTCGCGCGGGAAAACCTGCACCGTGGTCAGGCGCGGCGGTGCGCCGAGATCGATGAACGACAGGTTGTCGTGACCTACCACCGACAGATCGCGCCCCGGCATCAACCCCAGATCGAACAGACCGCGCAGCAGTCCAGATGCCAGAATATCATTAAAGCAAATGGCCGCTGTCGGGCGCGGATTGAGCGCACTCACCATCCCCGCCGATTGTGGTGATCCATCCCACGCAAGCGGAACCTCAATAATGCCCGCATTCTCAAGGCCCATTTCGCGCATGTGCCTGTCAAACGACTCCAACCGCTCAATCCGGGTTGAGGTCTCGCCCTTAAGCGAAACATAGGCAATCCGGCGATGGCCTAGATCGCGCAAATGCCGCACACTTTCGCGCACTGCCAGCCCCGGGTCAGAGCCCGCAAAGTCGCTCAGACCCATTCCAACGTGACGCATCGCTTGCACCACCGGCAGGGACGCGCGGTCGAGTTGCGAGATCGTCTCGGGGCGCGTGGCGTCGGCGGGAACCAATATCAGCCCCTCGGCGTCGTGCTCGCGCAGCCTACGGATCAGGCCGGACTGGCGTGCGGGATCATCGCGGCTGCTGGCCAGCATCACCAAATGGCCACTGTCATCAAGTCTGGCCTCAATCCCTTCGACAAACTCGGCAAAGAAGCTGTTGACGAGGTTGGGGATGATGACGCCGATCGTACGGCTTTTTTGCCCGCGCAGACGCGCAGCGCCGCTGTTAGGTACATAATCGAGATCGGCGATTACCTTTTCGACTTTTTCACGCGTCGTCTTGGCCACGAGGCTTGATCCGCGGATCACCAGTGAGGCCGTTGCGCGCGACACCCCTGCCGCGCGCGCCACATCAATCAAGGTGATCCGCTTTTTGCTCATATTCCGACCAGTATCGCCCCGACGCCACAGTGGCAATTGACCATACTCCGCCGCGCCAGATCAGGGTGTTGGCGCGCGTAAAAATTATGCGGCAGTAACTGTCATCTCGACTCGCGCATGATTTATTTCCGCGTGAAATGTGCCCGGCGTGGTCAGCGGGATTGGCCCAAGCCGCGCGCCAGTAATCACATATTGCCCTGCGCTCAGCGGCAGGCCAAGTTCCGCTGCGCGTCGCGCAAGAAAACCAAGAAAATCGACGCTTTGATCAAGAGACATGCCGGGTGCCGCCCGCGTTCTCGCCGGGGCGAAATTGGTTGTGATCGCAAGCGCCGCCAGATCGCGGTTGCGCCAATCGGCAATCGCGTCGCCGATCACGATGGAATGGTTGGTGAACCTGTCTGCCATCAGCTCTAGCGGCGTGTGACCAGTTGGTGTAACAAATCGCGTACGCAAACACTCAAACGCGATATGGACGTCGTCGATAGCATCAATGATCGCCTTGAAGGTGGCATCGGGGGCGATATCTTTGCCAAGGAGGAACGCGGTTTCAACTTCTACCCGAAGGCCTCTCAGGTGGGGCTGTAGGGTGCCGGAGTGATGAACTTCGGCTTTCAAAATCGGCGCGCAGGCCAAGTCACGCCCGCCGATCAGACCGTGTTTCCAGCCGCCCACGACGCCAAGCCGTGCAATTGTGGCGCTCTGGATTGCAAAAGCGTCCTCGGCGGTTTCGGGCAGCAGCGGCAGCGCGTCGATCTGTCCCGTCAGATGGGCGTGGGCAAACTGAGCGGCGCAGCTCTCGATCATGTCAGACTGCATGTTCGGCGATCTCCTCATGCATCGCGGATTTCGGAATGATGGCACCGGGAAATTGCACCACGCGGGCGGCCAATCGCGCCCCTGCCAGAACCGCCTCCCGTGGGGACTTTCTGCGCTGAAAGGCCGACAAAAAGCCTGCGTCAAAACTGTCGCCTGCGGCGGTCGTATCGCGCGCGCGCACTGGTGCAGGTAGGGCGATGGACTGCGCCTCACCTGCGGAGCTGCGGTGCAAAACCGCACCGCCGCCGGTGGTCAAAACGATCTCGCCAGTCGCGAAGCGGGCGCAGTGTTGCAATGCCGCCTCGGGTGTATCACAGCCCCAAAGCGCACCCATATCTTCCAGTGAGGGCAGCGCGACCGAAGCCACTGCCAACGCTCGTGAGCTCCAGTCTGTGGCTTCTTGATGCGAAGTCCACAACCGCGCGCGGTAATTCGTATCATAGGCCACCAAACAACCCGCCGCGCGCGCGTGCGCCAAAGCCGACAACATCCGGGCGCGCGCCGCTGCTGGCAAAATAGCCAGTGCAATGCCAGAAAACAGCACTGCGCGGGCGTTGGACAGGGCGGGCGCCTCGGACATTTCGGGGGAGAACATCCGACGTGCCGGGGACTGATCGCGCCAATAAACAAAGCTACGCTCACCGTCTTCATCGGTCGAGATAAAGCTCAGGCCAGGGCTGCCGTGCGGTTCCAGCGCGACGCCTGACACATCCACACCTTCGGCAGCAATGGCATTGCGCATCCAGCGGCTCATTGCGTCATCGCCTAACCGCGACAGATAGCCTATGCGCAAATCGGGTCGCAAACGCGCCAGATAAATTGCGGCATTGAGCATATCGCCGCCCAACCGGCGGTGAAACTGGTTCAGGTTTGCGGCATCATTGGTGAATTCAGCAAGCGGCTCGCCGATGCAAAGGATATCCATTCGAGGTTCCGTTTAAGACAGCGCGACTTTGCTGGGCAGCGGTGTTCCGGCAATAAACGCGTCGATATTGGCAATCACAAGTTGGGCCATTGCCCTGCGCGCCTCATAGGTGGCCGAGGCGATATGCGGGGTGAATAGCGTATTGGGCGCGCGCAAAAGCGCATCCTCCGGGCCGCCGGGCGTGGCCGGTTCGGTTTCAAACACGTCAAGCGCCGCAGCGCCAAGCGTTCCGCCGTGCAAAGCCGCCGCCAGAGCCGCGCTATCAACAACCGAGCCGCGCGCGACGTTGACCAGAGTGCCCTCTGGGCCTAGCGCGTCCAGCACGTCAGGCCCGACGATATGGTGGGTCTCGGGCGTGGCGGCCAAGGTTACGAATAGCACATCGCAATCACGCGCCAATGTCACAGGATTGGCGCGATAGGCGTCGGTCGCATTTTGACCTGGCGCGCGCGCGTAATAGAGCACCTCAAGGCCCAAAGCGCGCAGCATATCCGCCAGTGCACGCCCGATCCGACCGTAGCCCAGAATGCCGGCCCGCGCACCGATCAGTGAGCGGCCAAGCCGCGCCTTTTGACCCCCGCCCCAAGCGCCCGAGCGCACCAGTCGCTCTCCTTCGCCAATGCGCCGGCGCACGCTTAAAGCAAGACCAAGCGCCAGTTCGGCCACCGCCCCGGAAAGCACATCGGGTGTGGTGGTTACGGCAATGTTGCGCGCGGAGGCAGCGCCCAGGTCGACGGCATCTGTGCCGACGCCATTCACCGCAATCAGCCGCAGGTCGGGCAGAGCGTCAATTTCGTCACACGTCAATCCGCGCGTGCCGCTGGTGAGCACGATCTCGATCCCGTCACGCGCCTCGATGTCGCGGGTGATGGCGTGACTGGCGCAAAACTGCTCCATTATGTCTGGCGGATTAAGATCGCTCAGAACCAAAATTCGGGGCAGTGCTGTGGCGGCACTCATGCGATTTGACCGAGGAAATTGCGCAGCCGCTCAGAGCGGGGGTTGCCAAAGAACTCTTCGGGCGCGCCCTGCTCGATGATCGCGCCCGCTTCCATAAAGATCACACGATCGGCTACCGCGCGTGCAAATTCCATTTCGTGGGTCACGCAGAGCATCGTCATGCCTTCGCGCGCGAGATCAATCATCGTATCGAGCACTTCTTTTACCATTTCGGGGTCAAGCGCCGAAGTTGGCTCGTCAAACAGCATGATCCGCGGCTCCATGCACAGCGCGCGCGCAATTGCGACACGCTGCTGTTGGCCCCCCGACAATTGGGCGGGAAACTTAGCTGCCTGCTCGGGGATTTTCACACGCTCAAGATATTTGCGCGCGGTCGCCTCGGCGCTGGACTTATTGGCCCGTCCCGTCTTGAGCGGCGCCAACATGCAGTTTTGTAGCACCGTGAGATGGGGAAACAGGTTGAACTGCTGAAAGACCATGCCAACTTCGCGGCGCACTTTGCCGACATTGTCGCCCCCTGCTGTCAGCTCGATTCCATCAACGGTGATTGTGCCGCTTTGAATGGTTTCAAGCTGGTTGATCGTGCGGATCAGCGTTGATTTACCCGAGCCAGAGGGGCCACAGATAACAATCCGTTCGCCGGTCTCGACCGTCAGATCAATTGCTTTCAACGCTTGAAACGCCCCGAAGAATTTGGAGACCCCGCGCATTTCAACCGCGCGCTGCTTGGATTGTGCCATGGTCATGCCTCGTCATTGAAGCCCGGCGCCGCCGCGTTTGAAACGTGGCGCCGGGTTGATGTCAGATGTTCACTTCAAAGCCGCTTTTGCGGTGCCAGTGCGGACAAAATCAGGAACCTTCGTGCCAAGCCATTGCTCGCTGATTTTGTCCATTGTCCCGTCTTTCATCGCGTCCGCGACAAAGGCGTTGATCTTGGCCAACAGCGCGTCAGAGCCCGGCACGACGGCCACACCCTGAACTTGGCTCGAAAGTGAGAACTTCTCGTCGAAGCGGCCCGGTGCAGCTTTGTTGATCTGTGCAGCGATCACGTTTGAGACGCCAATCAGCGGCACCTGTCCCGATAGCAGCGCTTGAACTGCGGCGGCATCATCGTCAAAACGGCGGATCGTTGCGCTTGCGGGGGCAACTTTGGTGACGCCAGCATCTTGCGTCGAGGCGCGCACCACGCCGATCGTTTTGTCCGCGAGGCCCGCGCCGTCTTTCACGTCTTCGTCTTTTTTGCCGTAAACCATGATCTCAATCCCGGCATATGGGTTCGAGAAATCAACCCTTTCGGCACGCGCCGGCGTGATCCCCAGTGAGGCCACCAGAACATCGACCTGACCCGACAACAAATAGGGAATGCGGTTGGGTCCGGTGACCGGCACAATCTGAATTTTAGTGCCGAGATATTTCGCCAAGGCCTTGGCGGTGTCGGCGTCATAACCCTCGGGGGTGCCGGTCGTGCTCATCGTGCCGAAGGGCGGAAAATCGACCAACATGCCGACTTTGAGCACGCCATTTGCCTCGATCTGTTTGAGTGTAGTGGCTTGCGCTTGCGGGGCAAGAAGGGCCGTGGCTGCAATAGCGGCGGCTGCCAGTGTGTGGAAAAACTTCATTCTCTCCTCCTCCGAGAAATTGGTGGGTACGGTCGTTCAGCGTGTGAAGGCGCGGCGCATCCGCGCTTCAAGCCGGCGCGCGTATAGCGAAAGCGGCCAGCAAATCAGGAAATAGATCACGGCCACCAATCCAAAGACCACAAACGGGTCGAAGGTGGCGTTGTTGACGATCTGACCGGCGCGGGTCAGTTCGGTAAAGCCGATAATAGAGGTCAGCGAGGTGCCCTTGATGAGCTGCACCAGAAATCCCACCGTAGGCGCAACCCCAATCCGTGCCGCTTGCGGCAAGATTACGCTTTGCATCCGGTCGCGGTAGCTAAGCGAAAGGGCCGTTGCGGCTTCAAGTTGGCCCGTGGGCACCGCTTGTATCGAGCCGCGCCAAATCTCGCCGAGATAGGCGCTTGCGTGGAATGTCAGCGCAACGGCGGCAGCCAGCAACGGATTGATCGGCAAGTTCAAGACAGCAAGGCCAAAGTAAAACAGAAACAGCTGCATCAGCAGCGGCGTGCCCTGAAAAACTCGGATAAATACGGCGCTGATCCGGCGTAGCGCGATCGAGTCAGAGCTGCGCGCCAGTGCGACGACCAGCCCGCCGATGGCTCCGCCGACAAACGCAATGACGGACAGCAGCAAGGTCCAGCGGACGGCCTCGATGATGAATAGAATGTCGGCGGGACCGAATTGGCGGATCATATCAGCGGCTCGCGGGGTAATTGAACAAGGTGTGCTGAACCAGGCGGAACAAGCCCGAGAACAGCAGTGAAAGCACAAGATACATGGCCGTGATGACCAGATAGATCTCAAAGCTCGCAAAAGTTTTTGCGTTCAGATCCGCGCCGGCAGAGGCCAGATCATTGGCCGAAATCGTAGAGACAACCGAGGAAGTCAGCATGAGGTAGATGAACTGGCTCGTCATCGCCGGGTAGACGTTGCGCAACGCAGGTTTAAGCACGACATAGCGAAAAATCTGCACCGGCTCGAGCCCAAGCGCACGCCCCGCCTCAATCTGACCATGAGGCACGGACTCGATGCCCGCGCGGGTGATTTCGGTTCCGTAAGCACCAACGTTGATCACAAGGGCGACGAGGGCTGCGACATTTGGATTCAGTGCGATGCCCACGGCGGGCAAGCCGAAAAACAAAAAGAAAATTTGGATCAGGAAGGGTGTATTGCGGATAATTTCAACATAGGCCCCGACAAGGCCGCGTAAGACCTTGTAACGAGACGTGCGCGCCACCGCACCGAGAACCGAGACGACCAGCCCCAAAACCATCGCGACAAAAGACAAGCGAACCGTCAGCCAAGCGCCGTATAAAAGCAGGTCAAAGTTGTCGAATACGGGTGTAAAGTTGAAATGATACACGACGCCTCCCCTGCGTGACCGTCCGAAATCTCCGCTCCTCAACGGACATTTTGGACCACTTGGAACGATCCATTTAGATCGTTCTAAATGTTAATTAGCAAAACAAATTTCCGTGACAGCACACTCTCGCATCCGCGTGAATCTGACGCATGGTCAACTTGAGATATGTCGGCGATCCGCACCCGCCAAAGCCATTACAAGCGGCCATGTTGCATGGATTAAGCGATGGATACAGTTCCCCCTTTTCCCACAGGATCAGCTGACACGACAAAAGGATTTGTGGGTTTACGCTGATCAACCATAGGCGCAGACTAAGGGCCCGTGGTCTCGGATGTTTTCGCGCAACATTTCCAAGAGGGCGGGATAGCAGCGCAGAAGATAGCTCCAGTGTGCCGTCCGGGCATCGATATCGCAAAAGCCATCGGGGATCTCGCTCGGAACCTCGTGGCTCCCAATGCCTGCTGACGTAAGCGCGAGAGCGAGACGCGCATCCGCAATTGCGAGTGTTTGATCCGTTACATAGAAATCATCATAACCGCCGTAGACCCGACCGCCGATGTCGGCGTCAAAAAGGGCAAGGAAGTCTGTGTGATTTTTAAGATCTAAAACGTCCTCTTGATTGCGGCAGAAAAGGATATCGAAACTCATTTGGGCGGCCTCATATTTCGTAGATGTTTGAAAGCTTGGTGATGCGCCGCGTGATCGAGCTTGTCAGGGATCATGCACAGATGGGCATGACCTCGCGTCAGGCGTCCACAGCAACTGGATGGAATGTGAGCCTTTGACGGAATGGGGAAAGAACATTTCCGAAAAAATCACGAAATTTCCCGCAACTCATTAATATGAAAAAATAAAAGCGAGTGGCTCAGCCGCTTTTGCGGTTTGCACCGCCTTGTTGCTCTATGATTTTATGCGACACTGGGGCATCTCGGACCGGCATTCCTTTTACCCGGCTGCGCGTAAAGCCGGATGGCACTAACGCGCGAAGACCTGACGCTCGGCGGCAAGCCGGTCGAGCACCGTTGGCGGAGGCAACGGTGTGTGATGCGGTCCAACAGCGCGGTCGTTATATTGCTCCCTTTAAGTCAGCGTGAGCGGGCAATCATCATCGCATCAGTCCGCACAAGATTTCGGCAAACAAGATCGGCAAGATCTTTAATTTTTCTACGAAAAAGCGCTATGTATAAAGAGCTTTTCGCGCATCTGAGATCGGCAAAAATGATTGAAAGATCTAGCAGGATTGACCCCTGTGTCTTTGAGGAACGTATCCCCGCCGCATTGGCCGATCTCGTCCGGGTGATGAATTGCTACTATTCGAATCTGATCGAGGGCCACAACACGCGGTCGCGCGATCTCGAGCGTGCCCTTGCCGGTGCCGAGCTTGAAGAAGAAACCCGCCCGCTCGCTCTGGAAGCGCGCGCGCATGTCATCGTCCAGCGCGCCATCGACGATATGCACCGGACAGGTACACTACCCCGGCCGACATCGGTCGAATTTCTCACCTGGGTGCATAAGGCGTTCTATGACGAAATGCCTGATAGGTTTCGTGTGATCGAACACACCCGCCGACGTCTACTTCGGTCGCAACTAAAGCATTTTCAGGGACAACGATAAAATTGAGAAACAAACGATCCGATAACGCCGCTTGCATCACCAAAGACGAGGTGCCCATACAGAGTGTGCAGCCAAGTTTGGTATATATTCTTCGGTTCGAAGCAAATCATGCCTTGTGCGCAGAGGCCACCTGCTTCTCAGAGTGAAGATGTTGCAGGTGTCAGGCCGGGAAAGTCCCGGCCTGCATTTTTGTCTATTCCAATGCGGATGTAAAACGGCGGTGGCGCAGTGCAGACAGATGCTGCTCGGCGGCAAGTTGGTCGATCACCTTTTGGCGCAAACTGCGAAACAGCCGCAGCTGTTCCCAGAGCTTTCGGATGCTTTCCAGATCCCCGTCGAGGAAGAAGTAGTTGTCCGTGTTATAGTTTAGCGCAATTTGCCGATAACCCGGCACGCGATCGGAAAGTGTGCCGAGCACATGCGCGCTCAGCGCGTCGAGGGCAGGTTCCTCGGCTTCGTCATAAAGAATGCCAGCGCGAAACGCATCGAACATGGCGCGAACGGGTTGAGCGTCCTGACGCAGATCCACCGTGCTTTCAGCGAGCGCCGCTTCGACGATGCGCGCGGTCTCGATTGCCGCGATGGCGGTGGCTTTGGTATCTGTAGTGCTTGCAGGATAATGCATGAAGTGCTCCTTGTTTCGACCCGCAAAAGCGCAGGTCCTCAAGTTCGCACCGCCCCGCTAAGCGGCGGCGCGAAGGTGGCGCTCAAGCTGCCAGAAGATGTGGCGGCGCGGCCGTGGTCTCTTCAGCACGCAGGGCGCTGAGCCGGTCGGTGTATTCGTCCGTCAGAAGGCAGATTTCCTCGACGACGGGGTCATCCGGGTTTACGGCGGCAAAATAGCCTGCTTCCGGACGCTCGAAATTTTCGACATTCTCGAGGGTGAGTAGGTCGAATAACCATTGCAGCTCTCGCCAAATCTGGCGTGAGAGAATTGCCGGATGCGCCAATCCGTGAACGATAGTGGACACGCGGTGCGCCGCGCCCTCGCCACCCAGAAGCGTGGCCGTATTGCAAAGCGCCTCACGGTTTTCGTAAAGGAAGCTCGACATCGAAATTCGGGCAACCGGGATCACGCGATGATGCATAGAATAGACTCCTATATGCCCTGCGGAATGGCCCGCGGGCGTCAAGAACGGCCCTGCATGGCCGTTTGGGATGTGTGGAGGGCCGCGTTTGGCAACGACGCAATCGAGTGCTCAGAGACGGTACTCGCTTCTTGCGTTTGCTTTCGATCTCGTGGAGCGGTGGGGGTGTGATAGCGCTTCGTTTCGAGAGCGCTATCTCAGCTTCACCGATCAAGGTCGATCAGTGCCGGTCAGCCGTTTCCAACGTTTTCAGCAGGCGCGCCTTAACAAGCTGCATCCGCTCGCGAGGCTGATCGGCGAGCTTGCCGATGACCGGTGTGCGCAAAGCTGGACAAACACACAGCGCCGGGTCGTTCGTGCGGATCACAACGGTGCGCGTGCCGCAGAACCCGGTCGCGCGATTGAGGCCGCTAGCCGCAGCCTCATCCGTCGATAGGTCGATGCCGAGAGCGTTGCGGGCTTTGCGCCGGATGGTGGTGCCGTAAGCCACACATAACCAGCGCTGCCCGTCGTAGACTGAAACCGCGAGCACGAGGCAGGGGCGCGCCTTGGGGCGCTCGTTGGCGGGTGCATTCTGCAGTGGAAACCTGAATGAGATGATATCGCCGGCTTTTATGGTTTCAGACCAAGGGCGCGTCGTTTCGCATGGTGAAGTTGAGGTTCGTTTCGAGAGGGCATTCAGCATGTGTCATTCCTTGTCATGGGGTTGACGCACGATGATCGAGGTCGTTGCCGGGATCGGCTTTCGGTCGCGCGTCACAAGGCGCGCGCGACCGAAGGCCGGTGCCCGGCTGACCGGCTTCTTTCTCACGGTGGCGGTAGGTGTCCTGCCGTGTGCGAAGCAGGAAGAGGCGGGCCGGGCTAATCAGGTGGATTGGACGCGATTAGCCGGGTCTTACACCACAAAAATTATTTCGTGGTGTAAGGTGATCGAGCGGGGCCGCGCTGATCTTTTTCCTCACCGCGATCGTCTCCGGCGCGTACGTTTTCACACTCAGAGATATTGTTTCTTTTGCTCGAGTCTTGGCGTCCCATCTTCCTTGTTTCGAGGGGGGCACGCAGGTTTGATTCTCATATTCTCTATTTTTAGTGTTCATTTCCAGATGGTTATTATTTTTCTGTAATTTTTTTCGGGTTTCGATTTCCGTTTTTCCGGCACGTCTCGATTTCCCTGTTCGTCAAGAACAGGAGAAATCTATATGACCATCCACACATGCTTCGAGCAGCCCTTTCAAGCGACCGCACGGGCTCTCGATCAGTTCTACACGAACCCATTGATTGCTGAGAAATGCTATGCGCGACTGTCCCAGACATTCCCAGCCCAGCCGGGTGATCTTTGGATCGAGCCTTCTGCGGGGGCTGGTGCCTTTCTCGCGCATTTACCTGAGCCGCGTATAGGCCTCGACCTCGCGCCTGCTGCTCCTGGCATCGTACGAGCCGATTATCTGAACTGGGTCCCGCCGGGCAATTTTAGGCGGCACGTTGTGGTCGGCAACCCGCCGTTCGGTCGCAACGCTTCCCTCGCGATCAATTTTTTCAATCACGCAGCGAGCCATGCGGATGTGATTGCGATGATCCTGCCGCGCTCGGTGCGCAAATCCTCGCTGCGCCGCCGGCTCAATCGGATGTTCCATCTCGTTGACGAGATGCTGTTGCCGGTAGAGGCTTTTCTCTATGAGGGTCAGCCCTACGCGGTGCGCACCGTTTTCCAGATTTGGGAGCGTCGGGGCTATGAGCGTTCCGAACAGCGGGGTGCCGTCAAACATCCGGATTTCAGTTTCTGCAACGCCGAAGAGGCTGATTTTGCCATTCGCCGCATTGGCGGCGTCGCGGGGCGCATATTCGATAATCCGATCGAACACACGCCCAGCTCGCATCTCTTCCTCAAGGCGATCGACCGGGAGAACGCGCAACATTTGCGGGCGTGTTTTGCGCAGCTGGATTTTAGTGAGGTGCGCGAGGATTCCGTTGCAAATTACTCGGTCGCAAAGAGTGATGTCGTCGCGCTCTACGCGCTTCTCGTGGCGGGAGGCTGAGGACGGCATGACGTCATCGCCCTTCAAGCCCTGTCGGGTCGCGTTAGCATGTCTCGTGGCGCGACGACTCGGTTCGCGATCCCGCTGAACGATGACATGTGTTATGGCGCAACCCGTTTCTCAATTTCCCCGATCGCCGATTGCCAAGCGCGCACGGACGCCGTGACACGAAAGTCCGTGAGGTAAGCCCGCTGCGAATAGCGCTGCGAATGCCCGAGCAAGGCTTGCGCTGCCCAGGCGGCGTCAGGCTCTTCGGTGCGGATCAGGTTTGTGACCAATGTTCGGATCAAGTGGCCGGAAATACCGAACTCCTCTTTCAACAGCGCCGTCGGATGATATGTGTCAAACCCGTCAGACGACAGGCTAAGCAGGTTCATTCCGTCGAGTTCGGCAACGCGATCTTTGATCTGCCAAGCCGGCCGATCGCCGAGCACATGCGCGTCGAGCAGGCGGCTTGTGAAGGGCCACAGTTCTCCTAACTCTTTCTTCCGCCGGGTCTTGGCTTGCCGGAATGACAGTTCCCAGTCACCCGTTTCGGTGCGCTGGATGTCGCGGCCCACGCGAAATCGAGATAGGTCACCCTGCCGGTCGGACCCGTTCACCAGCAACACCAACACCACGGATTTCCGGCGTAAACGTTCAGCCTGTGCGGTGTCCCCTCTGCAGCTGCGCGCGACTTCTGAATGCCGCGCGGCGGCATGCAAAATGTCAGCCAAATCGAACGCTTTGAGAAAGCCTCGGACTTTCGTTCGTTTGCCAAGTGGCGCGTCCTCTGCTTCGGCCCGGAGTTGTCCCCGAATTTCTGAAAATGCTTCGGCGGCGAGTCGGTCGAAGAGCTGCCCGCGATAGGCAAAACTTTCCACCCGCTCGAAATAGTCCGCTGCAGAGCGGGGTGTGATGGCACGCTCGACGAGCAGGAAGCGCAGGAATACTTCGGCGAGGTCTGTCGAAAATGCCTCCCCGATTTTGATACCGCGTTCGGCTGCCCATTTGCGAGCCGTCGCGCAGATGCCGATGGCGCTGATGACTGAGGCTCGCGTCTTTTCGCGCAGCGGGCGATAGGTTGTCTCTCCGCGCCGGACCCTCCGGTCTAGAAGGGGCAGGACCTCGCGCCACGTTTCAGGCCAGTGCTCGGGCAGCGTTGCAATCCGGGTGGAGCGACGCGGCTTTTTTGACTTCACATTGTAACATGCGTTGAGCCAGCGGTCCCAGTCTTTGGTCAAGGTCCGCGCCGGTGCGAGGGGCACTGTCGGGGCGAACCGCGCGAGGGCCGCCATTAAGGTGCGGTGTGTCGTGCGGCTTGTGGCTGCAGATGCAAAGTCCTCGGTGTTTGCTGTTTCGGGTGTTCGCCCCGATGCCGAGAGTGCGCCATAAAACCGCTCGAGCGCGGCCGGGACACCCCGACCCGTGAGGGTGCCAGAAATGACCGCCTCCGTAACGGCCTCGGCAACAGGACGGGGCACGCTGGGCATGCGCGCGCGGAGCCGGGCTTCCCGCTCGGCCCAGGAAAATGGTGGATGGGGCATAAGGTCCTCAAATAAGTTGCAGTGTGGGATCGAGGCGCTCAAGCACTTCGGCAAAGAGACGTGCAGCCTCACGACCGGCACCGCGTGCGTAGAACGCTTGCACCGTGTCGAGCTTGTCGCAGAGCAAATCGGCGACAACGCCATAGGCGCCGGGGTTCTGAGCGACGAAGAGTGTTGCGCCGACATGGCGCATCATGTGCGGCTTCAATCCGATAACGCCGATCCGCGACATGCCGCGATTCCATACCTTGTTCAAAGTGCAACGCGATACTGGCTTGTTACTTTTCGTGCCGGGAAACAGGTAAGGGTTTCGCTCGGGATCGATCCCGTGATGTGCGCACCAAAGGTCGCGCCCCTCTTCGACCCAGAGCGTGATGACCTTCCATTGCGCAAGAGGAAGCTCATGCACGATCTCGCGGTTGTTTTTCACTTTCGCCCGCGGGATGTCGATCATCGCGTGCGCGCCCTTGCGACGGGGCAGCAGAAGCTCTGCGTCTTTGCCACCAAAGGTCAGTTCGTTGATGTTGCGCGTGCGCAGCGGGCGCGAGAGTTGAAACGCCATCGCCGCCGACGTCATCGCCATATGCAGCGCCTCGGTGCGCGCATGCACCCCGAGTGTCGTCCAATTGGCAAGCCCGCGCCGTGCTTCGCGCTCTAACACGCGCGGTCCGGTCAGGATGGCGCGGATGACCGCAGGATCTCGATCAAGGAGTTTCAGGAAGGCGGCGCGTTCTGCAGCCATCTCGTTTGCATAATCGCTATGCACCGTATCCGAGAAGTGCAGATCCGCGAGCGTATCTAGCACATCTTCCTCTAGGTTGTTACGCTTGGCGAGCGTTTCAAGTGCGGCAAGCCAGGTGTGCATTGACGAGGTCTTATTCGGGTTCTTGAGCGCCTGTTCCTGCTTCGCGCGTTCCTGAAAGCGCTTCGCAGCAGCGAGCACATGGCCGCGCGTCAGAAGCCCCTCCAGTTGCTCGACGTCTGCGGGCGGCATTCGATCATCCCAAGCATGACGGATGAGCCATGACAGCGCATTTCGATGCGCTTTGCGGCGCAGCTCCGGGTTGCGCACCTTGCGCTTGCCTTTGGTCCTGCGTGGCATCGGGTCAGCGCCGAGTTTGCCCCCGAAACGGTCGCGTTTTGCGCGCTCCCCGTGCACGGCGCGTTCGATCGCAGCCTCGCAGGACTTTACAAGAGGCGCTGGCAGGGATGACCAGTCGAGCGGGGCATCGCGACGTCCTGGAAGCGGTCCGACGGGCGCTAGTGGCAGCAGAGACGCGACCTCTTCGTGCCGATTCCGTTGCGCGATTATCTTGTTCAGAAGGCGTAGCGAGCGACGAAAAGAAGCCGTCTTGTCGGCTGGAATGGCAGACAGTGCCTCGGTTGCTGAAATGGTGTCGAGCGCGGCGGGAAAGACGTGACCCACCCGGGCCCGGAGATTTGCAAGCGACACATCCGCCATGCCAGGAAGCACCTTAGAGCCATCGGGTCCCGCACGGTTCTGCACGCGCTTTACATATCCGATCAGATGATCCCAAGCGAGACGTGCATCGGGAGAGGTCGCGTCCTGTGCGACTTTCCCTGTCGCAAGCCGTATCGCCGCACTGATTTTTCCCGACCACGTGTGAAACGCGCGTTCTGCGGCTTCGGGTGTTGCGGCGCGAAATTCGCCGACCCATACGATGCGACAAGCGATCTCGGACCAAGCAACGTCATTCGCCGCTATCTGATGGAGTTTGCTGCCGGTGAGTTTCTCGACCCGGCGAAACGCGGCGGCATATGCCTTCGCAGATTGTGCGGAATACAGGTTGGGCAGAGCGAGGTAGATTTCCTGGAGAGTCATGTTTTCATCCTTTCCGTGGTGATTTCATCTGCGGGACGGAACCGTTCATCCCCGAAAAGATGAACGGAACGGCCATGCAGATTTGGCCCATGAAGTTCGGGGGGTGTTTCGTTCACGCGGCTCGAAAAGAGGTTCAGGCGGCGATTTGGCCGTTCATGGATGCAGTGCATCGTCACGCCCATGTGCCGAGCCAACGCTGGATTTCAGCAGGCACAAAACGCACGCGAGAGCCGATACGCCGATACGGTAGAAAGCCCTGTTTTGCCTTGGCGATGAGAGTCGAAGGGCGAAACGGGCAGAGCAGTGCAGCGTCTTCAGGCGTCAGCAACCGCTGCCGATAGGCGGCCTCCAAGCCCCTTGGCGCCTGCCCACCCTCAAAGGCCCAAACCGTCTCCCAAGCGTAGCCTCTGCGCCGGCCGCTCCGAAGCGGGATCAACAGGCCGTCTTGTTCGGCGCGCCATAGCGTCGCCGCGCTGCCCGCTTGCCAGCGGCAAAGTAAATCTGCGGCGCTCAGGAGCTCAGTTGCTTGTTTGGAATTAGGGAGTTTGGATCGTTTCGACATGGGTGTTTTCCTTTCGTTCCAACGGAGAAAGGGAAGACGCCGATCAAATCCAAATTTTAGCGTTCACGAAATGCACGGTGTGGGTTTTCGGGCAGGAAAGGGTGGGGGTAGGCTCTTACGGAAATACCTGCCGTGGTGTTCCCTGTGGTTCCCCCTGTAGCGGACACGGACCTGTCCGGGGTTCAAGCCATGCGAAGATCCGGCAGAGTTCCCTGCTTCTTGCCGGCGTAATCGGTGGTTTCCTCACCCCAAGTTTATTCGCGCAAACTCCTGTTTTGTGCGAGCCATTTCGCTCGAGATTTGCAGCCCATCCGAGCGCGTCTTGTGCGTTCGGATGGCCCCCCATAACACCCCTTGGACAGCTTTCACGGTCGGCGCCACCGTCAGCATAGGAAGCGTCGGAAAAAGTTCTTCCGGACGATCGCCCCGACACCACTTCCTTTCCGCATCGGAAGAACCGATGCGGAAAAAGAAGGAAATTCAGAAATGTCCAAGAAAAATGCCATCCGCCGCGGACCCTGTCTGCTCAATGCCGAACAACTGAAATCCGTTGGCGACCGCGTCCATAAGGCTTCGATTCGGGCCGTCACCGGCGGCTTCTACGCACGCGGCGGCAACAAGATCTTCACTGCCAGTGGCTCTTTGCAAGACGCGGTCCTTCCTGCGGCTCCTTTGATGGCCTTCGCGGCGGCGCAGATTCTGAGCAACATGGGTCTGCAGCCTCGCGTCATCGCCGGTGCCGCAATCTGGTCTGTCGGTTCGGGTGACTACGATACCCTCGATCACGGGATCGCAAACCCATCGATCCCGTCGATTGCGGCGGCTAGGGGCGATTTTCACACCTGGGTGATCTGCGAAGGCTGGTTGCTCGATTTCGCAGCCTGCGCCTTGCCCGCCAAGCTTGCGCAGACACATGCGTCGCAGCCCTTCTCCACACCGCGCGAACGCTGGACCCGCTTTCCAGAGGTGATCACGCACCCGTTGTTTTACTCGATGCCCGATCCGCTTAGGGATGCTCACGCAACCTATGGCTATTTCAAGCGCAGACCGGAGCTCCTCTCCGAAGTGCGAAGTTTTCTTGAAGACGGTGTGCGGGCGGCTGAAGCCGAGGCTGAAAGACTGCCTACCTGATGTGATTTGGGGCGAGTGGGTACTCGCCCCATTTTGATGGGGCTGCAGTTCTCGGGAGTAAGCGTCGTTTATGCCCTAGAGGGCGGAATTCCCTAAGTAAATGGGATCAAATACAGCGTCGTATAAGTTACGCAGCTTCACCATTCATTGTCTGGACCAAAATTGATCTACCCTCTATGGGGCTGACATGACAAAGAAAATACAAATCAACTATCGCGCTGAACCGACTGTCTTCGATGAAGCGAAGCTCAAAGCAAGCTCGCTCATGCCAGCAATGCTGGAGGTCAATGAAGACGGTGATTCATTCTCACTGACGCTCACGCCTGCTGCTCTTACCCCTTTCGAAAAGTTCGAAGGAATGATGCTGACGCTGCCAATCCTCCCAAGGCTTGCAAAACAGATCGATGCATCATTCGACAAGAGTGAGGGGCCAATTTTTGCGCAGGCCGACCTTGTTGTCGTTCACGTGGCCAAAGATACCAAAGCGAAGCACGTGGAGTCAGACTTCGATGACGATCAGCTGCTGATAACAATGATCTTTCACCCAGGCGCACACTGCTTTCACCCAAACGCGCACTGAGTGAAATATACTCATGGGCTTTTGCGGGGGGGCTGTCCCAAGCACGTCCGTTAGAGTGGTATGCGAGTGACATGCTACGGTTCCGGTTTCACCTGACGCGACGCTTTGCGCGATCGCTTCAGGGTCTTTCAATATGGCTATATAATCACCTCACCCCGGGTCCGGCGCGTCGCCCATGGCAACGCAGGAATTTCCGCACTGTGAATTGCGTCTTGCTCGGACCGTTCTTCTGCCGCTACCAGTCGCCCCCATCGCCGTCACCGATCGATGAGATCGAATGCCGCCAGTAGAGGGTGAGCATCATGGGCCGCCGATCACCCTACTACAGGGCGCGTTTTGCATGCCCGTTCATATTTCGCGAGGGAGTTCTAGTTCGCGTCGATGCTCTGCACATACGGGTCAGACCACTCCGATACTGCGTGCCGGATCGACCAGAATTTTGATATATTTACTTGTCTGCGCTTATTCTTGTTCGAGCATTTCGTGGGTAACAAGGGAAAGCTCATTCGCCGCTTGCGAGAAGCTCTGAATTACCTGTTCAAGCTTGGCATGAGGTTGCGTTTCAATTTCAGATACGACCACGAAAACGTGGTCAGCGAGATTGTTCATTTTTACAAGGAGTTCTCTACTGATCATGCGGCCTCTCTGATTTTATTAGCGACCGCAAAAAAATAAGAGCGGCAACAATTAATAGTTGCCAAAGTTTTGCAGGATTGGAGAACGAAGCCAAGACCGTGTTTCTGAGTTTGGTTCCGAAAGAGCCGTGCCTCCCAGAAAGTTTACTGGACCCGCCACGGATTTCTCCCCGCTGCTGATTAGAATCGGACCTAAAGTGATCTGGCCACGAAACGAATATCGCGCGGAAGGGTAGCGAATATTTGAGAAGATGGATTT
Source organism: Thioclava arctica (assembly GCF_040892615.1). NCBI lineage: Bacteria > Pseudomonadati > Pseudomonadota > Alphaproteobacteria > Rhodobacterales > Paracoccaceae > Thioclava > Thioclava arctica. Next base: position 55,421 of record NZ_JBFRYC010000012.1, read on the forward strand.
ATGCTTTTCCCCAGCCCCTCCAAGCGCGCAATCCTCTTGTGCTTTCAACCGCTTTGAAGCTCGTCATATAGGATGCGCGGCTTTCTTCACTTAAAATGGCGCTATCCTTTAGGTTCACACTGGCCTGAGACGAGCATACCTTCCTTCGACAACCCAACGCCAAGCCGCAGCGCTCGGCGATGCGCAAAAAATGCGACCTCTCTGGCGCTTGGCTTGGACATCGTCTCGACGAACGCATTCAGCCAAATTTCATCCTTAGGCGTCATTTCTTGCGGTGAGAGATCGTTCGCCGGCATCGTCGTCTTCCGCTCATAGGTGGTCACACTGCTCACTCCCGAGTTGCCAAACGCTACATCTTTCGCCGCTTCTTGCGCAAGATCAAACGCACGCCCGTATACGCAGAGACACGCTCGTGCCGCGCTATGTAGTGTTCAATAAATTTATGGGGCGGATTTTTGGGTGGGGAAAGGAGTAAGACTTGGGGCAAATATCTGCCCCCGTGTCCCCTGTGGTTTCCCCTGTAGCGGACACGGACCTGTTCGGGCTTCAGGCCGTATCGAAACCCGGCAGAGTTCCCTGCTTCTTGCGGGCGTAATAGGTGGTACGAGATATTCCGTGTTTCTTCCATGGCTGATCCCGCGACGCTGAATTCGCCGCCAACCATTCTTTCCGTGTCTTAGCGCCGGCTTGCGCCCGGTGCGCTCGTGATGCCGCTGCCTTTCTTTCTTGGCGCAGTTTTTGAGGTATGACTTGTCGAAGATTAAGCGAACATGCATATTCTTCAGAAATACCGAGCAGATCCGCGATACGGCTTCCCGAGTAATGGTAGCGTCCATCGGCAAGCGGGCTTGAGGCATTTATCCCGGCGGCCTGTCTTTCTGCAGTGCGAATGATCGCAGAGACTTCCTGAGCCGGTAAATCGGGTGTTGCGCACCGGGCTGCTTCGAGAATTTCCAGCGCGCCGTCGTCGACTTCAGTGTCATGAGTTAGGGTTGTGGCAAATATGTGAAGCCAGGTGTTTCGCATGCCATCTGGAATTGTGCCGCCGTGCGCGGTTCTGATCCCCTCAAGATCGTCGCGGATTTGCCGGAAGCGGGCCGCCGGGGGCAAGCCGACGGGCATCGCGCGGCCTTTTAAGTTCACTCGCTGCGACAAACCTTTTCTGGCGCGAAACGTCTGAAGTTCGGCGCGCGTGGGTCGCCCTGACGCGAAGAAAATCACATCTGCCAAGACGTCGAAGTCGTGGCGATTTCCCATCCCAGCAGAAACACGAACGCGCTTGCCTGATTTTTCATTGAAGCTGCTGGGAAGGCGGAAGACACGCGCAACGTCTTGGCAGCCGCGATCTGCGCCAAATGATACGAAGATTTCGTTTAGCGCGCTCATTACAGCCTGCCAACGTTTTAAGGCGGCTGGCGGCAGATCATTGATAAGCCAAATCAGGGCGGAGCCTCGACCGCTTTGCAATAGTATTGATGGCGATGGCAGGTTTGCGTCATCAAGAAGATGCAGAATGGCGGCCTCGACCACGCTGACATCACAGTCACGCCAGCGCGCCGTCTTATGCCAGTCGAGATCAACATAGACAGCGTTCAGCGCTACGAGCTGATCGGAGGTGCGGCGATAGCGGAATCGGTTCAATGAGACATACGCGCGCCCGTCGAGAAGGTTGGGCAGGGCGAGTTCTAATTCGCTCGGCGCAAGGCAAAGATTGCGCGGCTCATCACCTTCGAACCAGAGCAGAGATGGCCGACCGTGCTGGTCTTCGGGGTGGAGAAGCTGAACATAAACATCCGGAGAAATGTCGCTGATGCAGGATGGCGGGGCGGAAACGCATTTGGAAAGATTTTGCATTGACCGGACATGGACCGGTCAAGAATTTGCAGAAGCAGATTGCAGCTTGTTTGAGTCGAACTTGAGTGCTCGGTCACGTGGCGGGTGAGACCAAGGTGCGGATCGTGGCCGATAGATTGAAACCTGACGGCGACGGTGAGTGCGACTGCTGCGCGGTAGGGGCTCCTGTGTGAGGCCCAATCGCCTGCCTGGGACGGCAGTTGCTTTCAACGCAGGGCAGGCGATCGGGCGGCTAGAACGGCACGAACACTGTCTGACACCAGCGCCTATGGGTTCAAAGTGCGAGATTTGATAGCCAGCGCTGACCCGGGACAGAAGTATTTTGCGCGGTGATGAGGGGGTGTCTAATTTTCTCTTGCGGCTCATGTGGGCTGTTTTGATCCCAGCGATAGGGGCGACTGGCGAATGAAACGACCCCGACACCTGTAGGGGGGCTGTGAGCCATGTGTTGGTGCCGCAATCACTCTCCACAGGACCTTGTTCAGTTAATGTGACACCTCCCCCGCGACCGTTCGGATCTCGGGGGAGGTAAGACGGGCGGGCTTACATCGCCCAGGGGCCGTGGAAATCCGTGCCATCGCGATCCGTCCGCTCGAAGCCGTGCGCGCCGAAGAAATCGCGCTGACCCTGGATCATGTTGGCGGTGCCGCGTTCGGTGCGCATCGTGTCGAAATAGCTCAGCGCCATCGACAGGGCCGGAACGGCGAGGCCATAAGTGGCTGCAACGCTTACCATCTTGCGCAGCGCCGCGTGATGGGTCTTGAGCAGGGCCGCGAAATAGGGCGCGTACATCAGGTTGCGCTCGGGCGCTTCGGTCAGCGCGCGTGCCATATCATCGAGCATCGCAGAGCGGATTATGCAGCCGTCACGCCAGATCAGTGCGATCTCGGGCAGTGGCAGATCCCAGTCGAAGGGCGCATTGGCCGAACGCAGCATTTCGAACCCCTGCGCATAGCACAGGATCTTGCCCGCGATCAGTGCGTGCTCCGGGTCATCGGCGCTCAGCGTGCCCTCGGGCAACGCTTCGGGGGCGGACCCGAAAAGATCCTGCCCCTGCTTGCGCGCCTCTAGCCGAGCCGACAGGTTGCGCGCCATTACGGCGGCCTCGATCACCGGAACGGGGGCGGCGAGATGCTGCGCCTCGATCACGGTCCAGCGTCCGGTGCCCTTCTGGCCCGCGCGGTCAAGGATGATGTCGAGCATCGGCTTGCCGCTCTCGGGATCGGCGGTGCGGGCGACCTTGCCGGAGATCTCGATCAGGTAGGATTTCAGGGGGCCCTCATCCCACTTGGCAAAGGCGTCGCCGCAATCCTGTGCGCTCATCTTCATCCCGTCGCGCATCACGCCATAGATCTCGGCGATCATCTCCATGTCGGCATATTCGATGCCGTTATGCACGGCTTTCACGAAATGACCGGAGCCGCCCTTGCCCATGAAGCCCGCGCAAGGGGTGCCGTCGAACTTGGCCGCGATCGCAGTGAGGACGGGCGCCACGCGGTCCCAGTCCTGCTGTTCGCCCCCGCCCATGATCGCGGGTCCGTTGCGCGCGCCTTCCTCACCGCCCGAGACGCCAATTCCGAGAAAGCGCGGGCCGGCCTTGGCGGCCTCTGCCGCGCGGCGGTCGGTGTCGTGGAAATTCGCGTTGCCTGCATCAATGATCAGATCATCGGGATCAAGATAGTCCCGAAGCGCCGCGATCTGCTGGTCCACGGGATCGCCCGCAGGCACCATCAGGATGATCGCGCGTGGCTTGGCGATGGCGTGCACCAGCGCTTCAATCGTCTCGCAGGGCGTGATTTTCGAAGCGAGCCCGCCCGCATTTTCGTGGAAGGTCTTCGTCACGCTCGTGGTGCGGTTGAAGACCGCGATGTCAAAGCCCTTTTCGGCGATGTTAAGCGCGAGCATTGCGCCCATGGTGCCAAGGCCGATCAGGCCGATTTGCGAGTGTGACACGAGGTTTGTCTCCAAAAATAGTTGCGCAGGCGATAGCCCGCCCTTTGGGTCTTATGGGCCGGACGAAAGCCACGGACCGGCGTGAAGCTGCGAATGCGTGGGCCGTTGCAATACTGTGCGGCCGTGGGTTGAGAGCAGGATGTGGTGTTTTCCTGCGGCTTCAGTGAAACTGTTTGGCCACAAAGTCGATCTCCTTGGCAACCCCGATCCAGCAGTTCGAGAACTGTCCTTTACAGATGATGCGCCGGGCATCGATGTCAGCGAGGGTAATTTTAGCTCCGGCCAGGCTGACGGCTATTGGCATGTGATGGCTCAAACGCTGACAGATCGGCGTCATCTCAAACGTCGCAAGCTGGTGCAACATAAGGGGCATCGTCAAGTTGTTGCCTTATGCTGAGAAATTGGCGATTTGCGTCAGCTCATGCGGCGAGTTCACCCGCGTATTTGTCCCACTGACGAAATGCATCAGCTCGGTTCTGGCGGAAGGTTGTTGCGTTCATCTTATGACGGCGGGGGCGGAACAGGTTCGCGGTTTCCTCATGGATAGCCAGGAACCTCTGGGCTTGGCGCGAGGATTTGAACCGGCCCTGTATCTTCTCCCGTTTTCGCGTCGGCCTGTGTGATCCTTCAACGCGATTATTCAGCCCCTTGTGCACTCGGTGGTCCAGCTCCAACCCAAGCTTGCGTAAGGCCGCGCCGTAGCTGCGCAACTTGTCTGTAATGATGATACGCGGTATTGGTAAACACGGCGACGCCGCGACGACCCGTGCGAACAACAAGTCGCCATGGGACACGATGCATCCTGGTCGCAAATGGGCCGAAGGAAATCCAGAGGCCAAATACGCTGACGATATTCGCACGGATGTTGCTGAGCATTTTCGAACCAAACCTATGTTTAGAACAACAGAAGATGTATTTCGCGCTTTTGCGGAAGGCATACGACAAGCTGATCGTCTCGATCCTGACGACGAGACCAAAATGGAAGACGAAGCGGATGAGATCAGCTGATTATTCGCGCAATCTTTACATAAGACGGATTACAGGATTATTGTATGTAAGCGCAAAGTTAGAATGTCTCACATCTGCAAAGTAGAAGTGTCACACTTCCCTGTCGATCAAGCAGGATTGGAGTGTGGCCGTGGGATTGATCATCATGAGCGAACGCGAGCTGAACCGCATTGAAGTACTGAGCCAACTGACACGCGGTGCGATGACGGCCGTAACAGCTGCCAACGTGCTGGGCCTGAGCCGACGACAGGTCCACAGGCTGCTGAAGGATTTTCTAATTGGAGGTCCTGGTGCCATCCGGCACAAGGCGCGTGGCCGAAGATCCAACAACCGGATCGATCCTGCGATACGCGACTTCGCCGTCCTGTTGGTGCGTGAGCATTACATCGATTTCGGGCCTACGTTTGCCGCCGAGAAGCTCGCGGAAGATCATGGTTTGAAGGTCTCGCGTGAGACACTGCGCAAATGGATGCAGGACGCCGGGATCTGGCTGTCACGCAAGCAGCGCCGCACGTTCCATCAGCCCAGATTGCGTCGTGAATGCCTGGGCGAGTTGATCCAGATCGACGGCTCTGATCATCATTGGTTCGAGGATCGCGGTCCGGCCTGCACCCTGTTGGTGTTCATTGACGATGCGACGAGCACGCTGATGCAACTGCGGTTGGTGCCCTCTGAGAGTACGTTCAGTTATTTTGAAGCGCTGGACTTGTATCTGACAACGCATGGCAAGCCGGTTGCGTTCTATTCCGACAAGCACTCCGTGTTCCGTGTGGCCCAGCAAGGGGCCAAAACCGGTCACGGGATGACCCAGTTCGGGCGTGCCATGACTGAGCTGAACATCGAGATTCTGTTTGCCAACAGCTCTCAAGCCAAAGGGCGTGTCGAAAGGTCAAACCGCACGCTGCAGGACCGGTTGGTCAAGGAGCTCCGGCTGGCTGGGATCTCGGACATGGAGGCTGCGAATGCCTTTCTGCCTGTCTTCATGGAACGCCATAACGCCAAGTTTGCAAGGGTTCCGCGCCGTCCTGACAATCTGCACAGGCCCATGAACATCGAGCCGGACCGGTTGCGCGATGTCTTTTGCCTGCGCGATGAACGCTACGTCGGCGCGCAACTGACGTTCTCCTTCGAGCGGCAGCGGATCATCCTGGCGCAGAACGAGATTACGCGGGGCCTTGTGGGCAAATACGTCGACAGCTACGCCTTTCCGGATGGCCGGCTGGAGTTTCGCTGGCAGGGTATCTCACTGCCCTACTCTATCTTCGACAAGGACCAGCGCGTCACGCATGCGGCGATCACCGAGAACAAGCATCTCAGCGCGGTGCTGGAGCATATCAAGGCCGAACAGGACAAGGCACCCCCGAAGCCGCGCCGGGCTGGCAAGCAGGCGACGGTCTATGTTCCGAACGGCCGACGCAATGCCGAAGGCTGGAATTCAAAGCTCGCGCGAAGGGCAAAGCAGAAAGCTGAAGCTGCCGCGCCACATCCCGCCGAATGACCCAAACAGCATGGCTGTTCAGGGCTGCGATAGATGAGGTCTCCGCCCTGCCCAGCCATGCTGCGACACTGCATTTGAGACATTTCTACTTTGCACACCGAGGGACATTTCAACTTGGTTGCAACATTGTATATGATTAAAGCGTGCTCCAAACTGGGCCTCGAAATTTTCGCTAAATTATTGTTAATAAAAGAAAAATGAAAGTTGGCGCATATAAGGCAACACCTGCGCGAGCGATGCGCGATTGACGGTATATCGGGAATCTTCATTCCCTTCCGCGATGAGAGCCTACACGCAAATTAGTGAAAATGGAGATCAAGAGAAGGGTCACCATGAGGGGGTCACGGCTTTCAAAATTGATCAGAAATCCATTGGCCCCAATCGTAAACATCGCGACGCTGCACAAGAGATACGTTTGCAACTGCTGGAACGTATCGCGCACAGACAGGTCTGCCCCCTCCCCGCGTATTATTACGTTGCGGGCAGGCGGGCAGACCAGCTAGCCGCATGCCTGCGACTTTACTCAGCCGGAACGACGGCGGGTGTGGTTAACCAAGGGTGGGACGCAAAGCTGACGGCTTGTCCGGTTACGATCGATTCTTGCACCGCCTGCCCGATCGCTACGGCCGCCCAACCGTCCGCCAGACCCACTTCTGGCGCATCACGCTCACCGCGTACCAATGCCAAAAATCCTTCGTGCTGATGGAAGGTCGAGCCGTTATGATCGCCCGCTGCCAGCAACTCGGGTGGCACGGGCAGTTCGCGCTCAATCGGGCCGCTGGGATTGCGCGGCGAGATCACCAGCTTGGGCACCGGTGGTGCGCCCAGATGGTCGGGCCAGAACCGGGTCGGTCCGGGTACCAGTGCCTCGATCTTGCCCTTAGGCCCGACTGCGCAAACCTCTTCCTGATAGCGCGAGCCCTCGGCATACATGCACAGCTCCAGCATCGCGCGCGCGCCATTGGCGAACTCCAAAATCGCATAGCCCGCGTCCAGAATGTCGGGCACGCCCTCTTCGTTGATATGGTTGCGCGAGGGCGGGGCCGAGGCCATGACCCGCACCGGCTCGGACCCAATAGCCAGCCGCATCAGGTCGAAGAAATGACAGCATTTCTCAACAAAAGTGCCGCCCGTGTAGCGGTTGAAGCGATTCCAGTTGCCAACTTTGAACAAGAAGGGAAAGCGGTGCTCGCGGATGGTGAGCATGTTCAGTCCGCCAGTAGCCTCTTGCACCTGTTCTAAAAACGCGGCGATGGGGGGCATGTAGCGGTATTCCATCGCAACCCATACCGGCGCGGGGTAGCTGTCGTGGAACGCCATCAGGCGCGCAGTTTGATCGGGAGCCGTGAAAAGCGGCTTTTCCACCAGTACCGGCAGGGGCCGCGTCGTGGCGATCTCTTCGAGCTGCTCGAGATGGCGGAAATTCGGGCTGGTGATCACCAAACAATCGAGCGCCTCATGGGCCAGCGCCTCGGCGATCGAGCCCACCAGCTTGGCCGTGGGCGCAAAGTGCAGCGCTTGCGCGGCCATCTCGGCATCGGGCTCAAAAATCACCGTCACCTCTGCCCCGTCGAGCAGCGCGATGTTGCGCAGATGCTCCTGCCCCATCATCCCGCAACCGATCATCCCGTAGCGTATCTTTTCGCTCATAGGGTTTGTCCTCCTCTTTCGTCTCATCTCATGCGTTGAACGTAATGCGCGCGGCTGGTGTCGAACCAAGTGCGCGAAAATTCGATCGAATCTGCCGTATCAGCCCAGCTTAAGCGCTCGATATAACCAGCGGTGTCGCCGGGTTTGCAGGCAAGCGCGGGTGGGCCCCAGTCGGGCAGCGGAGCAAAGCTCACCCGGTCCTCGGCACGGGTGATCCAGAAATTGAGCGCGCGCTTGTAGTATTCATAAAGCGAATCCTCGAGGCCATCTGCAGCAACCTCGCCCATCGATCCATCAAGCCAGATCTCTTCCAGCGCGATCGGCGTCTCATCCAGCAGGCGCAAGCGGCGGATGCGGCTGGCGCGCGGCGCGGTGCCGAATGCGGGGAGATCATCGGGCTTGTCGAGCACATCGATCGACAGGACGCGCGCATTGGGAAACCCACCACCTTCCAGCAGCTCGATGCGGAACATCGAATAGAAATGGCTTCGCAGGTTTTGCGTGCGGATGTAGTTCCCCGAGCCCTGTACCCGCTCAAGCAAGCCCTTCTCTTCAAGATCTTCGAGCGCGCGGCGCAAGGTGCCCACCGCGATTCCGATATCGGCGGCCATGACGCGCTCGGGGGGCAGCCGTTCGCCATCAGGCAATCGGCCCGCTGCGATGTCACGAATCAGCATTTCGGAAATCTGCTGATAAATCGGCAGTCCGGTGCGCGCCTGCGGCTGATTTGCCTGTGTCATTTGGTCGCTCCGAAAATTGATACAGTATTGATCTATATCAAGGCGGCTGCTAAGTGAAGGGAAATCGCACGGATTCTCTGGGAGGAATTGATGACTGTTGTGCCGGTAAAATCAGCCAATCTGGATGCAGCCGAGGTATCGTGGTTCGCGGCGCTGTGCTCGGATGATTACCGCTACTTAGGCCAGCCCGAGGGGGATCTGCGTTCGAACTGGGCGCATTGCTCTGATATCGTTCGCGAGGCCGAGCGGCAGGGGTTTCGCAACATCCTGTGCCCCTCCTCCTATCAGGTCGGGCAAGACACGCTGAGCTTTGTGGCCGGAGCCAGCCAAGTTACCAACCGGATGAATTTCCTTGCCGCCGTGCGCTGTGGCGAGATGCAGCCGATCATGCTGGCGCGCACGATTGCGACGCTTGATCACATGCTGGAAGGTCGACTGACGGTGAACATCATCTCGTCGGATTTTCCGGGTCAAAAGGAAGACAGCGCCTATCGCTACCAGCGCTCGCGCGAGGTGGTCGAAATTCTCAAACAGGCCTGGACCCGCGATGAGATCAATTTCAAGGGTGAGATCTACGACTTCAAAGGGCTAAGCACCGATCCGGTGAAACCCTATCAAACCGGCGGCCCGCTGTTGTATTTCGGCGGCTATTCGCCCGCTGCGGTCGAGCTTTGCGCCGAGCATTGTGATGTTTACCTGATGTGGCCCGAGACCAAAGAAGAATTGGCAGGCCGCATGAAAGTGGTCAACGAGGCCGCCGAACGTCACGGGCGGGTTCTTGATTACGGGCTGCGGGCGCATGTGATCGTGCGCGACACCGAGGCCGAGGCCAAGGAATACGCGCAAGAACTGGTATCCAAGCTGGATGACGAAGAAGGGCGCAAAATCCGCGAGCGCGCGCTGGATGCTGGGTCGTTGGGCGTGTCCAAACAGGCGCGCAACCGCGAGTTGGCCGATGAGAGCGGCTATGTCGAGCCCAACCTGTGGACCGGCGTGGGCCGGGCACGCTCGGGCTGTGGCGCGGCGCTGGTGGGTTCTGCCGATCAAGTGCTGAGCAAACTGGAAGAGTATCGCAAGATGGGCATTCGCGCCTTCATCCTGTCGGGCTATCCCCATATCGATGAAGCCCGCCATTTCGGTCGCCTCGTGATGCCCCATCTCGATACGGTCTCGCTGCCCGAGGTCTATGGCCGTGTGCCGATGGGGCCACCCGCCACACCACTGGCCGAAGGGGAGCGCCGCTGATGGAAAAGATCAAACTCAGTGATGACGTGGCGCTCAGCCGGATCGTCTATGGCATGTGGCGTCTTGGCGATGATGCTGACACCTCGCCCACCCATGTGCGCGCCAAGATCGACGCTTGCCTTAACCAAGGCATCACCACCTTTGACCACGCCGATATCTATGGTGATTACGGGGCCGAGGGGATTTTCGGCGCGGCTTTGCGCGCGGATCCCGCCCTGCGCGACCAAATCGAAATCGTCACAAAATGCGATATCGTGGCCCCGATCGGACGCTATGCGGATCGCCCTGTGAAACATTACGACACCTCGCGCGCCCACATCATGGCGTCGGTCGAAACCTCGCTGCGTGAACTCGCCACCGACCGGATTGATCTGCTGCTGATCCACCGCCCCGATCCGTTCATGGACCATCATGAGACCGGCGCCGCGCTGGATGATCTGGTGGCCTCGGGCAAGGTGCGCGCGGTGGGCGTGTCTAATTTCCGCCCCTGGGATTGTGAATTGCTGCAATCGGGCATGCAAACCCCGCTTGCGACGAACCAGATCGAGATCAGCCTGTCGCGACTTTCGCCCTTCACAGATGGCGATCTGGCCTTTCATCAGCGCAAGGGGCAGCCTGTGATGGCCTGGTCGCCGCTGGGTGGCGGCGCGCTGATGTCGGCTCAGGGCCCTGCGCAAGACGTGCTGGATACGGTCGCTGCCGATCACGGGGTTGATCGCGCCGCCGTCGCCACTGCGTTCTTACTGGCCCACCCGGCCCGAATTCTGCCAGTGATGGGCACTAATACCTTGTCGCGGATCACAGCACTGTCGGATGCGCTGAAGGTCAAGCTCGACCGGGAAACGTGGTTTCGCCTGTATGAAGCGGGTCTTGGTCAGGAGGTTCCGTGATGAATGCCGCCCCCGAGTTCCAACCCCGCGCATTTGTGCCTGGCCCCGACAACACCCGACTGCTGCGCGACGCCTTTGGCCGCTTTGCAACCGGCGTGACGATCGTCACCGCCGCAAGTGAGTCCGGCCCCGTCGCGATCACCGCCAACAGCTTTTCGTCGGTCTCGCTTGATCCGCCGCTGGTGATCTGGGCGCCGGACCGGAATTCCCGACGCTTCCCGCATTTCGAGAGCGCCGAGCATTACGCGATCCACGTGCTGGCCGCTGATCAGGATGCGCTGTGCTTTGCCACCGCCAAAAATGTGCACGCCTTGCTTGAGCACAGCCACCACACCAACGCCCATGGCGTCCCCCTGATCGATGGCTGCCTTGCGCGGTTCGAGTGTCGCCGGGTTGCCTGCCATGAAGGCGGCGATCATCTGCTGGTGCTGGGCCAGGTCGAGCGCGCAGTTCTGCGCGACGATGGCGATGCGCTGGCATTTTTCCGCGGACAGGTCCGCAAGATCGACATGAACTGATGTGATAGAGACATGCCCCGCGCGCGCCTGTTGAGGAGGAAACGCAGGCGCGGGCAATGGGGCCGTGGGAGGAAACGCGCGAATGACAACGACTTTAAGTCTGCTCAGGCCCTTGGTCTGGTTGAACGATGTGCTGCTTTTGGCCGGCCGCTGGATTGGCGTGCTGGCCGTGGCGCTTATGGTCTTGGCGATCCTGATCCAGATCTGGTTTCGCTACGTCCTCAACAATGCGCTGCCATGGCCCGATGAGGCCGCGCGATTTTGCATGCTTTGGATGGCGGGGCTGATGGCCCCTTCGGCCCTGCGCGCGGGCGGGTTCGTAGCCATTGACATGTTGACATCAATGCTGCCGCGCGGCATCGGCAAAATACTGGCACTTGTGCTTTTGGTACTCTCGCTGATCGTCAGCGTCACCGCGTTGAAGCTGGGCTGGGCGGGGGTTACGGGCTTTGGCGGCAAATTCGCCACCGCCTCGCTTTGGATGCCAGACAGTCTGGCTTTTGATCACTGGATGAGGGTGCCACGCAGCTGGATGATGGCTTCACTGGTGGTGGGCTTCGCGATGCTTGTTCTGGTAAATATAGAATTGCTCGCGCGCAATCTGCTTTCGCTATTTACAGGCGCGGACCCGCTGCCTGCCATTATGTCCATCGCCGGGGGGGCTGAGTGATGCTGGTCTGGTTCCTCCCACTCTTTCTGGTTTTGATCATGATCGGGTTTCCGATCTTTTTCGCGCTGCTGGCTGCCCCCGGCGCAATGTTGCTTCTCAACGGGCAAGAACGCGATTTTGCGCTGCTTTATCGTAATCTTTATAACGGGATGGACAGTTTTCCGCTGCTCGCGATCCCGTTCTTCATGTTGGCCGGCGAGATGATGAATTCGGGCGGTATCACCCGTCGTCTGGTCGAGTTCTCCGAAGCGATGATGGGCCATTTGCGCGGCGGGCTGGCGCATGTGAACATCCTCTCCTCAATGTTGTTCGCGGGGCTTTCGGGCTCGGCTGTGGCCGATACTTCCGCCCTTGGCTCGATGTTGATCCCGGCGATGGAGCAACAGGGGTATACTCGGAAATTTGCCGCCGCGATCACCGCAGCGAGCTCGGTGATCGGGCCGATTATCCCGCCCTCGGGGATCATGATCATTTACGCCTATGTGATGGGCCAATCGGTCGCGGCGCTGTTTCTGGCCGGAATTGTGCCGGGGATCTTGGTGGGCGTGGGGCTGATGTTGATGGTCAAGTTCATGGCCAACAAATACGATTTTCCGATCGCCAAGCCCCGCTCGAACTGGCCTGAGCGCGGGCAGGCCTCCTTGCGCGCCTTTTTCCCGCTGATGACCCCGGTGATCATCTTGGGCGGTATCTTGGGCGGCATCTTTACCCCGACCGAGGCCGCAGCCATCGCGGTCGCTTATGCCTTGATCGTGGGGCTGTTCATCTTGCGCACTCTACGCTTTGGCGACTTGCCCAACATCCTGATGCGGGCGGGGCTGACATCGTCGGTGGTGCTGTTGCTGGTGGGCGCGGCCATGGCGTTCAAAACGGTTGTCAGCCTTGCCCACGCGCCCGAAGCGCTGGCGAGCTTTATCCTCGGCCTGTCCGATAATCCGCTGATATTGCTGTTCCTGATCAACATCTTGCTGTTCATCGTGGGTATGTTTTTGGATGCTGGGCCCGCGATCATCGTGCTGGGGCCGATCTTGGCGCCGATCTTTACCGGGCTGGGTGTCGACCCGATTCATTTTGCTATCATTATGAGCGTGAACCTGACGGTGGGGCTTGCCACGCCCCCAATGGGGTTGGTGCTATTCGTGGCCGCTGCTGTGTCTAAAGAAAAGGTCGAGACGATAGCGCGCGCGATCTTGCCGTTCCTTGCGGTGGAAGTGGTCGTGATCTTTTTGATCACCTATTTCCCCGCGATTTCCATGACCATTCCCCGTCTGACGGGGTTCGCCAACTGAATTGCAGAGCATAAGGGAGGATACAATGCTCAGAAACTTTATCACCACACTGGCCCTCAGCGCCACAATGGCTGCGGGCTTTGCCGGCACCGCGCTGGCCCAGACCAGCACGATCACGCTGCGCGCGGTCGCCAACTCCAACACCAATGACGAGGATTACGACGGGCTCGTCGTGTTCAAAAACTATGTCGAGAACGCCTCGAACGGCAAGATCAAGGTTGATCTGTTCATCGGCACGCAACTTTGTTCGAACGGGGCGGAATGTCTGCAAGGCATCTCGGATGGCTCGCTTGATATCTACATCTCGACCTCGGGGGGGGCGTCGGGGATCTTCCCCTATGTTCAGGTGCTTGACCTGCCCTATCTGATGCCCAATGATCGGGTCGCCGAAGAGGTGCTGACCCATACCGCCTTCACCTCCGAGCTGCGCAAGATGGCGTTGGCTGATAGCGAAGATACGATCCGCCTGATGACCATCGGGAATACTGGAGGCTGGCGCAACTTCGCCAACACCAAGAAAACGGTGAAAACGCCCGCTGATCTGAAGGGCATGAAAATCCGCACGATTGTCGCCGATCTGCCGCAAGAGCTGGTCAAGGCGATGGGAGCTTCGCCGACGCCGATCCCGTGGCCCGAGCTGTTCACCGCGATGCAGACCGGCGTGGTCGACGGCACCAAGAACGGTATCACCGACATCATGAACATGAAGTTTCCCGAAGCGGGGCTAAAGCATCTGACCCTTGACGGTCACGCCTACATGGCGGCGCTGTGGTGGATGAACAACCAGAAGTTTCAGGAAATGTCGCCCGACATGCAGCGCGTGATCCTCGACGGCTTTTATGCGTTGCAACAGGCGACCTTCGCTTCGCCCAAGCGTAAATCCATCGCTGCCTATGAAGAGTTCAAGAAAGACGGCGGCGAGATCTACGTGCCGACCCCCGACGAGAAGGCGCGATTCCAAGAGGCCGCCCAACCCGTCTACGGTTGGTTCAAGGACAATGTCCAAGGCGGGGATAAGGCCTTCACCGACCTACAAGCCGCCGTTGATACCGCGCAAAAGACGATCAAGGCCCAGCGTGAATCCGAGCTGAACTAAGCGACGAGATCTCGCCCTTTCAAACAAAGAGCCCGTGCCTATGGCGCGGGCTCTGCCATTCCACGATCACACAAGATATGCGCTGACATCGGTCGTTTCGCAATGGGCCGGGGGGGTTGAAATATGAACAATCAAGCCGCGTAAGCCGCAGCCTCAATAAGCACTTAAGTTACGTCGAGACCTCTGCTGATTTCAGAAATACCGGACAGCGATTACGCTAATTCCCGGACAGCTCGGGCACGGCTGATCCTCTGCCTGCGATCATGTTTCGGTTGGGATAGTTTCGGTGTTTTCGGCGGAGGTCAAGGCCGCGTTCCGATCCTTTCTGCGCACGCTGTCTCCCTTGAGTTCAATGCGGTGTGCGTTGCGGACGATCCGGTCGAGGATGGCATCTGCAATGGTGGGCTCGCCGATCATGTCATGCCATCCTGACACGGGCAGCTGGGCGGTAATGATGGTGGCGCTCAAGCTGCCAGAAGATGTGGCGGCGCGGCCGTGGCCTCTTCAGCACGCAGGGCGCTGAGCCGGTCGGTGTATTCGTCCGTCAGAAGACAGAATGCACACCGCAAACCCGGTACCCTCAGCGTCAGTCGTAGTGCGGGCGCAGTTGTGGAGATATAGAATTAGCGGTGTCCTGAAGCCATGGGAGAATCTCGGCACGGATGCGTTCTACACTCCAATGATGGGATGACACCGAACAATGTACAGCCGCGTAGGCGCGTCCGTCGGGGCCGCAAATTGCACAGGCGATGCCTACCTCGTTCAAGATCATCTGGTTGTGGGTGATGGCGTAACCTGCTCTTGACGCTGCGTCGATTTGGCAAGCGATTTCCGCGCGGTCCATGGTAGTTCGCGGTGTATGCGAGTGCAGGCCCCAATCTCGCACGGCCTGCGCGCGTTCCTCCGGTGGGAAGCTGGCCAATATGACCTGCCCCGCAGAAGTGTTCAGCGCGGGCACCATGCGCCCCGGCACCGATGCGGCGAAGATTGTCCGCGTGCAAGGAAGGCGCGCGGCATAGATGATGTTCTGACCTGAGAGTTCGGCCAGATTTACCGTTTCTCCGAGGCGTTGCGACAAATCGATCAGCTTGGGCATCGCGCGCGCGATCAGTGGATCGGACCAGTAATAGGCATAGGCCATTTGCAGCCAGGCATGGGATGGACGATAACGCCGCGTTACCGGATCCTTATCTAGCATCCCCTCAATATGCAGAGTGTTGGCCATTCTTTGCACCGCGCTTTTGTCGAGCCCGGTGAGTTGTGCGATGTCACCCAAAGACAATTCGGTATGAGTTTCGTCAAATGCCCGCAGCACGCGCAGGCCCTTGGCAAGGGTGCCAGCGAAGAGGGTATTTTGCTTACTCTTTTTGCTCTCGTTCATGGGATCGTCGCTCTCGTTAGAAAAATTGAACGCTTCGTGAAGTTGAGGGTTGATTTTCAAATCATCCCGACGTTCAAATAGATTATATCATGATCTATGGTATCATTATTTGATACATAGGGTTGTGGAATTGTCAATGCGATCATCAATAGCGACAGCGCGGCTGTGGCATGGAGGGTTTGAAATGAAAGTGACATTGCTTAAGGCCAGCGCACTTGTTCTGGCCGTTTCGGTGGCTGCCACTGGCGCCGCGTTGGCCGACAAGGCCAACGACACGCTGAAAGTCGCCTATACGAAAGAGTTGGAGAACGTCGATAGCTACTTCAACTCGTCTCGCGAGGGCGTCGTGTTACAGCGCGCTATCTGGGATGGTTTGATCTACCGCGATCCGATCACGAACGAATACAAAGGCAACCTTGCGACCAGTTGGAAATGGGTCGATGATAAGACGCTCGAATTGAAACTGCGCGAAGGCGTGAAATTCCACGACGGGTCGGACTTCGACGCCGATGACGTCGTTGCTACAGTCAATTTCGTCGCGGACGAGGCCAACGGCGTCAAGACGCAGCGCAACGTGAACTGGATGGAATCTGCCGAGAAGGTGGACCAATACACTGTAAGGATCCACACCAAGGACGTGTTCCCGGCGGCGATCGAATTCCTATCCGGTCCGGTATCGATGTATCCGGCCGAATACTATGCCAAAGTCGGTCCATCGGGCATGGGGCTGAAGCCCGTCGGCACCGGCCCCTATAAGGCGGTCGAGGTCGTTCCGGGTCAGCATTTTGTGCTGGAGAAGAACGAGAACTACTTTGACGGACCCAAGGGCCAGCCGACAATCGGCAAGATCGACATCCGCACGATTCCAGACGTCAACACCCAGATCGCCGAACTCTTTTCGGGCAATCTTGATCTAATCTGGCAGGTCCCTGCGGATCAGGCGGAGAAGCTGGCCGAAATGGGCGATCGTTTCACAGTGGCGAATGAATCGACTATGCGCATCGGCTATTTGACAATGGACGCAGCCGGGCGCTCAGGCGCGGACAACCCCTTCACCAACTTGAAGGTACGGCAGGCTGTCAACTATGCCATCGACCGCAATGCGCTGGTGAATAACCTGCTGAAAGGCAAGTCGAAGGTTGTTTGGTCGGCATGTTTCCCCAGCCAGTTCGGCTGCACGTCGGATGTCCAAGAATACGCCTATGACCCCGAAAAGGCAAAGCAACTGCTAGCCGAGGCAGGTTACAAAGACGGTTTCACAACGCCCTTTTATGCCTATCGTAACCGCGACTACGCCGAGGCGATTTCCAGCTACCTGAACGCCGTGGGTATCAAGACCGACTTTAAGATGCTGCAATATTCTGCCTTGCGCGAGAAAAGCATGAAGGGCGAGATCCCGTTGCAATTCCTGACTTGGGGCAGCTTCTCGATCAATGACGCGTCGGCGATCGTAAGCCAGTTCTTCAAGGGTGGCGAATTGGACGATGCACGCGACAAGCAGGTCGAGGAATGGCTCGCGGTGGCCGACAGTGCAACCGACCCCGAGAAGCGTAAGGAGTACTACAAAAAGGCGTTGCAGCGTATCGCAGACGAAGCCTATTGGGCGCCGATGTTCAGCTACAACACAAATTACGTTTCCTCCAAAGAGGTGAACTACACCCCGACGGCAGACGAGGTGCTGCGCTTTACCACTATGAAGTGGAACTGATCAGTTCAATGCAGGATCCGGCGGTATCCGGGTCCTGTTGCTCGGGCGGGCCGTTGCGGCTCGCCCCCTTTTCAGCCAGGAGATTTTCGTCACAATGATGCGCTACATCCTCAAGCGGGTCGGCCTTGCGATCCTTGTGGCATTCACCGTCAGCCTCATTAGTTTTTCACTGCTGTATTTATCGGGTGATCCGGCTGTTGCACTTGCGGGTGAAGGAGCCAATGCCAATGACATTGAATCGTTGCGTGTGCTCTACGGTTTTGATCGCCCGATGCTGGTGCAGTATGGCGACTGGTTGTGGCACGCGCTACAGGGTGACTTCGGACAGAGCTATTATTTCAAGCTGCCGGTCGCCAGCCTGATTGCCGACCGCTTGTCGATCACAATGACGCTTGGCGCCTGCGGTATTTCTTTTGCTCTGCTGACGGCTGTGCCCTTGGGTGTCGCCGCGGCTATCCGCCCCAATTCGATCGTGGATCGTGTGGCGCTCTTCTTGTCGGTGGCAGGGCAGGCGTTGCCAAGCTTTTGGTTTGGCCTGATCCTTATCGTGCTCTTTACGATCAAGCTCGGTTGGTTGCCGGCCTCTGGCTCAACTGGTTGGCAGAATTACGTAATGCCGACAGTCGTTTTAGGCTATTATGCCATGCCCGCCATCATGCGCCTGACGCGTGCAGGGATGCTGGATGTATTAAATTCCGATTATATCCGCACCGCACGAGCCAAGGGTGCGGGCGAGTGGCGCGTGATGTTTAAGCATGCGCTGCGGAACGCGATCATCCCGGTGGTCAGCTTGGCGGCCGTGCAGATGGGCTTCATGCTGGGGGGCTCAATCGTGGTCGAGTCGGTCTTTGCACTACACGGCGCAGGCTATCTGGCTTGGGAAAGTATCGCGCGCAACGACCTGCCGACAGTGCAGGCACTAATATTAGTTTTTTCGATGTTCTACATCGTCTTCACGTTTCTTGCGGATGTGCTGAATGCATGGCTCGATCCGCGCATGAGGAGTTCCTGAGATGGCCGAACTGGATATGGCTGGGCAAAAGCTGGGCGACCCGCTGCTTGAAGAAATTTCCGGTCCGTCTCCGCGCCAGATCTTGCGTAAGCGAGCACTGGGGCATCTCGGGTTGATCTTTGGAGTTAGCGTGGTGGCGCTATTGCTGGCGGTGGCGATCTTTGCTCCGCTGCTGGCACCGCACAGTCCCTACGCTCAGAGTCTTGGCGAAAGGATGCTGCGCCCGGTCTTTATGGGTGGCTCTTGGGATCACATCCTAGGGACCGATCACTTGGGCCGCGACTACCTATCACGGCTGATCTACGGCGCACGGGTGTCGCTGCTGATCGGCGCGGTGGCCGCGCTGATTTCGGGGGTTATCGGAACCACGCTAGGCGTCGCTGCGGGCTATTTCGGGGGCAAGGTGGATGCGGTCGTTACCTTTCTGATCAATGTGCGTCTTGCCATGCCGGTCGTTCTGGTCGCACTTGCTGTCGTGGCTATTCTTGGCGGGTCGTTGAACGTTTTGATCGGAGTGTTGGGGCTGCTGCTGTGGGACCGCTTTGCAGTGGTGATGCGCGCCTCGACGCTTCAGGTCGTACGGCGTGAATACATCTCTGCCGCGCAAGCAATCGGTGCATCGACGCGCCGCGTGATCCTGTCCGAGATCATGCCAAATATCGTCAATAACCTGATCGTGATCGTAACGCTGGAAATGGCCCATGCGATCCTGCTGGAGGCGGCGCTGTCCTTCCTCGGGCTTGGCGTTCAACCGCCTACGCCTAGTTGGGGCCTGATGGTGAGCGAAGGCAAGAACATGATGCTGTTCGAACCGTGGCTTGTGCTGATCCCCGGTGCCGTCCTTTTCGTGCTGGTGCTGGCGATCAACTTGATGGGCGACGGTCTGCGCGACGTCACCGCCCCCGAAAACCGGAGCTGACCTGATGACAGACGCAACCGCCAAACCCCTTCTATCCGTGCGGGGCTTGACGCTGGATATCCCCTTGGCCAGCGGAATTCTGCACGCAGTGCGTGGAATTGATTTCGATGTTCACCGGGGCGAGACGCTGTGCATCGTGGGCGAGTCCGGCTCGGGGAAATCCCTGACGTTGCTCGCGATCATGGGCCTACTGGAAAAGAACATCAAACGTTCGGCAGAGCGCATGGATTTCGACGGAATCGAGCTGACGACGGCTTCGCGCCGCCAGATGCGCGCTTTGCGCGGCGATCGGATCGCGATGATCTTTCAGGAACCGATGACCTCGCTGAACCCGGCCTATACGATAGGCGACCAATTGATCGAGGCGCTACAACTACACCGAAATGTCAGCCGCGAAACTGCTCGCAAGCGCGCGGTCGAGCTTCTGGAGAAGGTTGGCATCACGGCAGCGGCCAGCCGTCTGGGACAGTATCCCCACCAGTTGTCAGGCGGTCTGCGCCAGCGCGTCGTAATCGCGATGGCCTTGATGTGCGAACCCGAGCTGATCATCGCGGACGAGCCGACGACGGCGCTGGACGTGACCATTCAGGCGCAGATCCTACGGCTGCTGGTTGACCTGACCAAGGAGATGGGCGTGGCCATGATCCTGATCACGCATGATCTGGGCGTCGTGGCACGTGTGGCCGACAAGGTTGGCGTGATGTATGCGGGTGAGTTGGTGGAAACCGGCCCTGCGAGCGACGTGTTCGGCACACCCCTCCATCCTTATACGCGCGGCCTGCTGCGTTGTATCCCGCAACCGGGCAAAACCGAGCGTGGCGCCGAGCTGGGGACCATCCCCGGTATCGTGCCCTCGCTGGTGGGCAAGGTAGAGGGCTGTGCGTTTCGGACCCGCTGCCCCCACGCAATTGCGGCCTGCCGTGAGGCGATTCCTGAACAGGGCACGCCGCCGCACGAGTTTCGATGCATTTTTGCGGACGGTGCGCGCGCGGCAGAAGGAGAAGCAGCATGAGCGACCCAGTCCTCGAACTACGCGGCGTCTCCAAGACGTATCGCGTCAAGCAGGGCCTTTTTGGAACGCCGGTGCCGCTGCGCGCCGTCGATGACGTTTCCTTTTCGCTGGGCCGAGGGGAGGTTCTGGGCCTCGTCGGAGAATCGGGTTGCGGTAAGTCCACGCTGGCGAAGATTCTGCTGGGACTGGACATGCCGACCAAGGGTAAGGTCTTGGTCGATGGCGAAGAAATCGGCGGTCAGGACCGGCTCGCGCTGGCGCGACGGATCCAGCCGATTTTTCAGGATCCCTATTCCTCGCTAAACCCGCGCAAGACCATCCATGATATCGTATCGCTTCCTCTACGTGTCCACGGTATTGGCGACGCGACAAGTCGCGATAAAGCGGTGCGCGAGACGCTGGACCTCGTTGGCTTACCAGTCCGCGTCGTCAATACCTATCCAAGCCAGATGTCGGGCGGCCAGCGCCAGCGTGTCGCCATTGCGCGCGCCCTAATTATGCGCCCCGAGATCGTGATTTGTGATGAGCCCACATCGGCGCTGGACGTCTCAGTGCAAAGTCAGATCCTGAATCTGTTGAACGATCTGCGCAATGAATTTGGGCTGACATATCTTTTCATCAGTCACGATCTGGCCGTTGTCGAGCATCTGGCGACCCGCGTCGCTGTGATGTATCTGGGCCGTATCGTAGAAGAAGCGAGCGTGGCCGATCTTTTCGACGCGCCGCGCCATCCCTACACGCGTGCGCTGCTGAATTCGGTTCTAACGCCTGATCCATCGCAGGGGGTACCGGATACGCAGTTGGGCGCAGCCTTTCCCAATCCGATCGCGCCGCCTTCGGGTTGCCATTTCCACCCGCGCTGTCCCTTCGCGCAAGACCATTGCAGCGCGCAGGCCCCGCGCGCTGTTCCGCGCTCGGGTGGGCATGTGGAATGTCACCTGCAAGATCCCGACAGCCCGATGTATCGCCCCGATTTCACGGTCTGACTTCTATTTATTATTGAAGGAGCAATCAAAATGGCCTCGTCTTTGTCGCGCACCATGCGAACCCGCAAGGTCGTGATTGAAACTGCGGGCGGCGTCGTTGCCTCGCAACATCGACTTGCCGCAGAAGCGGGCGCTGAGGTGCTGCGCGCAGGCGGTGATGCTGTCGACGCGGCGGTCGCCACTTCTTTCGTTTTGGGGGTGCTTGAACCTTGGATGAGTGGCCCCTCAGGCGGAGGCACGATGATGCTTTGGCGCGCGGATGAAGGTAAGCCCGTCGCAGTCAATTACGGAATGCGCTCGCCCAAGGGGTTGCGCGTCGAGGATTTTCCGCTGTCGGGCGAGGGTGTCGCTGGCGATCTGTTCCCTTGGGAGAAGGTCGAAGGCGACGTTAACGTGCAAGGCGCGAAATCCATCGCTGTCCCCGGTGTCGTAGACGGCTTGGGGCAGGTTCATGTCCGCTATGGTCGCATCCCATGGCGCGATCTGCTGGGGCCCGCCATTGCCCATGCACGTGAAGGGATGCTGGTAGATTGGTATGCTGCGCTGATTATCGCCTCTTCGACCCGAGCGCTATCTGCGGACGCGGATGCCGCTGCGCTGTTTCTGGAAGACGGGCAGTGGCCGACGATTTCGGGTTGGACGGCGCTGGCCGAGAAGCGGTTGGACCAAAGCCGTATGGCCGATAGTCTAGATATTCTGGCACGCGATGGCTCACGCGCACTCTATGATGGCGATCTGGGGGCTGCGATGGCGCGCGATGTACAACAGAAGGGTGGTTATCTCAGCCACGATGATCTTTGCCAGTACCACGCCGAGATACAATCGCCGCTGAGTTTCAGCTACCGCGATGCGCGGTTTCATGTCATGGACGGGCTTACAGCGGGCCCGACTTTTGCCCATGCGATGCAAGAACTTGAAAAGTCCGTGCTCGACGACAAGCCGACGGCCTTCGCGGCTTATGCAGACGCTCTGAAATCTGCCTACGTAGAACGCCTTGGCAAGATGGGTGACACGGGCGAAAGCCCGCACGCGCCCGGCTGCACGACACATTTTTCCGTTGTCGACCGCGCAGGCAATATGGTGTCGCAGACGCAAACGCTGCTTTCAATCTTTGGCAGCCGCGTGGTGTCGCCCTCGACCGGATTTCTGATGAACAATGGCATCATGTGGTTCGACCCCGTGCAAGGACGACCGAATTCACTTGCGCCCAATAAACGGTGCCTGATGAATGTTTGCCCGGTAATTGGTGAGGCGGGTAACCGTCGCTTTGCCTTCGGGGCCTCCGGGGGGCGCAAGATAGTGTCTGCGATGACGCAGATGGCGTCCTTCGTCGCGGATTTCGACATGGATATTGAGGCTACTTTCCTTCATCCGCGCATCGACATGTCGGGGGGCGCGACAGTGGTCGCTGACGAGGCGCACGCTCCCGAGGTGTTGGAGCGTCTAAGTAAGAAGCATGACGTGGTGACCGCCCCACGCACGGTATTTCCCTATGCATTTGCTTGCCCTGCGGGTGTCATGCACGAGGGCGAAATGAATACTGGCTGTACCGAGATAATGTCGCCCTGGGGCGACGCTGCACTGGAAGATGAGGAATGATTCATGAGCCGTAACACCGCCATCGACGCCGTCACTGAATATTTCGATGAGGGGCTCTTCCAGCGTGAACTGGCCGGGCTGGTCGCTTACAAAAGCGAAAGTCAAAACCCCGACGCGGCGCCAGAATTGCTGCGCTATCTGAAAGAAGCGATGCTGCCACGGCTGGAAAAGCTGGGCTTTGCCTGCGAGATCATCGACAATCCCGACCCGCGCGGTGGTCCGTTATTGATTGGCGAGCGGCATGAGGGCGATGCCTTGCCCACCGTGCTGACCTACGGCCATGGGGACGTGATCCGCGCGCAGGAAACTATGTGGCGCGAGGGGTTGGCGCCCTTCGAGTTGATCGAAGAGGGGGATCGCCTGTACGGGCGCGGCACCGCCGACAATAAGGGGCAACACCTGATTAACATCGCCGCGCTCGAGGCGGTGCTGGCGACAAGAGGGCATTTGGGCTTCAACAACCGTATCGTATTGGAGATGAGCGAAGAAGTGGGATCGAGCGGCTTGGCCGATGTCTTCCGCATGCATAAGAACCGCCTGACCGCTGATGTGTTGATCGCGTCCGACGGGCCGCGCTTGCAGCCCGAGGTGGCAACCGTCTTTATGGGGTCGCGCGGTGGTGTGACATTCGATCTGGAACTGACGCTGCGCGAAGGAGCGCACCATTCGGGCAACTGGGGTGGGTTACTCGCAGATCCGGCGATTATCTTGGCGCATGCGCTGGCAACGATTACCGATCAGCGCGGGCAAATCCTGATCGAGGAATGGCGACCCGACAGCTTGACCGACGACGTGCGCGCGGCGCTTGATGGCCTGCCTGTGGCGGGCGGGGAGGGACCAGACGTCGATGTCGATTGGGGCGAGCAAAGTCTAACTCCAGCCGAGCGCGTCTATGGCTGGAACAGCTTTGCCATTCTCGCCATGACCAGCGGCGTGCCAGAGGCACCGGTCAACGCAATTTCCGCGTCGGCCCGCGCTACCTGTCAGCTGCGCTACGTTGTTGGAACGGACCCGCAGGATATCATCCCGGCGCTGCGCAGGCACCTTGATGCGCACGGATACGAGGCGGTAAAGATCCACCCGCATGATCGGGGTTTCTTTGCAGCGACGCGGCTGGACCCGAAACACCCTTGGGTGGGGTTTGTGACCGACTCTATCCAGCGGACGACGGGCAAGGCACCGCATGTGTTGCCCAATTTGGCGGGCTCTCTGCCCAATGATAGTTTTGCCGACATCTTGGGTCTGCCGACGGTGTGGGTTCCTCATTCCTATCGCGGTTGTTCGCAGCACGCGCCGAATGAACATGTCCTGAAATCTCTCAGCCGCGACGCGCTGCGTGTGATGGCGGGAGTATTTTGGGATTTGGGCGCAGGCGACACTGCGCTACCTTCCAAAACCGGGCGCTGACGTAAGCTCCGATTTGCTGTCTGTTGATCTTCGACAAGAAGAAGATCAGAGATGTCGAGACGGAAGCCGTATTCGCCTGAGGCCAAGGTGAAGGACACCCGAGAAAGATGATCTGCGGATCGTGAAGCTCGAAGTGATCAAAGCCGATCTCGACCTGAAGACAGCGCAAAAATCGCGTCTGCTACGGGTCAGCTTGCCACCCCTTGCAAGGTGTGGCGAAGGGGGCGGATTGAATAGCCCCGCGTTTTCTAGACGCCTTCGGGTCTCAGTTTCCGCTGCCGTTCGAACTCGACGGGCGACAGCATCCCGTTTCTCGCATGCTTGCGCTTCGGGTTGTAGAACATCTCGATGTAATCGAACACGTCCTGCCGGGCCTGTTCGCGGGTTTTGTAGGTCCGGCGCCTGATCCTTTCGCGCTTGAGAAGGTTGAAGAAGCTCTCGGCAACCGCATTGAAGCTCCTATATTCGTCAAGCGGCGATTTGAGCTGATTTGGGCACACAGAGCTGGCTGTAGATTTCGCGAACGATGTAGCGTTTTAGACAGCGAATGATCTCGCTTTTACTCTTCCCGTCTCTGGTGCGCTTCTTGACATAGGCAAGGGTCGGTTGGTGGCTTCGCATTCTAACGATTGCAACGCGATATAGGGCAGCGTTGGCTTGCCGATTGCCACCACGGTTCAGGCGGAATCGATGTGTTTTGCCGCTGGACGCCGGAATTGGACAAACTCCGCACAGCTTTGCGAAGGCCGACTCTGAGCAGATGCGCGTTGGATCGTCGCCGACCAAAATCAGCATCTCTGCCACCGTCAGCGTCGCAATTCCATGAGATGCCATCAATTCGGGTGCGCGCTCCGTGACTAGGCGTTCCAGCTCCTTGTCGTGCTCTATAGTCTCTTCATGCAGCGACAACCATCGACGCGCCAATGCCCGCATGGCCGCTTTTGCTGAAGCCACTGGACTGTTGATGTCACCGGGGCGAAAGGCTGCAATATGCCGGATCAGTGCGACTTTTCCACGGATCTGATCCAGTGCGTCGCGCAAGTCGGCTGGTGCATTTATGATCAACGTCTTTAACGTCACCATTGCCTGCGAGCGTGACTTAACAGCGGTATCACGTGCAATCTTTAGATGCCGGATCATTTCTGAATGCCCCGTTTGTGTTTTGGGCCGAGCCGTTGCCTGCCCAGAGAGAACTGATCGCGCGGCCCCTTCTGCATCCAGGCTATCTGTTTTGCCTTGCGTGTATCGCAGCTGCCGATTTGGCCGCGTAACCTCAATGACATTGTGGCCTTGAGCTACCAACGACCGAGAAAGGCCTGCGCCATATGAGCCGGTGCCTTCGATCCCAAATGCCACAACTTGCCCAAGCGATCGCGACCAACGTTCCAGTTCCAAATACCCCTTTGGGTTGGTCGGAATGGAGAGCACCGCCAAACGGGTGCATTGCGTATCAATTGCAACAGCGACATGAGTTGCTTTGTGCGTATCGATGCCGATGATAACTGGATGTGTGGTCTTCATGGTGCCCGCATTGCTAAGAATGCCCAGGCACCGATCCGAGGGGACAGGACTGTGAAGGGGCGTCCCCGCCAAGCTCCTATAAGGTCACATCTCGCCCGTTGCCGGGGCGACTTGACGGTCGACACGTCAACGCAATGACACGTAGTCAATCGTAACATGGGTCAGGCCATCAAGCCGCAATACCATACTTACAGTCGTGACAGTTTCCGCGACGGCTCATCGAATGCTCCAGATTGTGGCCTCGCAGGAACGCGGCCCAGTCCATGCTGGTGAATTGGCTGCCCTGGTCCGAATGGATCAGAACCTTTCCCTTCGGCTTGCGGCGCCAGACGGCCATGTGCAGAGCCTGCAACACAACGTCCGTAGTCTGCCGGCTCTGCATCGACCAACCAACCACGCGGCGCGAGAAGAGATCGATGACGACCGCCAGGTAGGCAAAGCCCTCCTGCGTGCGGATGTAGGTGATGTCGGTGACCCAGACCTTGTCGGGCGCCCCCACGTCGAACTGCCGGTCGAGAGTGTTGTCGACGACGACCGACGGCCTGCCGCCATATCCACCGGGGCGGCGCTTGTAGCCGATCTGAGCCTTGATCCCAGCCAGCTTCGTCAGACGGGCAACAGGGTTCACGCAGATGCTTTCGCCCTGTTCGATCAGGTCGTCGTGCAGCTTGCGGTGACCATAGACCTTGCCGCTCTCGACCCACGCCTCCTTCAGCATCCTGGTCTGCCGCAGATCCTCTTGGGCCCGCTTGCTCAGCGGGGTCTTCAGCCAAGCGTAGAAGCCGCTCAGTTGGATGCGCAAGCATCGGCACATCGCCCGCACAGAGAACTGCCCGCGATGCTCAGCCACGAACGCGTATCTCACTTGGTATCCCTGGCGAAATACGCGGTGGCCTTCCTAAGAAACAGCCGCTGTCGCCGGGATAGGCGCCAATGCAAATCCCATGGCTTTGGCACGCCTCTGGAGGTTTGAAAGCACGCGTTGCCGATGTCGCTCGTCGTAAGCCGCCGCCCCCTGATCCTGATAGGTCATGCCATGGCGGATGGTGTTGTAGAACAGCACTGCTATTTTGCGCGCTGTCGCCGTAACCGCCTTCTGCTTGCCGATGCGTGATGACAGCCGCCGATAGAACGCGCCCAGGGCCGTGTCGCTTCGTCCAATCGTGACGGCAGCCAACCGCAGCAGGGCCGCCGCGCGGCTTGAAGATCGGCGTGTGCGCGAAGACAGCAGCTTACCGCCAGAGATCTTGTTGCCCGGTGCCAGACAGAGCCACGACGTGAAGTGCTTGGCGCTCTTCCAGGCGCGCAGGTCCGTGCCGCATTCGGCCACCAGCTTCAGTGCCAGCGATGGTCCGAGGCCGTGGATCTGCGTTAGATCAGTTCCCAACACCCCGTAAAGCGCAGCTCGCACGTCGAAGGACGGCGCATTATGCTGTTTGCCCTTGATCCGTGCCTTGGGCAGCGGAGCCAGATCATCGTGGGCCCGGACAGTCAGCGCGGTAACCGCTGCCTCCAGCCTGTGGTCACAAGCCTCGATCTGCGCTTTGTAGAAGTCGTAAAGCTCCAGCGACTGGGTCAGTGCAAAGACGTGCTCATCACGGTTGTTGCCGACCAGTGCCGCCTTAATCGTATCCATCGATGACTTGCAGCGGACATCCCGGAACGCGGCGAGAGCCTCCGGATCGCGCTCGCCACCGACGATGGCGCGGATGATCCGCATGCCGGTCACGCCAGTGACATCGGAGACGACATGATGCAGCTGGAGATTCATCTCCATCAACGCCTTCTGCATGTGCTGGATGTGGGCGGCGGCATACTCGGTGAGCCGTTCCCGTTGGCGCATATAGGCGCGCAAGGTGGCGATCTCGGCTTCAGGTCGGAAACTGCCACGCAGCAGGCCATAGGAGTGGAGCTGCCGCAGCCATCCCGCGTCACTGACATCGGTTTTGCGGCCCGGCACATTCTTGGCGTAGCGGGCATTCACCAGAATGACTTCGAAGCCGTGCTCCTCCAGGATCTCAAAGGCCGGTATCCAGTAAACGCCGGTCGATTCCATGGCCACGCTGGTGACGCCGCACGACCGGAACCAGGCGGCAAGATCGTGCAAATTCTGGGTGAATGTCCCGAAGGCGCGCACTGGCATAATGTCGGTGTCAGGGTTCACTGCGGCCATGTGCATGGTCGAGCCGATGTCGATCGCGGCCACATTTGGGTTGACCATCTTCAAACCCGGGTGGTCGCCGGTCTTACGTTTCGCCATGGCATATCCTCCATTCAAGAAGAAGGGCGTGGGCCATGCAAGTTCGTCATCTTCCTAACCGGGATCACCGCGATGGCGGTGTCACCACTCTCAAGTGCGCATCGGCCCATGTGCCACGTTTTTTAACGGGGTCCAGCCCACCAATAAGCCATCGGCAACTGCCCTTCTGGCGCAGCATAGCACAGGCTGTTTATACTGCGCACAGGCGGGCTGTGGCCCGGAACGGTTTTTTAGGATATCGCGCTCCTCCGTCACCCGCGTCAGTTCCCGCTTCAGACGCCGGATCTCAGCATCCTTCTCTGTCTCGCCGGACGACGCCTTCGCGAACTTGCGCTTCCATGCATAGAGAGAGTGCGCGCTCACCCCGAGCCGCTGCGAAACCTCCGAAACCGGGTATCCACGTTCGGTGATCTGCGCGACAGCGTCTCGCTTGAACTCGTCGCTGAAATTGCCTTTGCCCATCTCGGCCTCCTTGCCTCAAAATTAAGGAAGAAGGCGTCTACGAATCTAGGGGCTATTCACACTACCCACGTCAATGCCACGTTCGAGCAGCATCTCCTCAACCTCACGCAAGCTCAGATTGAACCGGACGTAAAGCCAGACCGCATGGGCAATGATCTCAGGCGGAAAGCGGTGGCGCTTATAGCTGATTGACGGTGTCTGCATCAGCACCGGCTACCTTCAAATCGCGGACCGGGCAATCGGAAGTAGATAATGTGACAACGCCACTTTCGACTATAATTCACTGACCGCTCAGAAATCGCTCAACGCTGGTCGCCAAAGCTACCGGCGTTTCGTTCATCGGGTAGTGCCCGGCATTGGGCATCACCTCTAATTCAGCATTCGGATACCACTGCATGTAGGTGGCCTCCATCACATCGGCGGACAGCGCGGGATCATTCGCCCCAACGATGACTTTCAGCGGCACCGGATTACCAGCGATTTCCTGATGGAAGTCAGCTTTGGTCCAAGAGGGCAGGTAGGCGGCAAAGGCGTCGTCCCGCGCCGTCTCGCCCGAGTAGCGTGCCATAGCATTGATCCAGACCGAGGTGAGCCGGTTGCCGGTGGTGAAGTCAATAATGGCACTGCGGTTGTCCATGTTGGCCGCAGCGCCGCCGAACAGTTCGGCCGAGCCTTCGTCCAATGGCACGCCCGAGGCAGGCACCGGGGTGAGCGCGACCATCTTTTCCACCCGATCAGGCGCATCGGCCAGCACGCGTTGTATGGCCATGCCACCCATTGAGTGGCCGATCAGACTGAACCGTTTCCACCCAAGAGCATCGGCCAGTTCCAGTACATCAGCTGAAATCTCGGCCATGTCATAAGACCCCGTCAACTCACGCGAAGCACCATAACCGCGGTACGAAGGGCAAACATAGGTAAAGGCTTCGGTGTTCAACGCCAGTTTCATAGGATCAAGCATGGTTTGATCCCCGAACCAGCCGTGCAAGGCCAAAACCTTCAACGGCCCATGACCGATTGTCTCATATCCAAGTCGTGCCATTGCGCTTCCTTTACTGTTGGTTAGGGGCGCGTTTTGCGCCTTTCATTGCCAGCCTCGCTTTGGGGAATCGGGCGTTTCTTATTCGACTAGAATGATTATTTGTTGCGCATCACAAAGCAAGCTTGATCCGCTGCCCGTTTTTCGCGCGCGAACAGCATGACATCATGCGCCGGTTCTCGGTACGCTCTGACCTAGTCAAAACCTTGTCGCGATGATCGACGCCACCTTGCAGCACCGTGACTTCGCAGCTGCCACATAGGCCCTCGCAGCAATCGCTGGGCACATCCACACCCGCATTACGCAACGCGTCGAGCAAGGTCTCATCGGCTGCGACGCTAAGATTGAGCCCGGAATCAACCAGTTCCACCTCGAAGGCCCATTCCTTGTCGGGATCAAGCGCGACATTCTGCGCGGTGAAATGCTCGAAGTGGAAGCTGCCATCGGGCAGATCCGCGGTCTGCGCTTCCAGATCGGAAATCATCCGGTCCGGACCGCAGGCATAAATCCGTCCGTCCTCCGGCAGTTCCGCCACAATCTGCGCGAAATCGGCCCGCCCGGTTTCATTGCCGATATGGAGGTGAACGCATCCGCTTGATCCATGATCTGCTTGCAACCGCTCGCGTAGCGCCATCGCACGCCGCGAACGGCCGCAGTAATGAACTTCGTAATCAGCGCCGATCGCCTTGAGCCTGTCTGCCATCGCGATGATCGGCGTGATCCCGATCCCCCCCGCAATCAGGACATGATGAGGGGCGGCCTCGTCCAACCGGAAGAAATTCGACGGCCCACGCAAGCGCAGCTCACCGCCCTCGCGCAGGTGCTCGTGGAAGTGACGCGATCCGCCGCGCCCGGCATCCTCGCGCAGGATCGCGATCTCGTAGCGACCATTGCCTGGCCGCCCGCACAGTGAGTATTTCCGCTCCACATCTCCTAGGCAAAGCTCAATATGCGCGCCCGCACTCCAGTCCGGCAAGGGCCGTCCACGGGCATCTTCCAGCGTGACCCCGATGACACCTTCCGCCTCTTGACGCAGCGCCGAGACCCGAACGCTGCGCGCAATCTCCTTCGCCGCAGGTGCCCCGACGGGGAAGTGCCGAACCTTTTCAGCCAGCGCATGATCATCACGCTCGGGATTGAGCGCGGGATCCCATTCGACCCAAAGCCGATCCGGCCCACGAAACGAGGTGCTCGGCATGTAGCTGAACTCCTGCTCTGCGAGGCGCAGATGGGGCAGACGACGGGTCATTTCTTCTAAGAAAATCCGCATTTCCATTCGACCGATATTCTTGCCCATGCATTGATGTGCGCCATAGCCGAAGGTTAGGTGATCGACGGCATTGTCGCGGTAGATATCGAACCGGTCCGCATTTTCGAAATGCCGCTCGTCTTGGTTCCCCGAAGCCTGCACGATCAAGAGTTTCGCCCCCTCGGGCAGATCGACACCCCCGACCGTCGCGGGCCCGGTTGTCTGACGCCGCCAAGCCACGATCGAGCCGGCATAACGCAGACACTCTTCGACCGCGTTCGGGATCAGGGACGGATCGGCACAAATGTCTTCCCAGGCGGAACGATGGCTTAGCAGCGTCTTGAACATATTGGCCGAGGCAAGCGAGGTGGTCTCATGCGCCGCGACAATGATCGCCATCATCATCGAATGAACATAGCTATCGGTCACGATCTCGGGCATCTCGGCGTTCTTACGGATTGTGTAATGCATCCAACCATCGCCTGCGGTTTCGGCACGCATCTTCTCGATCACCTCGCCAGCATATTGCCAGAACCGCCCGACATCATGGGCGACCTGCACTTGCTGTTCGGGCGTTGGCTTGCCCCAGGTATTAACAGAATGCGCCAGTGAGAAGGTTCGTAGGGTTGCAATCTCATCCTCGGGCACCCCAAGGAAATGCAACGCGACCAGCAGCGGAACCTCGTAGAGCATCGCATCTATCAGCTCAACGCGGCCGCTGTCGATGAAGGCATCAATCCGTTCCCGCGTGAGTTGCCGCACCATCTCCTGCTGCCGCTCTAGGCGTTCGGGCAAAAAATGATCAATCAGCGCGCGACGCCGCGCCATATGGGCGGGTTCGTCCTCGTTCACCATGGTGCGATCCATCGCGTAATCATAGCCGCGTAGCACCTCCACTGCCTCCTTGGTCGGGGGAGTGATCTTTTCCAGCACGTTCTTAGGTGAGAACAGGATCGGGTCGCGGAACACCGCCTTGATATCGTCATAGCGGCTGACCACCCAGTAGCCGAGCTTGGGACTGTAGAAAACGGGCAGTTGATCGCGCGACCAGCGCAGCGCCTCGGCCGGATCGACAAGATATGGCCCTTCGAACGGATCGAACTGCGCCGCCATCTCGGATGCTGGGCAGCCCTTCGCATTCACCGCCGACGAAAATGGACACCCCTGTTCGCGTTGCGCGCGCAACGATGCATCTGACGGCGACATGTCTTCTTCCTCTCTCCGACTCCCTAACGGTGCAATCACACTATTTTACTATTAACGCACAATCAACATTTTTTATCGCACAATCCCTTGCGTACCTTCATCGGGCATTATATCTGGCACGCGCGGGCTGCGACCCTGTAAAACAGCTATCATCGTGGCGTGATTATTTATAAACTGCAGAGCGACTTGTTCATTCAGCGGCACCTCGCAACTTTTGGAGAGGAACCACCCCGTGAAGCCCAAGGGCGATAACTTGCTTCAAACCCTGCGTCGCGGAATGGACGTTTTCACGCTTGTGGCCGAGCGATCTGAGGGGTTGAACGTAGCACAGATCTCCGAGCATCTGGGAGTTGACCGCGCAATCGCCTATCGGCTCGTGGCAACACTTGAGGCGGATGGCTTCGTCGCCCGCGGCGCGGAGGGGCGCGTTCATATGGGGGGCGCAGTCCTAGCACTCGCCGCCGCGATCGAGCCCCAGCTACGCTCCATCGCCGAGCCCGCTTTGCGTCGCATGACCAAACTGGTCGGCGCGACAGCCTTTATGACCGTCGCGCGCGGCAACGAGGCCGTGGCCATCCTCACCGCCGAAGCGGAGACAGGGGTGTTGCGGGTCGGGTACCGCCCCGGAAGCCGACATCCGCTCAACTGCGGCGCGGCGGGCTTAGCAATTCTCTCGGCCCGCGCCGAACATGCCGATGATTCCGATGCGGTGCGCGAGGCGCGGCGAGATGGTTACAGCCTCAGCCAAGGCCAGTTGCAGCGCGGTGCCATTGGCATCGCGGCTCCGCTGCGCCTTGCCCGAACCGGGGCAACGGTGTTCGAGGCCTCGGTGGGTGTTGTCACGCTTGACGATCTCGACCCGGCGCAGGTTGCCCCGCATGTCATCGCCTGCGCCACGGAAATCAGCGCAACACTCGGGTTCTGAAGACACTCACTCCTGACGGCATAGCGCAAAGAGCGCCCCGCGCGAGGCGATTCCCAGCTTGTCATAGGCGCGCTTGCGGTAAGTAGTAACGGTGACTGGCGACACCCCGAGCTGGCCCGCGATAAGCTCGGCCTTTTTGCCCGCCAAGAGACTCTGTTGATGGCGTGGATGCCCCTCCCGACGGCATCGCAATGTGCCATTGTGGTGAGTGTTGAAGCCATCACAGTAGGAAGGAGCATCCATGTCCGAAGTTACAATTATCGGTGTCGACTTGGCAAAGCGCGTTTTCCAGTTGCACGGGGCATACAATGACGGATCCGTCGCGTTTCGTAAGAAGCTTTCACGAGGTCAATTTCTCGCTTTCGTGGCACAGCAGCCTAAATGCATGATCGCCATGGAGGCATGTGCGACTGCGCACGGTTGGGGCCGGGAGCTGGAGAAGCTGGGGCATGAAGTCCGTCTGATCCCGCCGGTTTATGTGAAGCCGTTCGTCAAGCGCCAGAAAAACGACGTGGCTGATGCTGAGGCGATTGCTGAGGCGGCGTTGCGTCCGACCATGCGCTTTGTCGCCGTGAAGACGGAGGATCAACAGGCCCGCGCGATGCTGTTTCGCACACGGCAGATGTTCGTTGGCCAGCGCACCCAGATGATCAACGCCTTGCGCGGTCACCTCGCCGAGCATGGCCTGGTTGCGGCGCGAGGGCCTGCCCATCTTAAACGGCTGGCGGACGCGATCGCAGATGATGACACCGCGCTACCCGACGAGGTTCGGGAGCTTGGCCAGATGTATCTGGAACAGATTGCTTGCCTGACCGCCCGGGTTTCAGAGCTTGACGGAAAGATGAAGCGCGCTGCCAGAAAAGCCAATCTGGTACGTCTGGCGCAAACCATGCCTGGGGTCGGCCCTATCACGGCTTTGGCGATCGAGACATTTGCACCTGACTTGGCCACCTTCAAGCGTGGGCGCGATTTTGCTGCCTGGCTCGGGCTCGTGCCAAGACAGCACTCGACGGGCGGTAAAGCACTGCTCGGGAAGACTTCGAAGATGGGGCAGCGCGATATCCGCACGCTTCTAGTCTCGGGTGCGATGGCTGTTCTTCAAGCGGTCGAGCGGTTTGGAACGCCGAACAATGGCTGGCTCAAGCGTCTGCTGCCCCGCAAGCCACGCATGGTTGCCGCGATTGCGTTGGCGAACAAGATGGCACGTGGCCTCTGGGCCATGATGACGAAACAAGAGGACTACCGGAACCCGGTGACGGAAATGGTCTAAGCGTACCGCGCTTGCCAATTCGTCCCGGCACGTCGGGGGTGTGAGGAGGTCACTGAACAGTAAGGGCAAAGGATCGATCAGATCCGGGGCAGAGAAAGCAGAATTTGTGCAGGAGCCACGAGCTCGGTCTGTTGATATGCCTCTGGTCCGCGCATCGCCATACCGGCCCGCGGCTCTATCAGCGCCGCACATAGAGGCCTGATACATGACCGCACCCGATCACACGCTCGCGCCGTTCAAAAATCACTTGCACCAACGGGGGCATCCATACATGCGCAAATCCTTGGGGGGATTCATCATGGGAATCCAGCGTGGTAGCTGAGCGTCATGAGCAGACCTACACCCCCGACCTACAAGACTAGGAACTGGCCGACCTACAATGAAGCGCTCAAGCGCCGGGGCTCGCTGACGATCCATTGGCCGGTAGGCGATTGCTTGCAATCGCCGTAAGGCTGGTTCGACCCCGAGATGACCTGGGATGCGACGCCGTCAGGCAGGCGGGGCCGCCAGCAGACCTACAGCGATAGGGCCATTCAAACCTGTCTGACGATGAAAGTCTTGTTCGGCGTGGCGCACCGACAAACGACTGAATTCGTCGAGAGCCTGCTGAAGCTGATCGGCTTGGACTGGGCGGTGCCCGACTTCAGCACGCTATCCCGCCGCCAGAAGACCTTGGCCGTGAACATCCCGTATCGCAGCTCGAAGGGGACTTTTTTGCATCTGCTGATCCCCTCTCGTAACATTGCTGCGCAATGCACTGCCGGGCAGTGGACAGCACCGGCATCAAGGTCCCCTCTCGGCCGCATCTTTCAGATGCGCCTGCCGGGCATTGGAGGGTGAAGGCGAGTGGAATGCGCGCAAGCGTGGCGGTCCCAAACGGCGGGTCTGGCGCAAAATCCACCTCCGCTGTCCGGCAGGCGATTGCAAGCAATCGCCGAGAGGGGGATCGACGAGAAAACGCTGGAGATCCGAGCCGTCGAGTTCACCAGAAGTGGCATCGGCGATGCCCCCATGCTGCCGGAATTGCTCGATCAGATACCACCCGAACAGGAGATCGGTAGCGTTACCGCAGATGGCGCCTACGACACGTGCAAGTGCCATGATGCCATTGCGGATCGAGGCGCCGCCGCGTTCGGGCATTCTTTCGGACCAGTGGCAGTCATGCCCTCACTCCCGCCCCGCAAGAGCGCGAAACCATGGAAGTCAAACGGTTCTGTTGAAATTTTTTTGTTCGGCTTGAGGCGAGCTTATCTTCGGGCAGAATTATGCTGCGAGCGCGGCAAATCGCTGGAAATCGGAAAGGCCATTTCGGTCGAACTGACCTTTTCGGATCATATGTGCGGTCTCGATGCCGGCAATGGTTGCCGTGACCGAGGGGATGGCTTTGAAATCGAGCATGGGCCCAGTGATGCGCTAAATGAACCTGTGATCTTGTTCGAGAATATTGTTGAGGTATTTCTTTTGCCTGATGGTAATCAGCTGGCCATTGCCCTTAAACTTGAGGATCACGTTGATCGCCTGAAGCCCTGAAAAATTAGCGCCGCTTTTGTCGGTATTGACCAGCGCAGGTTGGCCATTTGGAGCGATAGCCTGCTTGAAGAAGCGCCGCGCTGCAGCCGTATCACGCCGTTCGGAGAGCATAAAATCAAGGTTTTACCCCAGCGGTCCGTGGCTCTGTGCAAATACATCCACTTACCGCGAACCTTGATATAAGTCTCGTTCGCACGCCAAGTTCCGACCAACTTGCGCTTTTGGCGCTGCGCATTGGTGGCGATCTCGGGGGCGTATTTTACAACTCAGCGGTTAAGGGTCGTATGATCAACTGCAACACCGCGCTCAGCCAAAATTTCTTCGAGATCGCGATAAGACACCGCTTAGCGGGCGAAAAAAACGGCATGAAAGATCACGGATTTCGGATAGCGCGCACCTTTGAAATTTACCGTCACCGAAACATCCTGCTGCTTGTTTGTCGTAGCCATCAGTTGCAAATTAGAGCCAAAAGCGGAAGCCCGCAAATATTTGCAACAGTACCATCTAGACCGCTTATATGATCCGCAAGGGTCAGATCCCGAGCAACGGCACTAACACCTTTCATATCTTGGCGGCGCTCGCAGTATAATTGTGTCCATTGAACAGGCCGACTACGGCTGCGGCAAATCTTTGCGAAACAACCAGCAAAACTGCGCTCCTGACTCATTACGCTACTCTGCGACCAACTCGCCACTTTCGATTTGCTCACGCTCAATCGATTCAAACAGCGCCTTAAAATTGCCCTCGCCAAAGCCGTCATCGCCTTTGCGCTGAATGAACTCAAAGAAGATCGGTCCGATCACCGTTTTCGAGAAAATCTGCAGCAGAATCTTTGTCTCACCGCCCCCCAGCACGCCTTCCCCGTCGATCAGGATGCCGTGTTTCATCATCCGATCAACCGGCTCTTCATGCCCCGTCACCCGGTCGTAGCTCAGGTCGTAATAGGTCTTGGGCGGTGCGGGCATGTAGCGAATACCGCGCTCGGCGATCGCATCGGTGCTGGCGTAAATATCCTCAGACCCGACTGCGATATGCTGAATCCCCTCGCCCTTATACTTCTTGAGAAAGGATACGATCTGACCGGTTTCGCCGCGATCTTCGTTGATCGGGATGCGGATACGCCCACAAGGCGACGTCAAGGCGCGCGAAAACAGCCCGGTAAATTTGCCCTCGATGTCGAAAAACCGGATTTCGCGAAAGTTGAACAGATCGCCGTAGAAGTGGAACCACTTGTCCATGTTACCCTTGAAGACGTTGTGGGTCAGGTGATCGAGATAGTAAAACCCAACGCCCTTCGGCTTTGACGTCTTCAGCCAGTTGAATTCCTCATTATAGGGCGAGGTGGCGTAATACTGATCGGTGAAATAGATCAAGCTACCACCAATGCCGCGAATGGCGGGCCAATCCAGCGTTTTGTCAGCGCCCTCATAAGGCTCTGCGCCCATCTTCACCGCATGATCGAACGCGTGCTGCGCATCCACCACGCGCCAGCCCATTGCCGGTGCGCAGGGGCCATGTTCGTCCACAAAACGCGCAGCAAAGCTGTCGGGATCTGCGTTGATGATGTAGGTGATATCGCCCTGCTGCCAAAGCTCGACCGGTTTGGCTTTATGCGTAGCGACATGTTCATAGCCCATCTTGGCGAACAAATCGCGCAGCTCCTGCGGGTCGGGATGGGCGAATTCGACGAATTCAAACCCGTCGGTGCCGGCGGGGTTTTCGTCAGAAATCTTGGCTTGCGGGGCGTCGTGCGGGAATGGTCCCATGGGTTTCTCCTCCTGTTCGCTGGTTTCAGATTACCCCCCGACGCCCGCGTGGTTTGCGCAAAAGTGATTATTGTCACGCCCAATACGCGTGTGACTTGCGGCCATTGAACAAAAGATGCATTTTTTACGCATGCTGGATGACATCGACAAACGCCTCCTCGCGGAGCTGCAACAAAACGCGCAACTGACCTCGCAAGAGCTGAGCGAGCGGTTGAACCTGTCAGCAAGCCAGATCGGACGGCGGCGGCAGCGCCTTGAGGCAGACGGTCTGATCCGCGCCTATGGGGCGAAACTCGATGCCGAGCGGCTGGGCTTGGCGGTGCAGGCCTTTGTGCAGGTGCAAATGACGCGTCACGGGGCCGAGGCCGCGCGGAATTTTTCACGCCTCATCGCGCTGCAACCCGAGGTCGTGTCGGCTTGGACGCTGACGGGCGAGGCAGACTATCTGCTGCGGGTCTATTGCGCTGACTTGTCCGCCCTGCACCGGCTGATCCATGAGGTGCTGCTGGCGCACACCACGGTCGCCCGCGTGCAAAGCCAGATCGTCATGAACCAGCTAAAACAGGACGCGCCGCTGCCAATTTAGGCGCTGCGTCGCCCGTGCTTAAAAAGCGCCGCGCAACGCGCGCAGTCCAGCGCCGAGCGTGCCGACATCCGAACCAACGGCCAGAAATTCGACGCCCATGTCGCGATAGCTTTGTGCCAGCGCGTGATCCGAGGTCAGGATGCCCGCCGCTTTGCCGCCCGCGCGAATCCGGCTCAGCGCATCGCGCACAGCCGCTTGCACCTCAGGCGCGCCGGGATTGCCAAGGAACCCCATATCGGCGGCCAGATCGGCCGGACCGATAAACACGCCATCTACACCCTCGAGCGATGCAATCTCGTCAAGCGCACCCAGCCCTGCGCGGCTTTCGACCTGCAAGAGCAAACAGGTTTCGTCATTCGCCCGCGCAAGGTAATCGGGGATCGCATTATAAGCCGAGGCGCGCGCCAGCCCTGCCCCCACGCCGCGCACGCCCAGGGGGGGATATTTCATCGAGCGCACAGCCTCGCGCGCCTGCTGCGCGGTTTCCACCATCGGCACCAGAATGGTCTGCGCCCCGATATCCAGCATCTGCTTGATCCCCGCGCGGTTGTCATCGCGCACCCGCACGACCGGATGACTCGCACTGCCGATTGCGCGCAGTTGCGCCAGCACATCGCGCAGCCCGTTCGGCCCATGCTCGCCATCCACCACCAACCAGTCAAAACCGCAATGCGCGGCAAGCTCGGCGGCAGAAGGATCGCCCAAGCTTAGCCAAAGCCCGATCTGGGTCTCACCTGTTTTCAGTCGGGCCTTGAATTGGTTTGTCAGCTTGGGCATGGGGTGTCCTCATTCAAAATCTATACAAACATGGCCGAAGGGGCCGAAATCTGCCGCAATAGCGGTGTGCGCGGGGCATTCTATCGGCGCGATGAACGAGCCGGACAAGATCACCTGCCCCGCCTCGATCCGCTGGCCGTATTGGCCCATCCGGCGCGCCAGCCAGACGATTCCCGTCACCGGATCATTCAGAACCGCCGCGCCCAAGCCCGTCGCCTCGACCGCGCCATTCCTAGTCACAATCGCGCCGGTCCAGCGCAAATCCACGTCCTGCGGATCATGGCGCGCAGCCCCCAGAACGATTCCGGCATTGGCGGCATTATCCGATACCGTGTCACAAATCTTGCGCGCAACACCCGTTGCGGGATCGCAGCGCAAGATCCGCGTATCCAGAATTTCCAGCGCGGGGGTGACGTAATCCGTCGCCGCCAGCACCACCTCGCGAGTGACCTCGCCTTCCAGAGGGGCTTTCATCACAAAGGCAATCTCGGCCTCGATCCTAGGTTGAATGAACCGGCCTGCGGGCACGATGCCCCCGCTATCAAACGCCATGTCATCATACAGCACACCGGAATCCGGCGTCTCGATCCCCAATGCGGCCTGCATGACCTTTGACGTCAGCCCGATTTTCCACCCGAGAATGCGCCGCCCCTGCGCCCGTTTCTGCACCGTCTGCGCGGCTTGAATCGCATAGGCATCATCGA
Organism: Thioclava arctica; assembly: GCF_040892615.1. Taxonomy (NCBI): domain Bacteria; kingdom Pseudomonadati; phylum Pseudomonadota; class Alphaproteobacteria; order Rhodobacterales; family Paracoccaceae; genus Thioclava; species Thioclava arctica. Next base: position 95,151 of record NZ_JBFRYC010000012.1, read on the forward strand.
GCGTCATGTCGGGGTGACGCAAACTCAGCAGGCCGATTTGCGTGCGCTCGGCCTCGGCGCGCAGCAGGTCGGCAGCAGCCGTGTCGATCTGGCTCTGGCTTAGCATCGCTCGTCCTCAACGGTGTTGCGCAGACAGCCGATACCCTCGGCCTCGACCTCGATCACATCGCCCGGTTTCAGCCAGACCGGCGGATCAAACCGCGCCCCGGCCCCGGTCGGCGTGCCGCACACGATCACATCGCCGGGCACCAGCGTGGTAAAGGTCGAGACGTAATTCACGATATAGCGAAAATCGAAAATCATCCGGCCCGTGCGATCCTGTTGGCGGATCTCGCCATTGACGCGAGTCTCTAGCGCAATGTCATCAAGCTGCGCGGCATCGCGAAACGGCACGAGCCACGGCCCGATGGCACCCGAGCGATCCCAGTTCTTGCCTTGCGTCACGTTGAACTTCGCGTGACGCACCCAATCGCGGATCGTGCCCTCGTTGCACAGGGTCAGCGCGGCAATGTGGTCATAGGCGTCTTCGCGCGTAATCCGGCGCCCGCCCTTGCCGATCACGATCACCACCTCGCCCTCGTAATCAAGCTGCGGGGATTCCGGCGGGCGGATCAACGGTTGGTTATGGCCGGTAAAACTGCGCGGGAAGCGGATGAACATCGACGGATAGGGCGGTGCCTCTTGGCCGTCCTTATACTCGGCGTTGCGATCAGGGAAATTCACGCCAATACAAATCAGCTTTTCGGGCGCGGCGATTGGAATGAGAAACGCGACCTCGGCCTCGTTGAACGTCGGCGCGCGCCCCTCGGCAGCCGCAATGACCTCATCCAGCGCACCAGCCTCGATAACTTGCTGTAGCCCTTTGAAACGCGACCCGAACTCTGGTGTGAGATCGACAATGCCCGCATCGCGCATCACCCCGTAGCGGTCAACGCCATCGGCACGAAACGCGACAAGTCTCGGAGGCGTTTTCTGGTCCATCATCTTTCCTCGGCTTTCAGGCCCAGACCGTCAAGAATGGCGGCATAGGCAATATCAATATCGGCTTCGCGCATCGCATGAGACCCCGCCTGAAAGCGGATCACAAGACGCCCGTCGACACGCGTCTGGGTCAGATAAATCCGCCCGTCGTCATTGATTGCGGTGACATGCGCAATCGTGTCTGCGTCCAGCGCGCCCTCGCGGCGAAACGAGAACAGCGACAAAACCGGCGCGGTCACAATTTCCACGCCCGGCGTCGCGGCCAGTCGATCATGCAAGTCCCCGGCCCAACGCACATGATCGCGGATCATGCTGCGCAGCCCTTCCAGCCCGTGAAAGCGCAGCAGGAACCACAGTTTCAACGCGCGGAACCGGCGGCCAAGTGGCACGGACCATTCAGAATAATTGATGATCCCGTCTTGACCGTGCGTCTTGAGATATTCGGGCTGGATCGCCAGCGTGCGCACCAGAATTTCGGGATCGCGAATGAAATGCGCCGAGCAGTCAAAAGACGCGCCAAGCCACTTATGCGGGTTGAACACAACCGAATCCGCGCCCTCGACGCCCGCCCAAAGATCGCGAAACTCGGGGCAGATCATCGCTGATCCCGCCCAGGCCGCATCGACATGGATCAGCAGGTCATGGGCATGCGCGACCTCAACCAATTTGGCGATGTCATCGCTCGCCCCGGTGCCCGTTGCCCCCACGCAGCCGATCACCCCGGCGGGGGTGTGGCCAGCCGCTATATCGGCGCGGATCGCCGCCTCAAGCTGCTCTGGCGGCAGCGTACCGCTCAGCGGATCTGCGGGAATCTTCACAAGATTATCCTGCCCGATCCCCGCAATCCAGATCGCGCGATCAATCGAGGAATGCACCTGATCGGAGCAATAGATCCGCAGACGCGGCATTTGCGACAGCCCCGCGCGGTTGCCCTGCCAGTCCAGCGTGCGCTCGCGCATCATCAGCACCGCCGCCAAGGTCGCTGACGAGGCGCTGTCCTGAATAACGCCCGAAAAGGTCTCGGGCAGGCCCAGTGCTGCGCCCAGCCATTCCACCATCCGGGTCTCCAGCTCGGTCGCCGCCGGAGAGGTCTGCCACAGCATACATTGCGCTGCCATCGCGGTGACAAGATATTCCGCCACCACCGAAACGGGCGCCGCGTTGCTGGGAAAATACGCAAAAAAGCGCGGGTGCTGCCAATGAGTCATGCCCGGCTCGATCAGCGTTTCGAACTCTTCGAAGATCCGCTCCATCTCTTCGCCGGTTTCAGGCGGTTTGGGCGGGATCGCGCGATAAATCTCACCCGGGCTGGTGCGCGCACGCACGGGGCGATCCGCCAGCCTGTCGCGATATTGCACGCCCCAAAGCGCAGCGCGGCGCGACCATGTTTCGAAATCCAACTTATCCATGTCTTGCCTTTCTCGGATGGCGGCGCAGCTTATGGTTCCCGCACCGTTACGGCGCGATGATCGGCGTGGCTTCCATGTCGCTTGCAACCGGTGTGACATCTTTGAAAACCGACCCGTCTTCGAACCAGCTGCGCGGAGCGGGCGCGCCCCAAAGCGTCTGGCGTTGCGGATCTTTGAGATCCCATTTGATCGGTTCAAGATCGGGATCAACCGTCTGGTAATCCGAGCAGTAAATCTCGATCCGGTGGCCATCGGGGTCAAGGATATACAGAAAGAACGCGTTGGAAATCCCGTGCCGCCCCGGTCCGCGCTCGATATTGGCGACATAGCCGGTGGTGGCCATCAAATCGCACAGGTCGATGATGTTAAGCGGCGTGGGCACCCAGAATGCGGTGTGATGCAGGCGCGGGCCAAGACCGTTGGTAAAGGCAAGGTCATGCACGCCGCCCTTGCGATGCGTCCAGGCCGCCCAAAGACGCCCGGTTTCCTCATCCTCGGTATATTCGGTGACGCGGAACCCGATCTGGTTGTAGAAATCGACCGCCTTGTCCACGTCGCTTGCGAAACAGTTGAAGTGATCAATTCGCAGCGGTTTGACGCCTTTATACAGCGCGTATTTCTGATGGATCGGAGGCAATCGGTCCATCTTGAAATAGAGCTCGATCGGCATTCCGAAACAATCCTGCGTGCGCAAGGTGCGCCCCTGATAGGCGCGCTCGACCCATTCCACGGTGTGGCCTTGGGCGGCAAACCAGTCATACGCCCTGTCCAGCTCGCCCTCGTCATAGACCTTGAACGCCAAGGAGCGCACATCGCTTTGCTCTGATTTGACCAAGACCATGCAGTGATGGCCTCGCTCTTCCATAGCGCGCAGAAAGATGTGGCTGTCGTCCTCATCAGTGACTTGCAGACCCAGCGTATCAACGTAAAAGGCGCGGCTGGCGGCCGGATCCTTGACGCCGAACACGACATGGGACAGCCGGATGATATTGAAGGGCGGATAGAGGTTCGGGGCTGGAATGGGCATATCTCTCTCCCAGAGTTTGGATCAAATGGGCAGCCCTCCTCGGCCACCCGAAGAAGGTTCAACCAAGTTTCGGCACTTTGTGAATCTGGCGCGGGAACGAGACGTTGACCGTCTCCATATAGAAATCGAACGACCAGTCGCCGCCGTCGCGCCCGATACCGCTGGCTTTCACCCCGCCAAACGGTGCAGGCAGATGGCGCACGTTTTCGGAATTCACCCAGATCATGCCCGCGTCTAAATCATCGGTCATCCGCATCGCGCGGTTCAGATCATTCGTCCAAAGATAGGCGGCAAGACCATATTGCACGTCATTGGCCAGCGCGAGCGCCTCGGCTTCGTCCTTAAAGGAAATCGCCGTCAGCACGGGGCCGAAAATCTCCTCTTGCGCAATCGTCATGTCATTGGTCGCGTGGGTGAACAGGGTCGGCGCGACATAGCAGCCTGTCTCGCCCAGCTTTTTACCCCCGGCAGCGATGGTCGCCCCCTCGGTGCGCGCGGCGTCGAAATAGGACAGCACCTTGGTCTCATGCTCGGGATGGATCAACGGCCCGACCACGGTTTCAGGGTCAAGCGGATGGCCGACCTTGATATTGGCCGCAACCTTGGCGACGCGGGCGGTGAACTCCTCGTAAATGCTATCCTGCACCAGAAGCCGCGACGAGGAGGTGCAGCGTTCGCCATTCAGCGAGTAGATCATAAAGGACGCAGCATCTGCGGCGCGCTCCAGATCGGCATCCTCGAACACGATAACGGGGTTCTTCCCGCCCAGTTCGAAATGCACCCGCTTGAGCGTATCCGCCCCCTGTTTCATGATCATCGACCCGGTGCGGCTTTCGCCGACAAAGGCGATTGCCTTGATATCGAGATGTTCAGTCAGGCGTTTGCCCGCATCCTCGCCAAAGCCGTTCACAAGGTTCAGCACGCCTTTGGGCAGACCCGCCTCTTCGGCGATCTCGACCAGCAGCTTGGCCGTCATCGGCGAAAATTCCGCAGGCTTGTGCACCACCGTGCAGCCCGAGGCCAAGGCCGGTGCGATCTTCCAGGTGGAGAGCATAAAGGGCGTATTCCACGGCGTAATCACCCCCACCGGCCCGATCGGGCGGCGCGCAGTCACGTTCATCTGGTTGGCATTGCGCAGGCTCAGCCCGTCTTCCGCCATCGGGGCCTTATCAGCAAAAAACCGGAAATTCGCCGCCCCGCGCAGCGCCGCCTTGGACATGAAGCGCAGCGCCTGCCCGGTATCAAGACATTCCGTAAACGCGATGCGCTCGGCATTGGCCTCAATTGCCTCGGCCACTTTGATCAGGATTTTGCGCCGCTCGACGCCGGGCGTTCTGGACCACGTCTTGAACGCCTCTTTCGCAGCGGCGACGGCGCGGTCGATATCCTCGGCCCCGCCCTTGGCGACCTTGGCAAGCGGTGTCAGATCAACCGGCGAGATCGTGTCAAACGTCGCCCCCGAAACCGCAGGCACGCTTTGGCCGGCAATATGGTTTTGCACACCCGTATCGGCGAAATGGGCGATATAGCCCTGCGCCCGCAAAAGATTGTCTGTCAGATCGCTCATTTGTGGTCCTCAGCTCTTGCCCGACAGGCGGGCATGGATCGGGGTCTGCTTCCAGCTTAGCTCCGGGTCGATCACACGGATTTCCAGCGAAAGCGCGAAATGGGGGGTGGCAAGGGGAGCTTTGAGTGCTGTTTGCGCCGCCGCGAAAATAAGATCGCCCGCGCTGCGCAGCGCGTCATTGGAGCGCCCCGCCCCAACCGACAGCGTCATCGCGGCAAAGTCGTTTTCAGCCAAACCGTCGGCAATGATCGCGTGGTCGGCGCAAAAGGCGCGCACGCGAATTCCCGCAAGCGGAAAAATTCCGGCGGCGCACATCGCACCATGCACGGCGTGACACAGCGCGGCAATATCGGCGCGCTCGCCAAGGCCGCGCGAATATTCGATCCTCAGATGGGGCACGACTCTCCTCCCGTGATCCCTTTTGTTTAACATGTTAAGTTTGGCGCGTCTTGTCAAGCGCGCAAAAGAACAAGATGTTGCACGCATTGACCTGCAACAACGAAAGAGTGCGAAATCATGGCCGAAAAGGCTCCCCTTCCGGCTGTGCGCGACGGGTTCGAACTGACTGCGGCGCAGCGTTCCTTGCCTATTGCCCTGCTGCGCGCGCGAGAGATGGTGATGGAGCGCTTTCGTCCGATGCTGAACGCCCATGACGTGAGCGAGCAGCAATGGCGCGTGCTGCGGGTGTTGCGCGAAAGCGGTGCGATTGATGCGACGAAACTGGCCGAGCGCGCCTGTGTTCTGGCCCCCTCGCTGACCCGAATGCTGCGCAGCCTTGAAGGGCGCGGCCTTATCGAGACCCGGCGCGACACCGAAGATCGCCGCCGCGCGCGGGTCGCCCTTACTGCGCAAGGCGACGCGTTTTTACGCGCAGCCTCGCCGCAGAGTGCCGCGATCTATGCCCAGCTAGAGGCCGAGGTCGGCGCGCAGCGCATTGCCCGCCTGCTGGACGAATTGAACGACTTCATGGCCGCACTGGACCAATCACAAGGCCCGACAAAGCGCTGACGTTGATCGTTTCATTTCAAATGAAATCCTTTAAGATAGCTGCGCATAGATCGGATTTCGCATGAAACTAGAAGAGTTCTTCCCCTATCGCCTTGCCATCGCGGCCGAGGCCTTCTCGCGCAACCTGCAAGATGTGTATGCGCGCGAATTCGGCCTGTCGCGTGAGGAATGGCGCTTGATGTCCATCCTTGATGGGGTTGGGCGCATCAGTTCGCTCGACATCGCCCGGCGTACGACGCTTGATAAGGTGCAGGTCAGCCGTGCCGCCGCGCGCCTTGAGGCCAAGGGCCTAATCGCGCGCCATATTCCCGACAGCGACCGGCGGTTGCGCGAATATGAATGCACCCCAACCGGGCATGACATCTATGTAAAGGCCCGCAGCAAGGTGAACGCCCGCGCGCAAGCGATGCTGGATGCCATGCCCAGCGCGCAGCGCGAGGCGCTTGAACAGGGCGTCAACGCCCTGATCGAAACGCTCGCGCTGGATATCGAGACGCGCAAAGACCCAAGCTAACCGCCCACCAGCCAAAGCGAGATGATCGGGAAGGCCACGATCAGCGTGATGCGCACGATATCGGCCACCCAGAACCACAAGATCCCGCGAAACATCGTCGAAAGCGGCACATCCGGCAGCACCGAGCGCAGCACAAACACGTTCATCCCCACTGGCGGCGTAATTAGCGAAATCTCGGTTGCAACGACCACGATCACCGCAAACCAGATCAACGCGTTATCGGGGTTCGACAAAATGCCCGAACCGAAATCGAGCTGATAAATCAGCGGGTAGAAAATCGGCACGGTCAGCAAGATCATCGACAGGCTTTCCAGCACCATCCCCAGCACCATGTAGATCAGCACGATCAGGATGATGACCTCATAGCCGCCAAGGCCAAGGTTGTTGACCAAATCCGCCAGCGCATCGGGCAGCCCCGCGAAGGTGATGAAATTACCGAAAATCTCGGCCCCGATTACGATGGCAAAAATCATCGCCGAGGCAATCGCCGCATCAATCAGCGCGCCCCAAAGCGCCTTGAGCCGAAGCCCCCCAACCGCCGCCGCGATGACAACAGCCGCCGCAGCGCCCATGCCTGCCGCTTCAATCGGGGTGAAGAACCCGCCGTAAATGCCCACCATGATAAAGATAAACAGCGCCAGCGTTGCCAACACGCCGACGATATCGGTGCGCTTCATCGCGACGGGTTTGCGCACCTCGGGGGCGAGTTCCGGCTTCAGGCGTACCGCCACCATCACCGCAACCAGATACAGGCCAATGCCCAAGATGCCCGGCACGATGCCCGCGATGAACAGCTTACCGATATCGCTTTCGGTAAGCAGGCCAAAGATGATCATGATCACCGAAGGCGGGATCAAAATTCCCAGCGTGCCCCCCGCCGCAATTGCTCCGGTCGCAAGACTGTCGTGATAGCCAAACCGGCGCATCGACGGCATCGCCACTTTCGACATTGTGGCCGCCGTGGCCAAGGACGAGCCGCACACAGCCGAAAACCCGCCGCAAGACAGGATCGTAGCCATCGCCAGCCCGCCGCGCATCCGTCCGAAGACCCGATCTGCGCCGGTGAACAGACCGCTTGCAATGCCAGACCCCGCCAGCACATTGCCCATAAAAATAAATAACGGCACGACCGAGAGCGAATAATTCATCCCGGTCTCAAATACCGCGCTGCCCACCATCGACCCCGCAGCGTCAACGCCCCGCATCGCGGCAAAGCCCGCCCCGCCCACCAGTGCCATCGCAAACGCAATCGGAACACGCAAAAACACAAGCGCCAGCAGAATGGCAAGCGCAATAAGAGAGATCGTCATGTGGGCCTCCGAAGGATCGCGACCACTGCGGAGACAGCAAAGCTAAGACTGCCAATCACGCCCAAATACCAAAGCTTGATGCCAAGGCCCGATGTTGCAAGTTGTGTGTGGAACTGGTCTTGCGTCAGGATCACAAGCCGCCACGCGAAATACGCCATGACCAGTGCCGCGACTGCCCCGCCGATCCGCGCCAGCGCGCGCTGCACGACCGCCGGGAGAAGCGGCACCAGCAGATCGACCTCGACATGCCCGCCCTTGCCTGTGGTCAGCGGCATTGCCACAAAGACCAGCGCGCCCAGCAGCACCTGCGTGATTTCGTACGCGCCGGTCAGCGGGTTGTTGAAAGCATAGCGGCCAATCACGTCGATGCAGGTGACGAGGATCAACCCCGTCACCAGACCCGCTGCGATCGCCTCAAGAATGAAGCGGACGCGTGCAATCATACGGACACGCCCGTCATCTTGCGGAATTCGGCCAGTGCGGCGCGCCCGTCATAGGCGCTGTCCAGACTTGCACTCCACTCATCCTCGAATTTGCCGCCCTTTATGCGGATCGCCGCGATCAGTTCGTCGGGCGCTGCGGTAACCTCGATCCCGGCCTTCTTTCCAGCTGCAACACCGAGTTGATCGGCGTGATCCCAAGCTTTGCCCCCGCGTTCGGCGAATGCCAGCCCAGACAGCGCGGTGATCGCGTCTTGGTCGGCAGGCGAAATCATGTTCCATTTGGCGGGGTTCATCACCAAGAACCAAGTAGTATTGTAGATGCCGCCAGGAATGGTCGTGGTGTATTTGAGCAGTTCCGCCAAATTGTAGGAATTGAGCGGATCCTCCGGAAAGGTCACCCCGTCAACCACCCCGCGCGAGAGTTTCTCGTAAACCTCGCCCGGCGACGTCATGATCGGCACCGCACCGAATGCGGTCATCAGATCCGCGATGTAGCCCCCAGGAGTGCGCAGCTTCATCCCTTCGAGATCTTTTGCCGCCAAAACCGGACGCAGTGTATTATGGATCACACCCGGACCATGGTTGAACAACCCCAGCAGATGCGTTCCGGCGTGTTCCTTATCGGCACCCAGCTTTTCGGTGTAGACCGTCCAGAAAGCCTTCGAGATGGACACGGCGTCATCGCCGAGCAGGCTGAACTGACCGATCCGTGAATTCTTGAACCGATTATCTTGGGTAAAGCTGTGCAGACCGTAGGTGATATCGGCAACGCCATCGCGCGCCATATCGAAATGCGACGGCGGCGAGCCGAGCGGCTTGACCAGCACACGAATGCGCACGCGGCCTTCGGTGGCTTTCTCGATATCCTTGGCCCAGGGCTTGATTGCATCCACAACAATCGGGTGGCGCGGCGGTAGCCAGCTCGATAGCACCAGATCGACGCCATCAGCGCGCGCCGGAATTGCCGGCAACGCAAGGGCTGCGCCCGCCATCGCGGCCGTTCCCAGGAATGCTCGTTTGGTTAGTTTACTCATCATCGTTTCCTCCCCTGAATGATGAATTCACGCGAAATTTCGCGCTTCCTCTTGTTGTCTCAACGCGTCAAACGCCTGTCGAAATCGGGCGCGGCGTTGCGCTTTCGGCTGCAGCTTGCACAGCACGACCCGCCAGTTCAAAGGCGTCCTCAAGCACCTGCGCATCGCCGATATGGTTCATCAAGATCAGGATCAGGCGGGCGTTGAACGCAGCGCTTTGCGCCTCGCTCAGCCCCTGATGCGCCGCGATCAGCCGTTCATAAATCCCGTCGTGATCTTGCATATTGAGCTGCGTAATCAGGCTCATCATCGCCCCTCCGTGATCGCTGCAAGTTGCGCTTGGATTGTATCCGCATCGGCCTCGGTCCAGCGCGCTGCCACGATTTGATCGGGCCGGATCAGATACAAAGCCTGCCCCGCCTGCCCCAGATAGCGTTGGCGCAGCTCGGGGGTCTCGGGCAGTTCCAGCACACGCATCCCGTACCCT
>NZ_JBFRYC010000013.1:0-91756 GCF_040892615.1 Thioclava arctica
AGTGATCCCGTGAACTTGGAAAACGTTCTTGGCCAAATCAAGGCCGATCGTGGTAACTTGCATGGGGTGGCTCCTCTCATAAGCAGATATCGACACCTGCAGTATGGCGCATTGCGACGCCCGTTGAAGCAGGAGCCATCCACCCCATCAGCGATCGTCACCCAAGGGACGCCCGTCTTGTCAAATCGCGGCGATGGTGGCTTTGACCGCCTTTTGCCAGCGCGCATAACGGGCTTCGCGCACGTCTTCTGGCATTTGCGGGGTGAAGGTGCGCTCAAGGGCCCAGGACTTGGCGAAAGCCTCTTGATCGGGGTAAATCCCGGCCTTGTGGCCCGCAAGCCAAGCCGCCCCAAGCGCGGTGGTTTCCAACACTTCGGGGCGATCTACGGGCGCGCCCAGAATGTCGGCGAGAAACTGCATCGCCCAATCCGACGCCGTCATGCCGCCATCGACGCGCAGCGTCGGCGGCGCGTCATCGGCCCAATCTGCCTGCATAGCGGCCAACAGATCGCGGGTCTGAAAGCCGACCGATTCCAGCGCGGCACGGGCAAATTCGGCAGGCCCGGAATTGCGCGTCAGGCCGAAAACCGCACCACGCGACTCTGCCTCCCAATAGGGTGCGCCAAGGCCGGTGAAGGCGGGCACGATGATCAGTTCTTGATTGGGGTCCGCGCTTTCGGCGAGCGTCTGGGTCTGACTGGCCGCCTCGATGATGTGCAAACCATCGCGCAGCCATTGCACCACCGCACCGGCCACAAAGATCGAGCCCTCAAGCGCATAGGTCACTTTGCCGTCCAGCTGATAGGCAATTGTGCTAAGCAAGCGATGCTCAGAGCGCACCATCTGATCGCCCGTATTCAGAAGCGCGAAACACCCCGTGCCATAGGTCGATTTCAACATGCCCGGCTTGAAACACGCCTGACCGACGCAAGCTGCCTGCTGATCGCCCGCCACACCAAGGATCGCAATCTCAGCGCCCAGCAGATCACTTTGCGCCATCCCGAAATCGGCGGCGCAATCGCGCACTTCGGGCAGCATATCCATGGGCACGTCAAGGCGGTCGCAAATCGTGCGTGACCAGCGCCCCTTGGCAATATCATACAGCATCGTGCGCGCCGCATTGGTCGCATCGGTCAGATGCGCCTTGCCACCCGTCAGCTTCCAGATCAACCAACTGTCGATCGTGCCAAAAGCCAGCTTGCCCGCCTGCGCACGCGCGCGAGCCCCGTCGACATTCTCCAAAATCCAGCGCAGTTTCGTGGCCGAGAAATACGGATCAATCAGCAACCCTGTGCGCGAGGTGATCGTTTCTTCAAACCCCGCATCGCGCAGCTCGCGGCAATAGTCAGCGGTGCGCCGGTCCTGCCAAACAATCGCATTGTGCACCGGCTCCCCGGTATCGCGGTCCCATACAACGGTCGTTTCGCGCTGATTGGTGATGCCGATGCCCGCGATATCAGAGGGCGCGATGCCAGCGCGGTCAATCGCTTCACGCGCGGTCGCAAGAACAGAGTCCCAGATTTCATTGGCATCATGTTCGACCCAACCCGAGCGGGGGAAATGCTGCGCAAACTCTTGTTGCGCAGAGGTGACCGGGCGCAGATCACCGTCAAACAGGATCGCGCGCGTCGAAGTGGTTCCCTGATCGATCGCTAAAATATGGGTCATGGTTCGGGGTCCGCAGTTTTGGGAAAAGGGATGGGGCGAGTGTGGATTGCCAGCGCCACATCGCAAGGCGCAAAAGAGGCCGAGGCTCTCCCCCGGCCCGCTATCTTATCGGGCGGAATTACGCATCCAGCTTTTGACCAGCGCGTCATGGCTCACCGTCACCGTGACATTCTGCAAGACCATATCCAGCGGATGAATTTGCCTGCGCCCATCAACCGAATTGGACACCGATTTGAGTTCTAGCGTCATAGTTCCTCCCTTTGATCGCGCCCTCTCCTAAGCGGCGACCAATGTGCTGACATGGTGCAGCACGAATTCCTCCAATGTCGCGACCTGCTCTGGGCTCAGACGCAATCCGAGTTTGGTACGCCGCCAGATCACATCTTCAGCCGAACGCGCCCATTCCTTTTCGATCAGCCAGATCACCTCAGCTTCGCTGAGCGTCGCACCGAAATCGCGCCCCAAATCGGCGGCGGATTTTGCCGACCCCAAAATCTCACGCGATTCCAGCCCGTAATGGCGCATCATCCGCTGTGCCCAGGCCTCGCCCAGAAACGGATAATCGCGCGCCAGATCGGCGGTAATCTGTGCGGTGTCTTGCGGCTTGAACGCGCCTCCGGGCAGCGATACGCCAGCCGTCCAAGCCCCTTTGAGGTCGGGGAAGAAGGGGGCGATCTTTTCCAGCGCATGTTCGGACAACCGCCGATAGGTCGTGATCTTGCCGCCAAACACATTGAGCACCGGCGCGCCGCCCGCATCATTGAGCGAGAGCACATAATCGCGCGTCGCCGCCGTGGCCGAGCTGGCCCCGTCATCATAAAGCGGACGCACGCCGGAATAGGTCCACACAATATCGTCGCGCGTCACCGGCTTGGCGAAATAGTTCGAAGCGAAGGCACACAGATAGTCTTGCTCTTCGGGCGTGCATTGCGCCTTGGAGGGGGCGCCCTCATGTTCCTTGTCGGTGGTGCCGATCAGGGTGAAATCCTGCTCATAGGGGATTGCAAAGATGATCCGCCCGTCCTCGCCCTGAAAGAAATAGCACTTGTCGTGATCATACAGCTTGCGCGTCACGATATGGCTGCCGCGCACCAACCGGATGCCCTCGGTCGAGTCGATCCCGATCGTGCCGCGCAGCACCTGATCGACCCAAGGTCCACCGGCATTGACCAGCACTTTGGCGTAGTGATCGGCGCGCCCTTTGGGCCCCTCGGTCACGATGTGCCACAGCCCGTCTTCGCGGCTTGCCGAGATCACCTTGGTGCGCACCATGATCTGTGCGCCGCGCGCCTCGGCGTCGCGCGCATTCAAAACGACCAGCCGCGCATCCTGCACCCAGCCATCGGAATATTCATAGGCCTTGTGAAATTTCGGATTCAGCGGCTTGCCCGCCGGGTCTTGCGTCAAATCCAGCGTCGCGGTGCCGGGCAGCAATTTGCGCTTGCCCAGATGGTCATACATGAACAACCCCAGCCGGATCAGCCATGCCGGGCGGCGGCCTTTCATCCATGGCATCACGAAGGACAAAAGCTTTGAGGTCGGCGTCTCGGTCTCAAAGCGCATGTCGCGGTGATACGGCAGCACAAAGCGCATCGGCCACGAGATATGGGGCATTGCCGACAGCAGCACCTCGCGTTCCTTCAGCGCCTCACGCACCAGACGGAATTCGAAATACTCCAGATAGCGTAACCCACCGTGAAACAGCTTCGTCGAAGCCGAAGACGTCGCTTGCGCCAGATCGCCCTGCTCGGCCAGCGCGACCGACAGGCCACGCCCAGCTGCATCGCGCGCGATTCCGCACCCGTTTACCCCACCGCCGATCACGAATAGATCTTTCGGCACATGGTGTTGATCGTCTAAAGGCACCGACGCCCCTCCCTCTCAAGTTGCGACCAAGGAAGAACATATCATGAGCATAAGTCAACTTTATATTTTCGTTTTTATTCGAAATTGATATAAACGAACAAAAGCGCGCCAAATTCGAAAGCTCAAAGATGTGGAGAAAGCTGTTTCGTGACAAGATTCTAGCGCTGCGGCACCTGTAACGGAGGGGGACTTATGGCACTTAATGTTCGACAGAAACAAATTCTTGAGATCGCGCGCAATGCTGGCAGCGTGGCGGTCGAAGACCTTGCCGATCAGTTCACGGTGTCCCTGCAGACGATTCGACGCGACCTGTCGGACCTTGCCGAAGCGGGCCATATGGACCGGGTGCATGGCGGCGCGGTTTTGCGCACAGGGGTCAGCAACTTTGCCTATGACGAGCGGCGGCGAATGAATGAGGGGGCGAAGTCTGCGATCGCCAAAGCCTGCGCGCGCGCGATCCCGGACAATTGCTCGATCATCCTCAATCTTGGGACCACAACCGAAGCCGTGGCGCGCGAATTGCTGGGGCATCGCAACATCACGGTGGTCACGAACAACATCAACGTGGCCAATATCCTGCTGGCCAATGACAGTTGTGACATCATGGTGGCCGGTGGCAGCTTGCGTCGCCTTGATGGTGGTCTGGTGGGCGATCTGACGGCGGATTTCATCAACCAGTTCAAGGTGGATTACGCAGTGATCGGCACATCGGCCTTGGATGAAGATGGTGATCTGCTGGATTACGACCTTGCCGAGGTGCGGGTGAGCCGGATGATCCTGCGCCGTGCACGCAAGGTGTTTCTGGTGACCGATGCATCGAAACTCGCGCGCTCTGCCCCGGTGCGGCTGGCTTCGCTCAGCGATATCGACACGCTTTTTATCGACGCACCCTTGCCCGAAGCGCTGCGCCAACGCTGCGCCGACTGGGAGACCAACGTCCAAATCGTGTGACGCGGGCGGTCTTGGTGCGACGGCGCGCGGAAAGGGATTGCAGCCACAGGGGGCGTCGCGCTATGGGCAGATTATGCCCAGATACGCGTTTCAAATTGAATATGATGGCGGCCCATTTGCCGGCTGGCAACGCCAGGTCAACCAGTCTTCAGTGCAAGGCTCGGTGGAGGCGGCATTGGCGCGCCTCGAACCGGGTCCGCATTCGGTTATAGCTGCCGGGCGCACGGATGCGGGCGTTCATGCCAGCGCGCAGGTCGCCCATGTTGATCTTGCAAAAGACTGGGATGCGTTTCGCCTGTCGGAGGCGCTCAACTACCATCTGCGTCCGCACCCGATTTCCATTCTCGCCTGCGAACGCGTCAGCGAGGATTTCCACGCCCGCTTTTCCGCGATCGAGCGGCGCTATGCGTTTCGGCTGGCCTACCGCCGCGCCCCACTGACCTATGAGCGCGGGCAGGTCTGGCGCATTCGCAAGCCGCTTGATCTTGAAGCGATGCGCGCAGGCGCGGCCCATCTGATCGGGTGGCACGACTTTACCTCGTTCCGCTCAACTTACTGCCAAGCGAAATCTCCCGAGAAAACCCTCGACGAGATCACTATCGAGGCGCATGAAATCGCCAGAGGAATGGAATATCGCTTTCATCTGCGGGCGCGCTCGTTCTTGCACAATCAGGTGCGCTCGATCGTGGGCACGCTGGAACGCGTTGGGGCGGGATCTTGGGCGCCAGAGCGTGTGAAAGAGGCGCTTGATGCGCGCGACCGGGCAGCCTGCGGACCGGTCTGCCCGCCGCATGGGCTCTATCTGGCAGGTGTTGGCTACCGCGACGATCCCTTCGCCTAGCCCGCCTTATTCGCCGGGGCGATTGGCCGGGCGGTTCACAGCGCTGCGTTCTTGGACGACGCTCATCTGAAGGCTTTCTGCGGCGTGGCTTTGCGGCATATATTCGGGGATCGCGCGCGCCAGCGTGGCCAGCATCTCGGCGGGGTCATTGCGCTCGATCGCATCGCGCAAATCGCGCAGCATCGCGGCGGTTTGCAACTCTGACAACCGATCCTCGCGCACGCGGATGATCTTGGGATGCGAGGTGCTGCCCGCACCTTTGCGCACCATCAATTCCTCATACAGCTTTTCACCCGGGCGCAGTCCCGTCGTGACGATTTCAATATCGCCATCAGGATTGGCCCGATCACGCACCTGAAAGCCGCGCCCCTCGATCATCCGCCGCGCCAGATCGCGGATCAGCATGGGCTTGCCCATGTCCAACACATAGACCTCGCCACCATCCGCGAAGCTTCCCGCCAGCAAGACCAGTCGCGCCGCCTCTTGGATGGTCATGAAATAACGCGTCACCCGCAGATCGGTCAGCGTCACTGGCCCGCCCCGGAGAATCTGCTCTTCGAACAAGGGCACCACAGAGCCCGAAGACCCCAAGACATTGCCAAAGCGCACAATCGAAAAGATCGTTCCCTCAGGCCGGTCTGCCAGATCCTGCACAACCAATTCGGAGAGGCGCTTTGAGGCGCCCATCACCGAGCCCGGTCGCACCGCCTTATCCGAAGAGACCAGTACGAAACGCGCCACCCCCGCCTCGCGGGCAGCGCGCGCCAGAACCTGCGTTGAGAAGACGTTATTCTGAAGCCCCGCGCGCATATTTTCCTCGACCAAGGGAACATGCTTATAGGCTGCGGCATGCATCACCGCATCGACACCATTCTGCGCGAATAGGCTTGCCACCAGAACTGGATCAGCCGCCGAACCAAGCACGGGCACGATCCGCGTACCAAACGGCTCGGCAAGCAGGCGCAATTCTTGATTTGCGGCGTAAAGTGCAAGTTCAGACAGTTCGAGCAAGATCAGTTGCGCCGGACGACAGGCAATGACCTGCCGGCACAATTCCAGACCGATCGAGCCACCCGCACCCGACACCAGCACCGTGCTGCCTGCGTAGGCAATGTAGCTAGAACTGAGCGTTTCAAACAGATCATCACGCCCAAGAAGCTGGCCTGATTTAACCGGCTCAAGGCGCGAAGCAAGCGTGCTGTCATCAATCAGCTGTGCAAAGGCGGGCAGCGTTTCCGTTGTGATCCCAAGCGCCTCAAACTGACGCGACAGTGCTGTCTTGCGATCCGCGGGCAGGTCTGGATCTGCAAGGATGACACGGTTGATATTGTAAAGTACACGCAGTTCTTCCGCCTTGAAAACGGGATAAACCGTCAAGCCGTTCACATGCGAGCCGCGCAGCGCCGGGCTGTCATCAATAAAGCCATAGACCATCACGTCAGGACGATCCATCATCTCGCGAGACAGTTTGATCCCGGAAAATCCTGCACCATAAATGATGACCCGCGACACAATCCGCGAGCGGCGATACAGCATCGTCAAAAGCTGCAGCATGCCCCGGCGCAGCACGATATAGCTGAGAAAATACAGCATCCCAAATAAGGTCGGCGCAATTGGCCTGAGACGTTGAGACGAAACCACCTCCAACAGCCCTGACATCATCGTCAGACCGATGGACATGATCAAGGCGCGTGTTATCGCCTCAGCATCGAAATGTTTGAGCTGCACGCGATGCAAACCAAGCATCATCGACAGACCGCCTGCAACGATCATCAAGATTGGCAGATATCTGGGACCCAACTCAAAGATCGTGCGGTTATACTCAAGAAGCAAAAGCGCGGACATCAAGCCGACAATTGGCACCAACGCCACATCAACCGCCAAAAGGAAGAGATCCTTTTGTTTGCGCGTGAGACCCATGAACCGTTTAAGCAACATCTATGAAAATTCCCGCCATAGTTGTAACGCGCATCAGCGATGCACGCTATTGGCAAGCTCATAGCTATATCTACATCATTAACAGGTTCTTAATTTTGGAAGCCTGCGCCGCAGCAATATTCAGCCGAAGACGCTTTTGAAGGTCCGCCAAATGAGCACGAGATCGAAACAAACCGACATATGCTTTTGATAGATCAGGTCCAGCTTGGCCTTGGCGGGAACACACCGTCGCGCATAGGTCGCATCGACCTCAGCTGCACTGGTGCACTGTCCGAGAATCCACGTTTCATGTTCATTAAAACAAAGCGATGCGAGCCCGGTGACCCCTGGCGGCGTCTTGAGTACCTCCGCATAGATATCGGGGAAACGTTCGACATATTCGCGCAAGGGTGGGCGGGGTCCGACAAAGCTGATGTCACCGCGATAGATGTTCCAGAACTGCGGCAATTCATCTGCCCGCAGCTTGCGCATGATCCCGCCCATCCGGGTAATTCGTTGCTGCTTATGCCCGCCAGACACCCCCGAATCACCTGCAACGACTTCCATTGTGCGAAATTTCAGCAGGCGAAAACTTTGAGTCGGGGACTTCATCCGCTCGGCGGCGTAAAAATAGGGCCGCTTTTCAAATAGGATCACCGTGATCAGCGTGAACAGGAACAATCCCGCGACCAATGGCGTCAGCGCCACTGCCAGCGCCAGATCAAAGAGGCGTTTTGCCAGACGCTGCGTGCGTGTCATGCCATCTCCTGCCGTATGCGTTTCATATCTTCGACCAGATCGGCAGCGTCACCATCTGCGCGCCCCACAAGACCCAAACGCACCGCCTGCGTCACGTCCAGTTCGACGCGCGCGATTGCGGCCTCGGGTGCTGGAATCGGCTGCCATCGCTCCCCGGCCGCAGTCAGCAAATCATCCATCCCAACCACACCGGGGAGCGCGAGATTGAGCCGCTTCGGGAGACGCGCGCGATCGGCAACGGCCAGGCGAACCAGCCGCGCTATCGCAGCCGCCAGCGCACCGGGCCCGATATAGCTGCGCTGCGGCGCGCGGCCATCGGCAAAAACATGCAGGCGGCGGCCCTCAGCGGGCGCAGCCGCGCCGAGCAGCGCATCCGCCCCCGCCACATTCCCAATGCGCAGCGCACAGCCATGCGCCATCCCGGCCAGCATCGCCTCCATGTCGCATTTCGAGCGGCCATAGGCATTGAGAGGCGCGCAAGGCGTGTCTTCGGTCAGTGGCCCGGCCCCGCGCCCATAGACCGCAGCGGACGATGCCGCGATCAGCGGCACCCCCGCCATTTGCGCCGCGTCGCGCGTAGCCTTGGCCAATGCAGCATTGACGACCAAAGCCTCGGGGGGGCCGTTGATCACCCCGGCCAGCAGCAAAACCGCATCGGCCTGAGCGCAGGCGCGCGCCAGCGACTCGGGCGCGTCGAGAATGTCAAACACCGGCCCGTCCAGACCTGCCGCGCGTCGCGCCTGCCATATCGGCACAATCCCCGCTGCATCAGGCGTTGCGCACCAAGCCGCGCGCAGCATCGTTCCCAATCGCCCGGTGCCGCCCAAAATCAGCAACTGCGGCAGATCGGCGCGCGGAGCTTTGGCATCAACGGGCATAGGGAAAATCCATACTGATATTCATTTCAAACCAGTATCATCTTGCTGTTACGTTAAGATCAAGCGCTCTCACCGCCCATGCGCCACGCTATTTCACTGACGCAAAGGTGAGCGCATTTGCCCTCTCGTTTGGCACCGATACAATCGCATCTCTGGACAGCGTCGGCGCGGGGTGGTTTTCTCCGCCGACTTCAGGAGGGTCCCATGGCATTCGGCACGAATATTCGCACTTGGTTCGAAGGTAGCTGGCACGAGGGCGATATCCCCGTCATGCGCGCCGCCGATCACGGACTTTGGCAAGGCAGTTCGATCTTTGACGGCGCACGACTGTTTGACGGGCTGGTGCCCGACCTTGATCTGCATTGCGCGCGCGCCAACCGCTCGGCCGAGGCGCTAATGGTCACGCCAACGATTGACCCCACCGAGATGGTCGAGATCGCCCGCGAAGGTCTGCGCAAATACGCCAAGGGGGCCGCCGTTTATGTGCGCCCGATGTATTGGGCGATTGCGGGGTCGGATCTGGGCGTTGCGCCGAAACTGGGGGAAACCCGCTTTGCGCTATGTCTGGAAGAGGTCGCGATGCCTGATCCTGACAAGGCTACGACACTGACCACCACGCAGTTTCGCCGCCCCGTTCTGGCCGATAACGTGTGCAACGCCAAGGCGGGCTGCCTGTATCCGAACAATGCGCGCATGCTGGTTGAGGCGCAGAGCAAAGGGTTTGGCAATGCGCTGGTGCAGGATTCCCACGGCAACGTTGCCGAAAGCGCCACGGCAAACGTCTTTATGGCGCGCGACGGTGAAGTGTTCACACCGATTGCGAATGGCACTTTCCTTGCCGGGATCACCCGCGCGCGCCACATCAAGAACCTGCGCGCTGCGGGATTTAGCGTGCATGAAACGGTGCTGACCCTTGAGGATTTCCGCGCAGCAGATGAGGTATTCTTGTCAGGCAATTTCGCCAAGGTCACGCCTGTCGCGGCCTTTGACGATACCCGCTACGAAATCGGTCCGGTGACCCGTGCCGCGCGCGAAACCTATTGGGATTGGGCGCTTGGCGCGCCGCTGTAAGCGCAGTTGCCAAAGCCGCCCACCCGCGCGATGATCGCCGCGCGATCCGCGAGCCCGGAGGAAAGATGCGTAAATTTCTGGTCGTTCTTGACGATACCCGCGAATGCCTCAACGCGATGCGCTTTGCGGCGATGCGCGCCTCCCATACCGGGGGCGGCGTGCTGATTCTGTCGGTGATCCCGCCCGAGGAATATCAGCATTGGATCGGTGTCGCCGAAATCATGCGCGATGAAGCACAGGAACGCATCGAGGCGCATTTTGAGGTCTTCGCGAAATGGATGCGTGATCGGCAGGGCGTGGACCCTGAATTGCTGATCCGCGAGGGGGATTCCACGACAGCGATCCTTGAAGTGATCCGCGAGCACCCTGAGGTCGGGGTGCTTGTGCTGGGGGCCGGTACGGGGAAATCCGGGCCCGGCCCCTTGGTCACGCAGATGACAAAAGAGGCCGGCTCGCTGCCCTGCCCTCTCACCATCGTTCCCGGCGAGATGTCCAAGGAAAAGCTTGAACAGATCACCTGAGTTGACCCGCCGAATTCTTGACTATTTCACTCGGAAGGCGCATATGTGCCCCACGCCAAGGAGGCTCGCCATGTTTATTCAAACCGAAACCACACCGAACCCCGCAACGCTAAAATTCCTGCCCGGTCAGACCGTGCTTGAGGCTGGAACTGCTGACTTCCCCACGGCCGAGGCGGCTGTGAAGTCACCGCTGGCGGCGCGCATCTTTGCCGTGCCGGGCGTGACGGGCGTGTTCTTTGGGTCCGATTTCGTGACCGTGACAAAGGCAGAGGCGACTTCGTGGGATCACGCAAAACCCGCGATCCTTGGCGCGATCATGGAACATTTCCAATCTGGCGCCCCGGTGATTGAGGGCGAAGCTGCGCCTTCGGGTCATGCCGAGCATGACGGCGAAGACGGTGCCATCGTCGCCCAGATCAAAGAATTGCTCGACACGCGGGTGCGCCCTGCCGTCGCTCAGGATGGTGGCGACATCACCTTTCACGGGTTCGAGCGCGGCGTGGTCTATCTGCATATGCAAGGGGCCTGTGCGGGCTGTCCGTCTTCGACGCTGACCCTGAAAATGGGCATCGAAAACCTGCTGCGCCACTACATCCCCGAAGTCACCGAGGTGCGCCCGGTCAATGCGTGACGCGCTGATCCTTGGCTTTGATACATCGGCCGCGCACTGCGCGGCCGCTTTGCTGTGTGGCGATCAATGCTTGGCCGCACGCCAGGAAGAGATGACCCGCGGACAAGCTGAACGCCTGATGCCGCTGCTCGAAGAACTGCTTGCCGAGGCTAGCGCAAGCTGGCGTGATCTGGCGCGCATCGGCGTGGGTATCGGGCCGGGGAATTTCACCGGCGTGCGGATCGCGGTGTCTGCCGCGCGCGGTCTCGCGCTCAGCCTGAAAATCCCCGCTATCGGCGTATCAAGCCTTGAGGCCGCAGCCCATGCCAGCCAAGGCCCGGTTCTTGCCGCCATCGCCGCGCCGCGCGCGCGGGGCTACTTTGAGGGCTATCGCATGGCCCGCTCCATCGCCCTGCAAACACGCGAGATCGCCGAACTACCCACCGATTGGGCAGAGCCGGGGCTGACCTGCATTGGCTCTGCCGCCGAAGACGCCGCGATGCAGCTTGGCGCCACCGTCCGCCCCGCCGCCTTCGCACCCGCCGAAGCCATCGCGCGCATCGCCGGAGAACGGGCGCTGGTGGCGGGTTTACGCCCTGCGCCACTTTATCTTCAGCCCGCCGATGCCGCGCCGCCCTCTGATCCGCCGCCGGTAATTTTGGACCGATGACCCCTGCTGAACTCGCCCAGTTGCACGCGGCCTGCTTTACAACGCCGCGCCCTTGGTCGCAGGGCGAGTTTGATGATCTCCTGAAAACCTCTGGTGTCTTTCTGCTCAGCCAACCGGGAGGATTTCTGCTCGGCCGCGTGATTGCGGATGAGGCCGAATTGCTGACCCTCGCCGTCGCCCCCGAACAGCGCCGCAAAGGCATCGCGCGCGCCCTTGCCGCGGCCTTTCACATCACCGTGAAGTCGCGCGGCGCGCAAACCGCTTTTTTGGAGGTTGCCGCCGAAAATGCGGCTGCGCGCGCGCTCTATTTGGCAGCGGGCTGGACAGAATCGGGGCGGCGCAAAGCCTATTATCATGCACCCGATGGCCACCGAAGCGATGCGATCATCATGGTTTTGTCCGTTGATGGGGCAAACGGCTGACCAATCAATCAAATTTGCAAGCATCCCTTACGTCAGCGCCATTTTGACGCTTGACCCCCTTGGCAAGCTCTGCCCAAATTCAGTAGTCCGCGGGCCCATAAGAGGCGCGCCAACAGGCCTATCCAAAAAGGCCCTAATGACCGGGAGTATTTCATGACCTTTCTTAAACAGTTTCTTGGCGCCGCAGCCACGCTTGCGCTGAGCGCCGGTGCCGCGCTCGCCGAGCCTGCGATCATCTATGACCTTGGTGGCAAATACGACAAAAGCTTTAACGAAGCCGCGTACAATGGCGCAAAGCGTTGGGCGGACGAAACGGGCGGCAAATACAAGGAACTGGAAATGCAGTCCGAAGCCCAGCGCGAACAAGCGCTGCGCAAACTGGCTGAATCGGGAGCCAACCCGATCGTGATGACGGGCTTTGCCTTTGGTGACACGCTCAATCAAGTGGCCCCCGATTATCCCGATACCAAATTCGCAATCATCGACATGGTTGTCGATCAGCCCAATGTCGAATCGATCGTCTTCAAGGAAGAGCAAGGGTCGTACCTTGTCGGCCTGATGGCGGGCATGGCCTCGAAAACCGGCACTGTTGGTTTTGTCGGCGGCATGGACATTCCGCTGATCCGCAAATTCGCCTGTGGTTACGTGCAGGGCGTCAAGGCGGCGAACCCGAACGCCACGGTGATCCAGAACATGACCGGCACGACCCCGGCCGCGTGGAATGACCCGGTGAAGGGCGGCGAGATCGCCAAAGCCCAGATCAGCCAAGGTGCTGACGTGATCTATGCCGCCGCTGGTGGCACCGGGATTGGCGTGTTGCAAGCGGCGGCTGACGGGAAAATCCTGTCGATCGGCGTGGACAGCAACCAGAACTATCTGCACCCGGGTCAGGTTTTGACCTCGATGCTCAAGCGCGTCGACACGGCCGTTTACAACGTGTTCAAAAATGGCGGAGACATCAAACCGGGCATCAAGGTGATGGGCCTTGGCGATGACGGTGTGGGCGTGGCCCTTGATGACAACAACAAGGCGCTGGTGACCCCGGAGATGCTGAAAGCTGTGGATCAGGCCAAGGCCGATATCATCTCGGGCAAAGTTCAGGTCCATGACTACATGTCGGATGACAGCTGCCCGGTTAAGTGATGAGCGCAGCAAATAAACCAAAGGCGGGGCGGCAGGCAACTGCCGCCCTTGGCGCTAAAAATGCAGCCACGCCCGCAAAAGTGCCCGCGATCGAGTTGAAAGGCATCTCGAAAGCCTTTGGCACGGTGCAGGCGAATAAAGACATCGCGATCCGGGTCATGCCCGGTACGATCCATGGCATTATCGGCGAAAACGGCGCGGGAAAATCCACGCTGATGTCGATCCTCTATGGGTTTTACAAGGCCGATAAGGGCGAGATCTGGATCAAGGGTCAGCGCACCCAGATCCCCGACAGCCAGGCCGCGATCAGCGCCGGCATCGGCATGGTCTTTCAGCATTTCAAACTGGTGCAGAACTTCACCGTTCTGGAAAACATCATCCTTGGTGCAGAGGAAGGCGCCTTGCTGCGCCCCTCGCTCGCCAAGGCCCGCAAAGAACTCAAACGGCTGGCCGAAGAGTATGAGCTGAACGTCGATCCTGACGAGCTGATCGACGAGCTATCCGTAGGCCACCAGCAGCGCGTGGAAATTCTCAAGGCGCTCTATCGCCAAGCCGATATCTTGATCTTGGACGAGCCAACCGGCGTGCTGACCCCCGATGAGGCCGACCACCTGTTCCGTATCCTCGATTTCCTGCGCAAAGAGGGCAAAACGATCATCCTGATCACCCATAAGCTGCGCGAAATCATGGAGATCACCGACACGGTTTCGGTGATGCGGCGCGGCGAAATGACTGCGACCGTCACAACCTCGGAAACCTCGCCCGAGCAACTGGCGGAGCTGATGGTCGGGCGCAAAGTTTTGCTTAACGTGACCAAGACCAAGGCCAATCCCGGCGCCACGGTGCTGGAGGTCGAAGACCTGCGCGTGCGCGATGAGGATAAGGTTGAGCGGCTCAAGGGCATCAGCCTGAACATCCGCGCGGGCGAGATTCTGGGCATTGCGGGCGTGGCTGGAAACGGTCAGTCCGAATTGCTCAAAGTGCTGGGCGGCTTTGCCAATGGCACGGGCACGATCCGCATCAAAGGCGAAGAGATCGACCTGACCGGCAAGCATTCCGATGGTCAATCGCGGCGCGCACGCGGCATTGCCCACGTTCCCGAGGACCGCCACCATCTGGGGCTGATCCTTGATTTCATGGCGTGGGAGAACATGATTTTCGGCTACCACACCGAGGCGGCCTATCAAAAGAATGCCCTTGTGATGGATAATGCCGGGATCATCGCGCATACCGCCTCGGCGATGGAGCGCTTTGACGTGCGCCCACCGATCCCGACCTTGCCTGCCAAAAGCTTCTCGGGCGGCAATCAGCAAAAGATCGTTCTGGCGCGCGAGATCGAGCGCGATCCGGTCTTGCTACTGGTTGGGCAACCGACGCGCGGCGTCGATATCGGCGCGATCGAGTTCATCCACAAACGCATCGTCGAGCTGCGCGATCAAGGCGCAGCGATCTTGCTGGTCTCGGTCGAGCTGGATGAAATCTTTGCGCTTTCGGACAGGATCGCCGTGATGTTTGACGGCCAGATCATGGGCGAGCGCCTGCCTGAAAACACCGATGAAAAAGAACTGGGACTGATGATGGCAGGGGTGGCGACGTAATGGAAAAGACCCCGAAATGGATTGACGTGGGGCTGATCCCCCTGCTCAACCTGCTGATTGCCTTTGTGATTTCCGGCATCGTCGTGCTGCTAATCGGGGAGAACCCGGTGCAGGCGATCAAAGTGATGGTGGATGGCGCTTTGGGCTCGCCCTATGGCTGGGGCTACACGCTGTTTTACGCCACCAACTTCATCTTCACCGGGCTGGCCGTGGCCGTCGCCTATCACGCCAGCCAGTTCAATATCGGCGGTGAGGGACAGGCGACACTCGGCGGTCTTGGCGTGGCGTTGGTCTGTCTGGCCTTCCCGTGGCCGCATTGGTCGATCGCGCTGCTTGCGGCGATGATCGGCGGCGCGGTGTTTGGCGCGGCTTGGGCGGCAATCCCGGCCTATCTGCAAGCCAAACGCGGCAGTCATATCGTGATCACCACGATCATGTTCAACTTCATCGGCGCGTCGCTGCTCAATTACATGCTGGTCAATGTGCTGCGCCCGCGCGGCTCGATGGACCCGGCCACCGCGCGTTTTGCCAATTCCACGCATTTGCCGACCTTCCATGATATGCCTCTTATCGGGCAGTTCTTTGGCAAATCGGTGCCGGCGAATATCTCGTTCTTCATCGCCGTGCTGGCGTGTTTCCTCGTCTGGGGGCTGATCTGGCGCACGCGGCTGGGCTACGCGATCCGCGCCTTTGGTCGCTCGGAATCCGCCGCGCGCTATGCCGGTATCTCGCCTGTGAAAATCGTGATGGCGGCGATGCTGATTTCGGGAGGGCTAGCGGGTCTGATGGCGATCAACAACGTCATGGGCACGGGGCACCGCCTTGTTCTGAATTCGGTCGAGGGCGCGGGTTTCATCGGCATCGCCGTGGCGCTGATGGGGCGCAATCACCCGTTTGGCGTGTTTCTGGCTGCGTTGCTGTTTGGCTTTCTCTATCAAGGCGGCGGCGAGTTGGCGCTGGAAACCACGATCCCGCGTGAGTTGATCACCGTGATCCAAGCGCTGGTGATCTTGTTCACGGGTGCCTTCGACAACATGCTGCGTGCGCCGATCGAAAGCTTTTTCGTCGCGCGTGCCAAAGCCAACAAGGAGGCGTAAGCGATGGATTTCGCAACCATTATCGAGCTGCTCGATAGCGCGGTGCGTCTTGGCACACCGCTGTTGCTGGCCTGCCTTGCGGGGCTGTTTTCCGAGCGCGCGGGGATCTTCGACATCGGCCTTGAGGGCAAGATGCTGATGGCGGCGTTCTTTTCAGGCGCGGTGGCGGCGATGACCGGGTCGGCCTGGCTGGGTCTTTTGGCCGGGATCGGCGGCGCGATGAGCCTTGCGCTGATCCACGGTCTTGCCTCGATCACTTTCCGGGGCAATCAGTTGATCTCAGGTGTGGCTGTGAACTTCCTCGCTTCGGGCTTTACCGTTCTGATCGCGCAAAGCTGGTTTCAGCAGGGCGGCCGCACGCCACAGCTTTCAGGCAATGCCCGGTTTGAGCCGATCACCCTGCCCGGCGCCGATGCCGTCAAGGACGTGCCTGTGATCGGTCAGATCTATAGCAACCTGCTCTCGGGCCACACAATTTTGGTCTATGTCGCCTTTGCGATGGTGCCGCTGACATGGTGGGTGTTGTTTCGCACGCGCTTTGGCCTGCGCCTGCGCGCCGTCGGCGAGAACCCGGAATCTGTGGACACTGCAGGCGTGTCGGTGATCCGGCTGCGCTACACCGCAGTGGCAATCACCGGCGTTTTGTCGGGGCTTGCGGGGACGTATCTGGCGACCGGTCTGGCTGCAGGTTTCGTTAAGGAAATGACCGCCGGGCGGGGCTTTATTGCGCTGGCCGCGCTGATTTTCGCGAAATGGCGCCCGGTGCCCGCTCTTGGTGCAACCATGCTGTTTGGTCTGCTTGAAGCGATCTCGAACCGCTATCCCAACATTGATCTGGGCGTCGTGAATCTGCCGATCCAGTTCATGCAGGCGGTGCCTTATATCCTGACCGTTGTCATTCTTGCCGGCTTCATCGGCAAGGCCATCCCCCCCCGTGCCGGAGGCCAGCCCTATGTCAAAGAGCGTTGAGCTTGCCGATCTGATCCGTGCGCGCGCTGGCGATGCACCCCCGGTGCTGGGGCTGATCCTTGGCTCGGGGCTTGGCCATCTCGCCGAGGAAGTGGACGGCGTGGCCATTCCCTATTCCGACCTGCCGGGTTTCCCCCATGCAGGCGTGTCGGGCCACAATCCGAAACTGATGATCGGCATGCTTGAGGGCGTGCGGGTCGCGGTGTTCGGGGGCCGCGTACATTATTACGAGCATGGCAACCCAGCCGAGATGCGCTTGCCGCTCGAAATCCTGCGTGAACTGGGTTGCGAGCAGCTTTTGCTGACCAATGCCGCCGGGTCTTTGCGCGAAGATATCCGCCCCGGCGGGCTGATGATGCTGAGCGATCACATCAATTTCTCGGGCAATAACCCGTTGATCGGCGAACCCACGGATGCGCGTTTCGTACCGCTCACCGCGGCGCATGACCCAGATATTCGCGCGAGGCTTGCCCAAGCTGCGAAGGATGAAGGGATCGAGCTACCCGAGGGCGTCTATTGCTGGTTCTCCGGCCCCTGTTTCGAAACCCCCGCTGAAATCCGCGCCGCCAAGATTTTCGGCGCGGATGCCGTGGGCATGTCGACTGTGCCCGAAGTGATCCTTGCGCGCTTCCTAGGTCTGCGCGTTGCCGCCGTGTCGGTGATCACGAATATGGGCGCGGGCATGGCGGATGAGCAGATCAGCCACGAACAGACCAAGGCCATCGCCCCGATGGGGGCGGCCAAGCTGGAACGGGTTTTGCGACGATATCTGCAACAGATTTGATCGCGCTCTCGGCCGGGGTTTGACTTGCCTCCCCGCCACGGGCAAACAAGAAGAACCCTCCCCTGCAGGTGCCTTGAATGCAAATCTACCTGCCCATCGCCGAAGTTTCGGTCAACATGTATACCCTGCTGGGCCTTGGCGGGATCGTCGGGCTGTTGTCGGGACTGTTCGGCGTGGGCGGCGGGTTCCTGATTACGCCCCTACTGTTCTTCATCGGCATCCCGCCTGCGGTGGCGGTGGCCACGGGAGCCAATCAGGTCGTGGCCTCTTCTGTTTCTGCGGTACTGGCCCAACTCAAGCGCAAGGCCGTCGATATTCCGATGGGGCTGGTGCTGTTGGTGGGCGGTATTCTTGGGTCGGCGGGCGGCATCTGGGTGTTCAATCTGCTGACCAAGCTGGGCCAAATCGATCTGGCGGTGCAGCTGTGTTACGTCGTCTTTCTCGGTTCAATCGGCTTGTTAATGCTACAAGAGGCCGTGCGCACCATGCGGCGCCAGAAGAAAGGGTCCGGCGCGCGCAGAAAACGCAATCAGCACACTTGGGTGCATAACCTACCCTTCAAATTCAAGTTCCGCGCCTCGGGGCTGTATATTTCCGTAATCCCGCCTCTGATCGTAGGGGTTTTCGTGGGTATCCTTGCCGCCATCATGGGCGTGGGGGGCGGCTTTATCATGGTCCCCGCGATGATCTATCTGCTGAACATGCCCACCAAAGTGGTGATCGGAACCTCGCTGTTCCAGATCCTTTTCGTGTCGGCTTTTACGACGTTCATGCATGCCATCACCAACCAGACGGTCGATGTGATGCTGGCGCTTTTGCTGATCGTGGGGGGCGTGGTAGGGGCGCAGATCGGCTCACGACTGGGCGCTCGGCTGAAGGCCGAACAACTGCGCATTCTGCTGGCCCTTCTGGTCATCTTGGTCGCGGTCAAATTGGGGACCGATCTGATCATCCGCCCGCATGACCTCTACTCGCTTGCAGTGGGGTCACACTGATGATGCGCGCCCTCACACACCCCTTGCGCCTCGCGCTGCTGCTTGCACTGGTGCCAGTGTTCGCGCCCGCTCAAGAGGCGACACCGCAACCGGGCCAAGAACCCGCTGAACAAATCGTCGCCGGTCTGAGCCGTGACAATATCGGCATCACCACCTCCTTTGACGGCTCGCAAATCCTGATTTACGGCGCAATCAAACGCGAAGCCCCCGAGCCAGCCAATGACGGTTTGGCCGTGATCGTCACCCTCGAAGGCCCGCTTGGGCCTGTCACGATCCGGCGCAAGTCGCGTGAATTCGGGATCTGGGTGAATACGGCGGCTCTGGGTGTGGCCTCCGCACCCAGCTATTATGCAGTGGCAACCTCGGGTCCGCTCAAAGACATTCTCGACCCCAAGGTTGACGTCCAGCAGCGCATTTCGATTCCGCTGGCAATGCGCGCGTTTTCCGGCCCCGTTCAGGTCAAAGATACCAGACCTTTTACCGAGGCAATGGTGCGCATTCGCGAACGCCAGGGGCTGTATACGCTTGAGACAGGCGGCGTGCGCTTGGTGGAAAACACCCTGTTTCGCGCCGATTTCGAACTGCCTGCGAACCTGACCGAAGGCGATTACAAAACCCGTATCTTCCTGCTGCGCAAAGGCAAGCTGGTCGATCAGTATCAATCCGCGATTGACGTGCGCAAAGTCGGTCTAGAGCGCTGGCTCTATGCGCTGGCCCATGAGCATGCCGCGATCTACGGCCTGCTCTCGCTGGCCCTTGCGGTGATCGCAGGCTGGGCGGCGGCAGCGGTGTTCCGCTTCGTGCGCTAACCGCGCCCGACAAAGGGCATCGCGCTGGCCATCACCGTCATGTTCAGCACATTGGCCTCAAGCGGCAGAGACGCCATATGCAACACCGAGCGCGCGACATTGGCCACATCCATCGTTGGCTCCGCCGTTTTCGTGGCGGCCTTGTCGATCCCCGCCAAAAGCCCGGTGCGCGCATTGCCAATATCAATCTGACCACAGGCAATGCGAAAATCTCGCCCATCCAACGCAAGCTGCTTGGTCATCCCGTTCACCGCATGTTTAGAAACCGTATAGGCCAGCGATTTCGCCCGCGGCACCTGGCTCGAAATCGAGCCGTTATTGATGATCCGCCCCCCTTGCGGATCTTGCCCCCGCATCTGCGCAAAAGCGGCGCGCGCACATAAAAACATCCCCGTCAGATTGACGTCGATACAGGCCTGCCAATCGAGCAGCGTCACTTCATCGGGTAAGGCGGCGGGCGGAAACATCCCGGCATTATTGAACATCACGTCAATGCGGCCAAACCGCGCCACGATCTGCGCAAACGCCTCCGAAACCGCACCCTCTTCGCTCACATCACAGGCGATTGCCAAACCATCGCCCTTGGCTGCGATGTCGTGCAACACTTCCAACCGCCGCGCCAGACAGGCCACCTGCCAGCCCTGCGCCAAAGCCATTTCGGCGACCGCGCGACCGATCCCGGCGCTCGCCCCTGTCACCACCATCACGCCCATCGCACCCTCCCTTTCATCTAGCCTGAAATACTCTCGCCGAAGGCATCCCGCATCAATTGCCCTGCGCTTCGACCTGCAGCTTAAGCGCCCCCCCGCCTTTGGGCAGATCCTCGATCGATAGCGGCCCGGAGGGGCGGGCAAGCCGTGCACGCACCACCCACAGCAGACGGTTTTGCGCCCGCGTGATCGCGACATAGGCCAGTCGCTTCCACAGCGGAATACCCGCCTCGACACGTCCCGCACGATAGGCGGCGTAGATATCGGGGGCAAAGACCTGCACATCTTCCCACTGACTACCCTGCGCCTTGTGGATCGTCACCGCCGCACCGTGCAAGAACGCCGCCCCCATCCGCGCGGCATAGGGAATAAAGGGCTCTTCCGCATCGGGCATCTCGATCTTGATAATCGAGGCCGCCGACAATCGCGGCTCCTCCGCTCCCATGACATGCAGCCGCGAAAACCCCGGCTTGGTGCCCGGACCAAGGTAGACCACCTGTGCGCCCTTGATCAGGCCGCGCGCCTCAAGATCAATGCGTTTCTTGCGGTGTTTCACGGGCAGCTCGATCCCGTCACAGACCAGCGGTTCACCGGGCAGCAGCATATCGGCGGGCGCGGAATGGGCGGCGCGAAAGGCATGGATCAAGCGGATGCGCGTGGCATTGCGCCAGACCAGCACCGGAGAACGCGCCATCAGATCGCTTTCCACCCGCTCGGCCCAGACCACGCGGTCATCCTTGGCCGCAGCCGCCTCGACCGCGCGCTCAAACGCTTCAAACGTCACGCTTTCATCGCCCAGCATATGCGCCAGATCAAGGATCGGGTTATCCTCGGCCTGCCGGTGAATGCGATGCAGCACGTGCTTTTGTTCATCGGGCAGGCGCTCGAATACCATCTGCCCTGACTGGTTCACCGGTGCCAACTGCGCAGGATCACCAAACAAAACCAAGGTGGGAAAAATCTCTTTCAGGTCGTCGAACTGGCGCTCATCCAGCATCGAGGCCTCATCGACAAAGCCAATATCCAGCGGGTCTTCGCGCCGCTTCCAGCCCTTGATGAAATCCGATCCGCGCAGCCCTGCAGACGCCAACGCGCCTGGCACCGATTTCTGCAAATCGTAAAACGCCTTTGCGCGATCCAGCGCCTCTTCGGTCAGGCCGGGGATCTGGAGTTGCGTAATGTCGGGGCGCGATCCCTGCCCCGTCAACCATTCGGCAATACGTTCATATTCCGGGTCGTAGACCGGGGTGTAGAGAATGCGGTGAATGGTGGTGGCAGGCACGCCGCGCGTGCGCAAAACGCTCGCGGCTTTGTTCGTCGGCGCCAAGATCGCCAAGCTGCGCCGCTCGCGCCGCTTTTTGCCCTCGAAGTCGCCCGAGACCAGATCAACCCCGGCCGCGTCGAGCGCCTTATACAACTCTGCCAGCAACAAGGTCTTGCCCGACCCCGCCTTGCCAATCACCGAGAGCACGCGATTGCCACCGCCCTCGGGCTGCAAATGGCCCTCTAGAATATCAACGCCCGCAGCCTGCAATGCCTCGGAAACGGCATCCCAGGCTTCGGCCTGATCGTCGGAAAACTGAATTGAACTGCTCATGGCCCGACTTTACGCGCGCCCTTGGGCGGGCGGAAGGGCGAAAGCCTCTGGCTTCGCGCCCAGATTTGATGTGGATGCCTCCGGCGGGGATATTTGGGTCAAGAGGAAGTCCAAAGCATCTTCCTCTTGATCTCAATATCTCACGGGGGTCTGGGGGTGTGAAACCCCCAGCGGTCTCAGGCAGCCGCTTCGGTCGGTGTCGCCAGCGCCACGATATCCATCATGATCCGGTTAAGCTCAAAATCCTTGGGCGTATAGACGCGCGCCACACCAAAGCCGCGCAATTTAGCGGCATCCTCGTCGGGGATAATGCCGCCAACGACAACCGGGATGTGATCCAGTCCGGCGGCACGCATCCGCTCCATCAGCTCTTCGATCAGCGGCATATGGCTGCCCGACAGGATCGAAAGCCCCACGACATGGGCCTGATCCTCAAGCGCCTTGGCGACGATCTGTTCAGGCGTCAGGCGGATTCCGTCATAGGTGATGTCCATGCCGCAATCGCGGGCGCGAAAGGCGATCTGCTCGGCACCGTTGGAATGGCCATCAAGGCCGGGCTTGCCGACGAGAAACTTGAGGCGACGGCCCAGTTGCGAGCTGACCGCGTCCACTGCCTCGCGGATCGTGTCGAGGCCTTCGGTTCGGTTCGAGGGGCTGCGCGACACGCCCGTGGGGCCGCGATATTCGCCGTGGACCTTGCGCATGATACCGGCCCATTCGCCCGTCGTGGCCCCGGCTTTCGCCGCGGCGATCGAGGCGGGCATGACGTTCTCGCCCGCCTTGGCCGCATCGCGCAGCGCGCCCAGCGCCAGCTGCACCGCGTCCTCGTCACGTTCGGCGCGCCAAGCAGTCAGACGGCCGATCTGGTCCTGCTCCATCGCGGGGTCGACCACCATGATCCCGCCATCGCCCGCCGTTAGCGGCGAGGGCTCGCCCTGTTGCCAACGGTTCACGCCGACGACGATGGTTTCCTCGGCCTCAATGCGGTTGATCCGGGCGGCGTTGCTGTCAACCAGACGTGCCTTCATATAATCAATTGCGGCAATCGCGCCGCCCATGGAATCGAGTGTCTCCAGCTCGGCACGCGCGCCGTCCTTGAGCGCCTCGACCTTGGCAGTGACTGCTGGATTGCCCTCAAACAGATCGCCAAATTCCAGCAGGTCCGTCTCATAGGCCATGATCTGTTGCATGCGCAGCGACCATTGCTGATCCCACGGGCGCGGCAGGCCCAGCGCCTCGTTCCAAGCAGGCAGTTGCACGGCGCGGGCGCGGGCATTCTTGCTGAGAGTCACCGCCAGCATCTCGATCAGGATGCGATAGACGTTATTCTCGGGCTGCTGTTCGGTCAGGCCAAGCGAGTTCACCTGCACGCCATAGCGGAAGCGGCGGAACTTGGCGTCTTCGATACCATAGCGCTCGCGCGTGATCTCATCCCACAGCTCGGTAAAGGCGCGCATCTTGCACATCTCGGTGACGAACCGGATACCCGCATTCACAAAGAAAGAAATCCGCCCGACCATTTCGGGAAAAGCCTCGGCGGGCACTTTATTCTTGAGATCATCCAGCACGGCAATCGCCGTGGCCAGCGCGAAGGCCAGCTCTTGTTCGGGCGTCGCGCCCGCCTCTTGCAGATGATAGGAACACACGTTCATCGGGTTCCATTTCGGCAGATGCTCACGCGTGTAGGCCGCAACATCGGTGATCATCGCAAGGCTGGGCTTGGGCGGGCAGATATAAGTGCCGCGCGACAGGTATTCCTTGACCAGATCGTTTTGCACCGTGCCTTGCAGCGCGCTGACATCGGCACCCTGTTCCTCGGCCGCCGCGATATAAAGCGACAGCAGCCACGGCGCAGTCGCGTTGATCGTCATCGAGGTATTCATCTGCTCAAGCGGGATCTGATCGAACAGTGCGCGCATATCGCCCAAGTGACAGACTGGCACGCCGACCTTGCCAACCTCACCCTTGCTGAGGATATGGTCGCTGTCATAGCCGGTCTGGGTCGGCAGATCGAAGGCCACCGACAGCCCGGTCTGCCCCTTGGCAAGGTTTGCACGATACAGCTCATTCGACTTCTTGGCCGTTGAATGGCCCGCATAGGTGCGAAACAGCCACGGCTTGTCCTTGGCGGGTTTGGCGTCTTGGGTCATGGCGAGCTCCATCCTCTGGCGAATCTGAGTTGCGCAATATTGTTGCGCGATGACCCGTCATAGATTGAAGTTTGTGACCCTGTCAATTCGCCGCGCTGCGGCGCAATCGGCATTGGCGTTGCAATACCGCGTTTCGCCTGAAACAAGGTACGCGCGCGTGAGGGCGAGTGATCGGCGGGGACATAAAATTACAAAAACCTAACGTCAGGGATTGCAAAGTTGCGCGGGCCTGCGTATCCCTCAGATCGAACCCCGCCCGATTCTGCGGTGCGGCACGACGATACAGGAGAGAGCCATGGCCCTTGATCAACACACCGGGATCGCCCCTTATGACGCCCCTGAAAAGGACCTGTACGAGATCGGTGAAATGCCGCCGCTCGGCTATGTCCCGGCGAAAATGTACGCTTGGGCGATCCGTCAGGACCGTCACGGCGAGCCTGAACAGTCGTTCCAGGTCGAGGTGGTCGACACGTGGCAGATCGACAGCCATGAGGTACTGGTGCTCGTGATGGCGGCTGGCGTCAACTATAATGGCGTTTGGGCCGGTTTGGGCGTGCCGATTTCGCCCTTTGACGGGCACAAACAGCCCTATCATATCGCGGGTTCGGATGCGTCTGGGATCGTGTGGAAAGTGGGCGACAAGGTCACCCGCTGGAAGGTCGGCGACGAGGTGGTGATCCACTGCAACCAAGACGATGGCGATGACGAGGAATGTAATGGCGGCGATCCGATGTTCTCGCCCAGCCAGCGGATTTGGGGCTATGAGACCAATGACGGCTCATTCTCGCAGTTCACCCGTGTGCAGGCGCAGCAATTGCTGCCCCGCCCCAAGCATCTGACATGGGAGGAAAGCGCGTGCTACACGCTGACGCTGGCCACCGCCTATCGGATGCTGTTTGGCCATGAGCCGCATGATCTCAAGCCCGGCCAGAATGTGCTGGTCTGGGGCGCATCGGGCGGTCTGGGCAGCTTTGCAATCCAGTTGATCAACGCGGCGGGCGCGAATGCGATTGGCGTGATTTCAGACGAGGACAAACGCGAATTCGTGATGTCGCTGGGCGCCAAGGGCGTCATCAACCGCAAGGATTTTACCTGCTGGGGGCAACTGCCCAAGGTCAACACGCCCGAATATAACGCCTGGCTCAAAGAGGCGCGCAAATTCGGCAAGGCGATCTGGGAGATCACCGGCAAGGGCGTCAGCGTCGACATGGTGTTCGAACATCCCGGCGAGGCGACCTTCCCAGTCAGTTCGCTGGTGGTGAAAAAGGGTGGCATGGTGGTGATTTGCGCCGGCACCTCGGGGTTCAACTGCACCTTCGATGTGCGCTACATGTGGATGCACCAGAAGCGTCTGCAAGGCAGCCACTTTGCGCATCTCAAGCAAGCGGCTTCGGCCAACCGAATGATGATGGAACGTCGGATCGATCCCTGCATGTCCGAGGTCTTCCCGTGGGCGGATATTCCGCTGGCCCATACCAAGATGCTGCGCAATGAACACAAGCCCGGCAATATGGCAGTGTTGGTGCAAGCGCCCAAGACAGGCCTGCGCACCTTCGAGGATGCGCTCGACGCGGGTCCCAAGCGCTAAACGACTGCTCTTCAGCATGAAACCCGCGCCCCACATGGGCGCGGGTTTTTTGCTGCCTGCCCCCATAACCGAAAATGCCCGGACTTAAGCAGGCCGAAAACGCAGGGTCACGACAAGACCGGGGTGATTGTCGCCCAAATCCAACTCGGCCTCGTGCAGGCCCGCAACCGCATGGACCAAGGCCAAGCCCAAGCCATTGCCGGGCGTGGTGCGCGAGCGTTCCAGCCGATAAAGCCTGCGCAACACCTGCGCGCGCTCGGGCTCGGGGATGCCGGGGCCATGATCGCGCACACGCAACACGACCGAATTGGCCTCGCGCGCGATCTCGATCGCGATCTGGGGCGCGGGACCGGCGTGGCGGATCGCGTTTTCGATCAAGTTCGAGAGAACCTGCCCCAATAGGCCGCGATCCCCCGTCACGGTGGCGCGCCCCTGCGATGTGTCTTGCAAGACCAGTTTGCCGCCCGCCTCTTCGGCAGGGGCCGCGTAAAGTTCCGCAATATCACCCGCCAAAGCGCCCAGATCGAGCCGCGTGAAGCGCGCTTTCGGGCTGCCACCTTCGATCTGCGCGATTTGCAGCAGTGAATGAAACACCGCGACGGCGCGCTCGGATTCGTCGCCCGCACGGCAGGCAATCTGATGCGCCTCACTCCCTTCGGGGACCACAGCACGCAACTGCGCCAGCAGCACCGAAATGCGCTGCATCGGAGTCTTGAGGTCATGGGCAATATCCGCCGAGACCTGACGCAGCGCCTCAACCGTCGATTCCTGCGTCTCTGCCATCCGGTTGAGCCGCGTTCCGATGCGCGCCAGATCATCGCCACGCGACAGTTTGATCGCCCTTTGAGGCACCCGCGCGGCCAGCCGCCCCTCGGTCAGGTTATCCAGCGTGTCTTCGATC
The DNA here is from genome assembly GCF_040892615.1 of Thioclava arctica. NCBI lineage: Bacteria > Pseudomonadati > Pseudomonadota > Alphaproteobacteria > Rhodobacterales > Paracoccaceae > Thioclava > Thioclava arctica. Next base: position 26,516 of record NZ_JBFRYC010000013.1, read on the forward strand.
GCGCTGACGCGGCGGCGCGCGCGCATCCCCGCCCAAGTGCCATAGGCGGCTGAAACCAACACCGACGGCACGAAGGAAAAGATCAAGATCGCCAGAAAAGTCGAGGTCAATTCCGCAATCGGCGCACGGCTTTCGCCGATCACCAGAAAGCCCCCGGCAATCGGCATCACCAGCGTGAAATAGCCATGCTGAGACAGCGCCGCATAGTCAGGATCACGCGAAATCAGCCAGTGACCGGAGCGTTGCGACACCTGCACATTGCCAACCTGACGCCCATCCGCCAGCACAAACGCAATCGCACGTTCTGCCGGGTCGGCGGCGCGGGCCTCGGCCGAGACGATGACTGACAGGGTTTCGGGGTTGGCAGCGACCTGAAACACCGCAGTTTGCTGCTTGAGATCGGCGCGGATCGCGTCTTCGGTCGAGGAGCGCAGCGCGACATAGGCAAAGCCCAGCGTCACCAGCAAGATCGCAAAGACAAGCCCCATCAACCCAAGCGCCTGACGCAAGGGCGTCGAGGCAAGGATCGCTGCGCGATTGAGCCGCCCCGTCATCCGCCTTCGATCCGGTAGCCAGCGCCGCGCACCGTATGGATCAAGTCGCGCGCGAAGGGCTTGTCGACCTTGTTTCGCAGGCGCGAAATATGGGTCTCAACGACATTGGTCTGGGGATCAAAGTTCAGATCCCACACCCCTTCCAGCAGCATCGTGCGGGTCTGCACCCGCCCCTTGCGGCGCAGGAGAAACTCGAGCAGCGCAAATTCGCGTGGCAACAGGTCGATCTCTTGGCCCGCGCGCGACACCCGGCGCGTTATGAGATCCATTTTCAGATCGCCCGCCTCCAGCACAACCTGTTCGGCCTGCGCCTGAGGGCGACGCGCAAGGGCTGCGAGCCGCGCGGACAGCTCGCCAAAGGCGAAGGGTTTGACAAGATAATCATCGGCGCCCGCATTCAGCCCCTCGATCCGGTCATCCACCCCACCAATCGCAGTCAGAAAGATGATCGGCGTGGCGATCTTGGCTGCGCGCACGGCCCGCACGATCGACAGCCCGTCAAGTTCGGGCAGCATCCGATCAACAATGATCGCATCATATTCGCCCCCAAGCACCTGACTGAGCCCATCACGCCCATTGGCGAGTGCGTCCACCAGATGCCCCTCTTGGCGCAACCCCTGGGCGACATACTCAGCCGTGGTCGCATCGTCTTCGATCAACAATAGCTTCATCGCCCGACCTTCCTTGTATCGCTTGATGTAAATGGCTGCGCCCAAAGCACAAGTCACGCCTTGCTCTCTCAATGGTGAACAGGATTACACCACTGCAATCTTCTTGCAGAGTCCCCGACAGGCTTGGCCCGCTAGAAAGGGTCATCCCTGACACGAAGGAGAGAGAAATGCAGGACATTCGCAAAGCCCGTCTGCTGCGCACCCTGGCCGCGTCGGTCATGATCGGAGCCGGCTCCATTGCGACAACCGGCTTGGTTCTGGCCCCCAATATGGCTGCGGCCGAGGCCTTTACCAACACGGTTGATCTGGTCAAACAAGTCATGCCCGCCGTGGTAACGATCGAGATCAAGAAAAAAGCCGACAATCAGGAAATGGCCCAAATGGGCATGCCTGAAGATTTCCCCTACCAGTTCTTCTCGCGCCGCTTTGGCATTCCGATGCCGAACGGACAGGGCGATCAAAGTCAGGGCCAAGACCCGATGCCACGGCCAGAGATCACCGGGCTCGGCACTGGGTTCGTCATTGAAAAAGACGGCTATATCGTCACCAACGCGCATGTCGTCGACGGGGCCGAAAGCGTGAAGGTCACCTTCCAGGACGGCACGTCTGACGATGCGAAAGTGATCGGCGTGGACAAAGCAACCGACATCGCGCTGATCAAGGTCAACACCAAGAAAGATCTGGCGACGGTCGGTTTTGGCGATTCCGCCAAAGCAGAAGTCGGCGAGCCCGTGGTGGCCATTGGCAACCCCTTCGGCTTGGGCATCTCGGTCTCCGCCGGGATCGTTTCGGCGCTGGGTCGCGATCTGCAATCGGGGCCGTTTGACAACTACATCCAGACCGATGCGGCGATCAACAAAGGCAACTCGGGTGGTCCGCTGTTTGACGCCGAAGGCCAGGTGATCGGGATGAACACGGCTATTCTGTCGCCCACCGGTGGCTCGGTCGGGATCGGGTTCTCGGTGCCTTCGGACACGATCAAAGGCGTGGTTGCTGATTTGCAAAACGTCGGCTCGGTCAAGCGCGGCTTCCTTGGTGTCTCGATCCAACCGGTCAGCGCCGATATCGCGGCGGCTTTGGGTCTCGACAAACCCGAAGGCGTTTTGGTTGCTGATGTCAGTGACGGCACGCCCGCCCAAAAGGCAGGCCTGAAGCGTGGCGATATTATCGTGGCCGTTGACGGCAAGCCGATGAAAGCGCCGCGCGATCTGACCCGCGCTATCGGGTCTGACAATCCGGGCACGACGGTGCAGCTGTCCTTGCTGCGCGCGAACAAGCCGCTCACTCTCTCCGTCAAGCTAGAAGAGCGGCCCACCGAGAAGTCTGCAGGATAAGCAGAGCCTATCGGTTGCAGCGTCACGCCCGGAGCCTTGCGCTTCGGGCGTGACTATTTTCAGCCTCGGCTATTGCGCCGCGCTGGGTGCTGGGGTCTCTTGAGGTGCCGCGTTCGGAGACGGATTGGCGGGCAGAGCAACCTGATAGATCCGCCAGTCGCGTTGACGGAAATGGCGCTCGGCGATCTGGCCAAGCCCGGACACATCAGGAAGCGCGCCTGGCGCCAACACGATGCCACCCGGATGCGCGGCCATCCAGCGCCCCAGATCGGCGCTATTGCCCAGCACTTGCACCGGCTCCACCAACCGCCCGGCATAGGAAAACTGGCCCGCATAGCCCGTGTCGGTCGTCGCCACCCCATGTTGCGAATGCGCTGCCAGCAGCGCCCCCAGCGGCACCGGGTCATAGATCGGCCACAGGATCGGCCAGACCATCGCCTCGATCGCCACAAGGCTGAGGGGGGCGACCCAAGCCTCGGCGCGCCAGCCCGCATGCGCGCGTAGCACGATCAACGCTGCAAGCGCCAAAATCACCACCCCGACAATCCAGAACAGCCAAGACCCCGTGCCTGTCGGCAAGTCCGGGAAGGCCCCGAACGGCACCGCCGCTGCCGCGATCACCACGCCCAAGCCGGGCAGCAGCCACGCCAGACGCAAGGCGCGCATCCGTGGCTCAGCGGTGGGCACCATCCCCGACAGCAACAGCGCCAGCGCGGGCATTTCCGGCAGCAAGTAATGCGCCTGCTTGCCCGAAATCAGCGAGAACGCAATCAGCGCCGCAATCGCCCAGATGCTGACCATCCGCGTGCCGGGATCGGCCCAAAGGCGGCTTGGTTTCAGCGCCGCCAGCCCGGCCCGGCTCCAGCCCCACGGCCAAAGATACAGCGGCAGCAACGCGATAAAGAACCAGACGGGGCGACCATGGGCAAAGCTTTCGACCATCCGGCCCGCGCTTTGCTTCCACAAGATCTGCTCGCGATATTCCGCGCCGCCAAGGATCACCGCAGGGCCGAGCCAGATCAACACAAGCGCTAAGGCAATCACAAAGGCCAAGGCGATGCGGCCATACCAACCGGCAAGCCGAACACGCCCCTCGCGCGCCGCCCATAGCGGCATCAACAGCGCAGCAGGCATCACATGCACCAAAATCACCGGTCCCTTGGCCAGCACCCCAAGCGCCAGTGCAACGCCCATCCCGATCACCGGCCCAAGCCGCAATCCGCCCCGCAACGCCCAGATCGAGAGCATACCGATCAGCGTCGCCGCGCTGAGCATCGTGTCAAACATCGTGGTCGAGCCATAGAGCAGGAACATCCCCGACGTCGCGAGGATCAGCGCCGCCAGACCGCCGCGCTCGGGCGCATCAGGCCAAAGCGCGCGCGCCAGACGGGCAACCAGATAGACCGACAGCAACCCGAAAGCAGGCGCCACCAACCGCGCCGCCCATTCGCTTTGCCCAAAGGCCATCCAGGCAAGGTTCACCAGCCAGAACAGCAGCGGCGGCTTATGCGAATAAATCTCGCCGTTCAGATGGGGGACAAATTTCGAGCCGCCCTGCCACATCTCCCAAGCGACGGTCAGATAACGCGTCTCGTCGATCGCCATCAAAGGGCGCATCATCATCAAGACCGTCGCAAATAGCGCAAATGTCACCAGCGCACCGATTAACGTCACACGCCCGGGATTGGAGGTCATTGGCAAAGCTCCTCTGGCTGGCCTCAATTCTCAGCTCTGCTTGACGCAACTATAGTGCCCGCTGTCAAGCCCGCGACCGCGTGCGGCTCTATGATGCAGGCGCCAGAAATAGTTGGGAACCAAGTAGGTCACTCGACGTTAGTCAAATAATTACGTCCTAACCGGAGAGACACTTCCATGAAGAAAATGCTTCTCATTCTGCCGCTCGTTACCGGCCTTGCTGCCTGCCAAACGACCCCTCAAAATCAATCTGCCGCGACTGGCGCTGCGGCTGGTGCTGTTTTGGGGGCGGCTGTGTCTAAAGATGGCGATCGTATTAAGGGCGCAGCCCTTGGTGCCGCCGCTGGCGGCGTCGCGGGAGCACTCATCGGGCAAGCGAACCAACCCGGTCAGTGCCGATATCGTGATGCTTATGGGCGCGAGTATATCGCCCCCTGCTGATCCTTCCTCGTTTTCGAGACTGGTAACCCTCGAAGACACCGCTCGGGCCCTGCGCCCGGGCGGTTTTTCGTATGTCAGCCCCTTGCGCTGTCCTTGCGCCGATTGTCGCAGGGCCATTGCCCCGCCCCCTGCAGCCCGCTATCTGGCGAATCAAGCGCAGGAAACGAGATGACGGAAACCACCCCACAAACGCCAAAGCAGATCCTTTCGCGTGTGGCCGCCCCGCAGGCGCGCCGCTTGAAGGCCGCAGGTTGGTTGTCGGTTTTGGCGGCGCTGATCTGGCCGATGCAGGCGACTTTGGTTGGGCTTGTGCTGGGGGATTTGGTGGCACCGGGCGTCTCACCGCAGCTTTCGCCGCTGATGGGCGCGGCCGGGTTCATCGCCCTTGCGCTTGTGCGCATCGTGCTGGACTGGATGGCGCTGAAGCTGAGCGCAGATGCCGCCGAGGCGATCCTGACCGAGGCCCGCAAGCGCCTGATCGAACATGCCATCTTACAAGCCACCGGGGCAGCTGCCCTCTCGCCTTCGCAGACCGCCTCGCTGATGGCGGAAAAGCTGGCAGCCCTTGGCCCTTGGGCGACGCGCTATCAACCCACCTTCATTCGCGCGCGCATTGTGCCGCTTGCGTTCATCCTGATCGCGCTGACGCAAAGCTGGGCCGTGGCTGTGATCTTGTTGCTTGCCGGCCCCCTGATCCCGCTGTTCATGGCGCTGGTGGGGATGGCTGCGCAAGAGGCTTCCGAGCGTCAGATGGTCGAGATCGGCGCGCTCAACAAGCTACTGATCGACCGGATCGCCGCAATCACCGACCTACGACTTTTGGGGGGCGAGGCGCGTTCGCGCGCCGATCTCGAGGTCAAGACCGAAGACCTGCGCACCCGCACAATGGCGGTGCTGCGCGTGGCGTTTTTGTCCTCGACCGTGTTGGAACTGTTCGCTGCGATTGGCGTGGCGATGGTTGCCGTTTATGTCGGCTTTTCCCTGATTGGCTGGATGCATTTTGGCACATGGGGCACGCAGATGACCCCGGCCACCGGGATTTTCCTGCTCATGATCGCGCCCGAATTCTTTCAGCCATTGCGCGATCTGGCAGCCGCTTGGCATGACCGCGCCGCCGCGTTGGCCGTGGCGGGCGAGTTGGACAGCGCCGAAACCGAGATTGCGAAAGCCAGCAAAATGTTGGGTCAAGGCGGCGCAGGGCAGCCCTTGGCAAGCGGCACGCTGCGCTGGTCCGGGCTACAGATCCGCCCTGCCCAAGGCGCCGCGCCAATTGCGATGCCCGACGGCGCGATCAAACCCGGTGAGGCGGTGGCGATCACAGGCGTTTCGGGGGCCGGAAAAACTACGCTTTTGACCACGTTGGCCGGGCTGATCGTGCCCGAGGCGGGTGAAATCACGCTGGGCGGCACGCGGCTGGAGGATGCCAGCGCCGATGATTGGCGCGCCGCTTTGGGGTGGATTCCACAAACCCCGCGCTTTGCCGATATGACGCTGCGCCAGTTGATCACGCTGGGTCAGGAGGGCGATATCGACGCAGCCCTTGAAGCGGCGGCGGCGGGCGAGATCGTGGCGTCTCTGCCCGAGGGGCTGGAGACGCGGCTTGGCGATATGGGCGGGGGTGTTTCGGGTGGCGAGGCGCGCCGTTTGCTGATCGCGCGCGCGCATTTCGCCCATCGCCCCTTGCTGTTGGCCGATGAACCCACCGCCGATCTGGACCCAGACACCGCCGCCAAGGTCATCGCCGGACTGATCGGCCTACGCGCACAGGGCGTGACTTTGATCGTCGCCAGCCACGACCCCGCCATGGTGGGCGCGCTAGATCGCGCCATTGCGCTGGAGGCTGCGACATGAAGGTGCTTTTGACCTTGATCGAGCGCCTTATCGCGCAGCAAAAGACAGCCTTCACGCGCGGTCTTGCGCTGTCTTTTCTGGTGCTTGCGATGGGGGCGGCCCTGTTGGGCCTGTCGGGGTGGTTCGTGACGGCGGCCGCAGTGGCAGGGGTCACCGGGCTGGGGCTTGGGTTTGATTTCTTCCAGCCCTCGGCCGGGGTGCGCGGGCTGGCGCTGGGACGGGCGGTTGCGCGCTATGGCGAGCGGGTGTTGACCCATGACGCGACCCTGCGCGCCTTGGCCGATCTGCGGCTGGCGTTGATGGATGGTGTCTCACGCCGACCGCATGAGGATCAGGCGAAACTGCGCGGCGCCGAGGCGCTGAACCGGATCACCTCGGACGTTGATGCGCTGGACGGGTTGCTGCTGCGCCTTGCGCTGCCGTTCTTGGCGGGCGGCATGGTGCAACTGTCCGCGCTGTTGATGTTGTGGTGGCTTGAGGGGCTTCCGATTGGCTTGGCGGTCTTCGCGATTTATCTGATCGGCGGCGGTGGTGGGCTGATCTGGGTGGCGCGGGCCGCGCGATCCGATGCGCGCGCGGCGGAAACCGCGCTGCAGGCGATCCGCAGCCATGCGCTGGAATTGATGCGCGGGCGGGCTGATCTGGCGGTAGCGGGTGCGTTGCGCTCGCAAAGCGCGCAGATTTTGGCCCAGATCGACGCCGAAGCGATTGCCCGGCGCAATCTTGAGGCCTTGGATCGCCGCGTCGGCGCGGTGATCAGCGCGACCGCGGCCCTTGCGGGGGCTGCTGCCTTGGCCATCGGTGGTCAGATGGCGGCGGCAGGGCAAATCACGCCTGCGCGCGCCGCAATCGGTCTGTTTGTCGCGCTGGCATTGGCGGAATCGCTGATGCTACTGCGCCGGGGAATGGCCGAGATCGGGCGGATGCAAGAGGCTGGCGCGCGGGTTCTGGACCTCAGCGACACGCCTGCGCGCCCCGATGCCACGACCCAGCCCCTCCCGGTCCCTGATGCGCCGCTCTTGCGTGCAAAAGGGCTCAGCTTCACGCGCCCCGGCGCACAGGCTCCGGTGTTTGAGGGGCTCAATTTCGATCTGCATCCGGGCGAGACGCTGTTTTTAACTGGACCGTCGGGGGCAGGAAAATCGACCGCGCTGGCGGTGCTGGCGGGGCTGCTAGCGCCCAGCGCTGGCACGCTTGCGATGTGCGGCGTCGCGATGGCGCAATGGCCCGAGGCCGATTTGCGCGCGCATCTGACGATGGTGGCCCAACGCAGCCAGTTGATTGGCGGCATGGTGGCCGAAAACCTCGCACTGGCTTTACCGCAAGGGAAATTGCTGCCCGAGGACGAAGCGCGCGCCGCTTTGCACGCGGTTGACCTTGATGAGGTGATCGAGGCGCGCGGCGGGTTTGCGGCACTTTTGGGCGAAGGCGGGGCCGGGCTTTCGGGCGGTCAGGCCAAGCGTTTAGCTCTAGCGCGGGCCGCTTTGCGCCGCCCGGAAATCTTGCTGCTTGATGAGCCTACAGAGGGGCTGGATGCACCGACAGCCGCCGCGACTTTGGCGGGCCTGCGCCGCCTTTTGCCCGACTCAGGTATCATCATCGTCTCGCATCGCAATCACGATCTCGCCTTTGCAAGCCGTGAAATTGCGCTGAAATGACGCGGATCTGCGACGCTAAGTCGCGGAATAGCTGAGGCAAATTGTCCATCACAACTGTTCACAGGTGCGTGCGACAATGCGTCAATTTGATCTGCCTCAAGGAGAAGCGCAGAGCCGTCCCTAGAAGGTGCATCCAGGAATAACATTTCTGGAAGACTCGGCATTCCCCGAGTCGACGTAAGGACTCGGGTTATGCTCGGGTGCAAGTAGGGAACGGAGAACGAGAATGGATATCGGGATCGTTGACCTGTCACGGCTGCAATTCGCTATGACTGTCATGTATCACTTCCTCTTCGTGCCGCTCACGCTTGGTCTATCGATCATCGTGGCGATCATGGAGACGGTCTATGTAATGACCAACCGCCCCATCTGGCGGCAAATGACAAAATTCTGGGGCACACTGTTTGGCATCAACTTCGTGCTGGGCGTAGCGACCGGGATTACGATGGAATTCCAGTTCGGCATGAACTGGAGCTACTATAGCCACTATGTGGGCGACATCTTTGGCGCACCGCTGGCCATTGAGGGGCTGATGGCCTTCTTTATGGAAGCAACCTTTGTCGGGTTGATGTTCTTTGGTTGGGACAAGCTGAGCCCGGTCAAGCACATGGTCGTGACATGGTTGGTCGCCCTCGGGTCGAACTTTTCGGCGCTATGGATTTTGATTGCCAATGGCTGGATGCAAAACCCCGTCGGGGCCGCGTTTAACCCGCTGACGATGCGCATGGAAATGACCTCGTTCTTCGACGTTGTGTTCAACCCTGTCGCACAGGCAAAGTTCGTTCATACCGTTTCGGCGGGCTATGTGACGGCGGCCGTGTTCGTGATGGGCGTTTCAAGCTGGTATATGCTGAAAGGTCGCCATTTCGAACTGGCGCGCCGTTCGATCGCAGTCGCGGCGGCCTTTGGTTTGGCCTCGGCTTTGTCGGTTGTCGTTCTGGGCGATGAGTCGGGCTATGAGACCACCCACAACCAGAAAATGAAGCTCGCCGCGATGGAAGCGATGTGGAACACGGAACCCGCACCCGCCTCGTTTACGCTGTTTGGTATCCCCGATCAGCAGGCGCGCGAAACCAAGTATGCAGTGCATATTCCGTGGGCGATGGGCTTGATCGGCACGCGCTCGCTGACGGGGCAGATCGAAGGCATCAACCAGTTGGTCAAAGGCTCGGAAGAGCGGATCAAAAGGGGCATTATCGCCTATGACGATCTCCTCAAGATCCGCGAAGCCAAGGGTGATGTCAGCCCCGAGGTCAAAGCGCAGTTCAACGAAAATGTCGGTGATCTGGGCTATGCCTATCTGCTGATGCGCTACGTCGATGACCCGCGCAACGCAACGCCGGCACAGATACAGCAGGCGGCGAATGATACGGTGCCAACCGTTTGGCCGATCTTCTGGTCGTTCCGCATCATGGTGGCACTTGGCTTCTCGTTCATCGCGGTGATGGCCTATTTCTTCTTCGTCTCGAACTGGAGAGGCATGCAATACCCGCGTTGGGCATTGCGCGCGGCGGTCTGGATCATTCCCACCCCGTGGATTGCTGCGGAATTGGGCTGGTTCACTGCCGAATTCGGGCGTCAGCCTTGGACGGTGGACGGGGTGCTGCCCACGGCGCTATCGGTGAGTCACCTGTCGGTCGGCGATCTGTTGGTCACGTTGGCAGGCTTCATCGCCCTCTACACAGTGCTCTTCATCATTGAAATGGGCTTGATGATCAAATTCATCAAAAAGGGCCCCTATCAGGACGTGGAACTGACGCAAGACTGGCAGCAGCGGCATGAAGACCGTCTGTCGGGTCGCAGTTCCCCCGTCACCATGCCAGCGGAGTAAGAAAATGATTCTTTCCGAACTAATCAGCCTTGATGTGCTGCGCGTGATCTGGTGGCTCTTGCTGGGTGTGTTGTTGATCGGCTTCGCGCTGACCGATGGCTTTGACCTGGGTGTGGGCGCGTTGCTCCCATTCGTTGGGAAAACCGACACTGAACGTCGTGTAGCGATCAATACGGTCGGCCCGGTCTGGGAGGGCAACCAAGTGTGGTTCATCCTCGGCGGCGGTGCGATCTTTGCCGCTTGGCCGCCGCTCTACGCGGTCAGCTTCTCGGGTTTCTATCTGGCGATGTTCGCGATTCTTGCCGCGCTCATCCTACGGCCCGTGGCGTTCAAATACCGCTCCAAGCGTGACGGCCACGCTTGGCGCAACGGATGGGACTGGGCGCTGTTCGTCGGCGGAGCGGTGCCTGCACTGATCTTCGGCGTGGCAGTGGGCAACGTGCTGCAAGGCGTGCCCTTCCAGTTGAACGATATGTTGATGCCGCTCTATCCGGGCAACTTCTTCATCAAGTTCATCTCGCTGCTCAATCCGTTTGCCTTGCTCGCCGGTGTCGTCTCGATTTCGATGCTGATGATGCACGGCGCGGCATGGCTCACGCTGAAAACCGAAGGCCCTGTGCAGCTTCGCGCACGGGCAATCGGATCGGTGGCGGGGATGGTGGCCTTTGTCACCTATATCCTCGCAGGTGTCTGGCTTGCCTTTGGGATCAAGGGCTACACGATCACCTCTGTCGTGCCCGATAACGGCCCGTCCAACCCGCTATTCTCGACCGTTGAACACGGTGGCAGCTGGTTGTCGGCCTATTCGGATCGCCCGTGGATCGCGATTGCACCGATCCTTGGCCTGCTGGGCATCGCGCTGGCCACGATGGGGCTGCGTGCGGGTCGCGAAGGCTCGACACTGCTACTGTCGAAACTGGGTATCTTCGGGGTGATTTCATCGGTCGGTCTGACGATGTTCCCGTTCATTCTGCCCAGCTCGATTCAACCCGATGCATCGCTCACTGTCTGGGACGCGTCGTCCTCGCAGCAAACGCTGTTCGTCATGCTCGTCGTCACGGTCATCTTCATGCCGCTCATTCTCGCCTACACTGCCTGGGTTTATAAGGTTCTGTGGGGCAAGGTGACGGCCGAAGAGGTCGAAAGCGACAGCCATTCCTACTGAGAGGAGACCAAGTTATGTGGTATTTCGCATGGATCCTCGGGCTTCCACTGGCCGCGCTGATTGCGGTGGCCAATGCGATGTGGCTCGAGATGCAGAACGATCGCAAATTCGCGGGTGAATCCGAGACCGACTGATCTTGCCTCACGCGTGTGACTAAACGAAGGCCGCTCCCAACCGGGGCGGCCTTTGCGATTCCCCCCTCAAGGCGACGTTACGGCAGGCCATCCGGCGCGATAGCGCAAACAGTCGTCAAGACGTGACGTCCGACGCCCAAAAGTGACGTTTTACCCCTGTCCCTTGGGCGCTTGCTCTTGTAACAAAATTACCGAACGAACCTGTCCGCCCGCAACAGGCGGACCCATGATTAGGGAGACACGCCGATGAAGGTCCTGGTGCCGGTGAAGCGCGTGATCGACTATAACGTGAAAGCCCGTGTGAAAGCGGATGGCAGCGGTGTCGATCTAGCCAATGTCAAAATGTCGATGAACCCCTTTGACGAGATTGCCGTCGAAGAGGCGATCCGTCTGAAAGAAAAAGGGGCCGTCGAAGAGATCGTCGTGGTCTCGATCGGCGTCAAGCAGGCGCAGGAAACGCTGCGCACGGCGCTGGCGATGGGCGCGGATCGCGCGATCCTTGTCGTGGCTGCCGATGATGTGCACCAAGACATCGAACCGCTGGCCGTGGCGAAAATCCTCGCCAAGATCGTCGAGGAAGAGGCCCCCAAGATGGTCATCCTTGGCAAGCAAGCGATCGACAATGATATGAATGCGACCGGTCAGATGCTGGCCGCGCTGCTGGGCTGGGGTCAGGCGACCTTCGCCAGCGAAGTCGTGGTTGAGGGCGAGGCGGCGAAAGTCACCCGCGAAATCGACGGCGGCTTGCAGACGATCGAGGTGAAACTGCCCGCGATCGTGACGACCGATTTGCGTCTGAACGAGCCGCGCTATGCCTCGCTGCCCAATATCATGAAGGCCAAGAAAAAGCCGCTCGAAGAAAAAACCGCCGCCGATTACGGCGTCGATGTCACCCCGCGCCTGTCGGTGGTGAAGGTCGCAGAGCCTGCGGGCCGGTCGGCTGGCATCAAGGTGGGCTCGGTCGATGAGCTGGTGGCGAAATTGAAAGAAGCGGGGGTCGTGTGATGGCTGTTCTTCTGATTGCGGAAACCCATGGGGCCGATCTGGCCACTGACGCGACCGCCAAGGCGGTGACCGCCGCCAAGGCGATGGGCGACGTGACCGTTCTGGTCGCAGGCTCGGGCATCTCTGGTGCGGCTGATGCGGCGGCGAAACTGGACGGCGTGGCAAAGGTTCTCAAGGCCGATGAAGCGGCTTACGCGCATGGTCTGGCAGAACCGCTGGCCGATCTGATCGTTTCGCTCGCGGGCGATTTCAGCCATATCGTGGCGCCGGCCACGGCGAGCGCCAAGAACGTGATGCCGCGCGTCGCGGCTTTGCTGGACGTGATGGTGATCTCGGATATTTCTGCCGTGGTCGATGCCGATACGTTCGAGCGCCCGATCTATGCTGGCAACGCGATGCAGACGGTGAAATCGTCTGACAAAATCAAGGTCGTAACGGTGCGCACCTCGACCTTTGATGCGGCAGGCGATGGTGGCGCGGCCTCGGTCGCGGATGCGGCGGGTGCAGGTGACAAAGGTCTGTCGTCCTGGGTCGAGGATAAGGTTGCCGAGAGCGATCGTCCGGAACTCACCTCGGCCAAGATCGTCGTGTCGGGTGGTCGTGGCGTTGGCTCGGAAGAGGATTTCCGGATCATCGAAGCGCTGGCTGACAAGCTGGGAGCAGCCGTTGGCGCCTCGCGCGCAGCTGTCGATTCGGGCTTTGCGCCCAACGACTGGCAGGTCGGTCAGACCGGCAAGGTCGTGGCACCCGATCTTTATGTTGCAGTCGGCATTTCGGGCGCGATCCAGCACCTTGCCGGCATGAAAGACAGCAAGATCATCGTCGCAATCAACAAAGACGAAGAAGCGCCGATCTTTCAGGTCGCCGATTTCGGATTGGTTGCCGATCTGTTTGACGCGGTGCCGGAATTGACCAGCAAGCTTTGAGGGCGCAGAGGCGCGGCCTCGGCGAACGCATATTTTCAAAAGGGGCTGGGATTTTCCCGGCCCCTTGTTTTTGCCCGGCGTTACAGCAAGCGGCGCACCACCGGGGCCAACGCCTCGGCAATCTCGGAATGCACCATCGGGCCGGGCAACATTTGCGCTGCGGGCTCTTCCATCGCAGCGAAATGCATCCCCGACGTTCCCGCACTGCGCGCCATAATCGAGGGTTCGACCCGCACCACCTCATCCGCGAAAGGACGCAGTTCATCGACCATGGCGGCCGTCACCAGCAATGGCTCTGCCCCCAGCGGGTCTTGGTGGCCGCGGGGGCGATATTCGCCCAGCCAAAGCAAGACCTTATGCCCCTCGATGCAATCCAAAAGAGCACGCATGCGTAGCCCCCAAGCAATGCGCAACTCGTCTATCAACGCCTCAAACTTGTCAGGCTCGCGTGTCTTGAGCGCCGTCAGCATGTGGCGCGTAAAATTGAACTCGGTGAAATCGACTCCGCGAAAGATCGATCGCATCAGGCTTGAAGCGCGCAAAAACCGATCATTGCGGCGCGGATGAACCGCATAAAAGCGGTTCGACATATTCTGCGCGCCCATCAGTTGCACCACGTTCAAACGTGCCGCACGCGAGGCTTCCACGATCTGGGGTTCATTGACGAACACATCCGCACCCGCATTCATATAGCCGAAATTCACAACCGGCAGACCAAGCCGTTCTTCCAAAAGCGTGGGCCATGGATTGGTCACGAATTTCCCGTAGGTTTCCGTGCCGCCAAGTGCGGCAACATATTCCCCCGTAAGCGAGCGGCACGGGCCGCGAAACAACAGTTTGGACTTCCCGTAGCGGCACGGAAAGTAGTCAAGGGCGCCATCGCCCGCATATTCGAAAGCCATTTATCCCACCTTACATCTATTCGACTCACCCAAAGCCAACTTGCCTTGAAACACTTCACAAACGGTTATTGAGAAAATGCGCGCTATCTCGTTGCGCCCCTTGCACGGGGGCGCTGGCCGCGTATGGTCAAGGCGGTTTCTTGAAAGGGCAGAACATGACGATTGAAACGGTCGGCATCGTAGGGGCGGGACAGATGGGCAACGGGATTGCGCATGTCTTCGCACTGGCAGGCTATGAGGTGCTGCTCAACGATATCAATGCGGATGCTTTGGAAAAGGCGCTGGCGGTGATTGGCAAGAACCTTGATCGTCAGGTGTCACGCGAAAAGATCAGCCAAGCCGACCGTGATGCGGCGATGGCGCGGATCAAGACGACAACAAAGCTGATTGAACTTGGCCCGACCGATCTGGTGATCGAGGCCGCGACCGAACGCGAGACCGTGAAGCAGGCGATTTTCGAAGATCTGCTGCCCCATCTCAAGCCCACGACGATTCTGACGTCGAACACCTCGTCGATCTCGATTACGCGGCTAGCATCGCGCACCGATCGGCCAGAGAAATTCATGGGGTTCCACTTTATGAACCCGGTTCCCGTGATGCAGCTTGTTGAGCTGATCCGAGGCATCGCGACCGATAAAGAAACCTATGAGACCTTGTTGGCTGTCGTTGACAAACTGGGCAAAACGGCCGCCTCGGCCGAAGATTTCCCCGCCTTCATCGTCAACCGCATCTTGATGCCGATGATCAATGAGGCGGTCTATGTGCTGTATGAAGGGGTGGGCAATGTCCGCTCGATTGATGAATCGCTGAAGTTGGGCGCGAACCATCCGATGGGGCCGCTGGAACTGGCCGATTTCATCGGGCTCGACACCTGTCTGGCGATCATGAACGTGCTTCATGACGGGTTGGCCGATACGAAATACCGTCCTTGCCCGCTGCTGACAAAATATGTCGAGGCTGGCTGGCTTGGGCGCAAAACCGGGCGCGGATTTTACGACTATCGCGGCGAGGTGCCGGTGCCCACGCGCTAAACGACGGGCAGTCTGCGCTGTCGCTTGCAACGGCGCCTTGGCCTAGAGCCGCAGCGTCTCTTCTCGCAGATCGGCAAGGAATTTGCGTGGGTTTCCCAGCGCTTCCCCGATCTCTTCGGCGGTTTTCGCCGGGCCAATCACAGGATGCTGCGGTTTGTAGAGCGCGCGCTTGATTTCATAGAGCAGCAACCCTTGGCGCACCGTCGCGCTCAGCTTGTTGGCGATCTGATAGGCGCGCGAGTTCTTGCCCGGGAAATGGATCGGCACGACCGAGGCCCCCGAGCGCGCCAGCATTTTGGCAGTGAAGGGGTTCCATTCCTGCTCAATCACCGGGCCGAAAAGCGTTTCGGAATGGGCAACCTGACCGGCGGGGAACAGCACGACGACACCGCCACGTTTGAGCTGCGCCATGCAGGCCGCGCGCATCTTGAGACTGTCCTCGCGGGCGTTTTGCTCATGCGGGAAGGGCACTGGCAGCATGTATTGCTCAATTTCCGGAATGCCGGTCAAAAGCGAGCGCGTCAGGATCAGATAATCATCGCGCACCTGCCCGATCAAATAGGCAAGCACCATGCCATCCACCAAGCCGTGGGGGTGATTGGCAACCACAACCAGCGGCCCCTCTTTCGGGATATTGGCGATCTGTTCGGGCGGCGTCGTCACCTTGATCCCCATGATATCAAGCGCTTGTGGCCAAAAATCATGCCCGGTTGGGGCGCCGCGTTTTTCAAATTTCCGGATCAGATACAGCAAATACGCCTTGGCGGTCATCCATTCGAGAAACCGTATAGTTCCCACCTTGAACGGATTTGTAAACGTCCCGGCATAAGACAGCCGGCGCTTATCATAGACTTTGGTTTGCGCTTGATCTGCGGTGAATTTGACCTGCTCATCCACGATATGGACCTCTCGGTTCCGAGCGGGTTACATGCCTTCGCCGAACTTGTCCTCAACCAGCGCCTGCAGCGCATTGGCGAGTTTTTCGGCGTCGGCCCCGCGTGTCGTGACCTCAATACTGGTTCCGCGAGAGGCTGCCAACATCAAAAGTCCCATGATCGAGTCGCCCGAAACGCTTTGGCCATCCTTCATCACCAGTGCTGAGGCGTCATGGGCCTCAACAACTTCAACAAATCGCGCCGAGGCACGGGCATGCAAGCCCTTTTCATTCACAATTTCTAGGCGACGGGTCACGGACATTTGGCCCGCGCCTCTCGCAAATTGTAACTATTGATATATTTGCGGCCCGCATCCAGCGCGGCTTCAACTGCGGCATGTACGTTTAAACTGCGCGATTTCGCCAATTTGATCAGAAGGGGCAGATTGGCACCGTAGATGATTTCACGGCCATTCTGTTCGCACGCCAGCAGCGACAAGTTTGACGGTGATCCCCCAAACATATCGGTCACCACGACAACCCCCTCGCCCAAGTCAACGGCATCGGCGGCATCGCGAATTTCTGCCTGTTTTCGGGCGCGATCATGATCGTCCTCAATGGTGATCGCGCGGATGCCATTTTGCGGCCCCACGACATGTTCAACCGCCGCGAGATACTCCCGCGCAAGCCCCCCATGTGCCACGATCACGATCCCGATCACGCACGCTCTCCTGTCTTCGATCCTGCCCCGTCGGGCGCTTTACGTTCCAATTCTCTGTGACGCTTAGACACTTGCCAACCAGCTTCCGCAAGCGCTTTGGCAACGCTTTGCGTCATTGCAACCGAGCGATGTTGCCCGCCTGTGCACCCAAATCCGATAGACAGATGTGCCTTGCCTTCGGCGACAAAGGCCGGAAGGAGAAACAAAAGCAAATCCATCACCTTAGAGTGAAATTCTTGGTAGCGCGGATCACTGGCGACATAGGCGGCGACCGCAGGATCGCGCCCATCAAGGGGGCGCAGCGCGGGCTCCCAATGCGGATTGACGAGAAATCGGCAATCAAACAACAAATCCAGCCCGCGCGGTACACCACGTTTATAGCTGAAAGAATGCACCGAAACGGCCAGTTTCTCGATCTTGCCAGTATCAAAGAAACGCCCCAACTCGGCGCGCAGATCGTGTGGGCTCATCTCTGAGCTGTCGATCAGCACGTCGGCGCGCACCTTGATCGGCGCGAGAATGTCGATTTCTTGCGCAATCCCCGATCCAGGCGGCTCATCGGGGGACAGCGGATGGCGACGGCGGGTCTCGGAATAGCGCCGCTCCAAAACGTCCGGGCGCGCATCAAGATATAACAGCTCGAGCGTCAAATTGGGGTCGCGCGTCAATGTGTCGATCAACTCGATCAGCGCCGAGGCCGAAAAATCCCGCCCGCGCACATCAACACCCAAGGCAACCGGGTGGCCAATGTGACCCGAAAAAAGCCTTGGGATCAGGCTGAGCGGCAGGTTGACGATTGGCTCATAGCCCAAATCCTCAAGCGCGCCGATCGCCGTGGTGCGCCCAGCCCCAGACGGGCCAGTTACCAGTACGACGCGCTGGCCAGCCTGCTGTGTCGCCGGGTCTGATCGGGTCATGCCCATCGGCCGCCTTTCAGCCATTGCAAGATTGCTACGTCAAAATGGCCATGTTGCACGCGCAGCACAAGAGGCAGTTCGACCCCAAGCACCCTGTCTTTTCGATGGTTTGGAAGGCGTTCGGTCTCAATCTCATCCAGATTGACGCATAAAATGATGCGGGCCTGTTCCAATGCCTCGGCACGCAACAGACCCACCGCGCGCGCCTCAATCCGGCCTGCGATCTGAGGCGGTGCGCTGGCGATCAAATGCCCGTCTTCAACGCTCAGATCGACGCGATCATCTGCGACAAGATGCGCTCCAAACGCCATGAGGCGGAGAGCGAGGAGGGATTTACCTGATCCAGAGGGGCCCGTGATCAGAACGCCGCGTTCTGCATCCAGGGCGACAACGCTGGCATGGATGTTGGTACGCGCGATCGACGTGGCACCCTCCACCACATCAGACCGGGAGACCGACGACGAAGCGTGCCCCCAATGGGTCAGACGTCAGGTCGGCATCGGTCGGGCGAATATTTTCGGCCCAGATAACGCCGCCATGCGCCTCTACGATCTGTTTGGAGATCGCCAGACCCAACCCCGAGTGATCGCCAAACTGGCCCACCGGACGTTCCGAGTAAAAGCGCTTGAAGACCTTGGTCAGCGCCTCTTGCGGGATGCCGGGGCCGGTATCCTCGACCACGACAAGAACGCGGTTGTCGCGCCGACGTGCCCAGACCCGCACCGCATCGCCATCCTCGCAGAACGAGGTCGCATTGGTAATCAAATTGACGAACACCTGCGCCAAGCGTGCCTCGAGACCGGAAATCTGGATTGGCTGCGCGGGAAGGTCGATGATGAAATCAACGCCTTTCTTGCGCGCCTCTTGGCCCAGATATTCCGCCAGATTGCTGACCATTTTGACGAGGTCGAACGATTCTTCTTCCTCTTTCACCAGCTCGCTATCAAGGCGCGATGCGTTTGAAATATCGCTTACCAGACGATCGAGGCGGCGCACGTCATGTTCAATTACATCAAGCAGCTTGATACGCTGCTCTTCCTTTTTGACCATGCGCAAAGAGGCTACGGCAGAGCGCAGACTGGCGAGCGGATTCTTGATTTCATGACTCACATCGGCGGCGAATTGTTCGTTCGCATCGATCCGGTCATAGAGCGCCGCCACCATGCCGCGCATCGCGCCGGACAGCCGCCCAATTTCATCCGGGCGCCCGGTCAGATCCGGAATACGCACCCGTGCCGGAGACATCTTGCGCGCATTTTTCTCACGCCCGATTTCGGCAGCAGCAGCAAGATCCGAGATCGGATTGGCAATCGTCGACGCCAGCACAAGGCTGAGCCCAATCGACACGATGATCGCGATCACGAACATCTGGATCACCTGCTCGCGCTCGACGCTGACCAAGGCGTCGATCTGCCCGGCAATTGAGGTCAGCCCGACGACGCCTACGACCCGATCCCCTTGCCGAATGGGCGTTGCGACAGCAAAGATCGTCGCCCCTGCCGCGTTTTTCTGCGAAGAAATTTGCGTGCGTCCATTCAGAGCGGCGGGCACAATCTGGCGCACCATGTCCAACGCCGTATCGCCAGTGTCAGTGCCCGGGCGGCTAATCACATTCGAGATGCCGTTCCAGATCCGGCTCAGAAAATCCGTTAAAAGCGTTGTGCGCCGGTCCATTTGCAGGCCGTCGACATGCTCGACCGGGGCACGATCACCGGTCGTGGTTGTGCCAATCAGCGCCTCGCCGGGATCAAACAGGTAAAGGTCAGCGCCATCGGGAAGCTCGATCCCCGCGATGGTCGCAGCCGGATCGATGCCATCGCCCGCGGCCAGATTGACCGGCGCGCCTTTGGGCAGTTGCGCCTCAAACACATCGGCGGCGAGCTGCGCCTCATTTACCAAGCCACTTTCACGCTGCATCACCAGCGTGTCGCGGAAGGGGTTCAAATACAGCACACCTACGACCAGAACGATCATCGCAAGCAGGTTGAAGGTGATGATCTTGCGCGCCAAAGGCGAGCGGTTCAAAGCGATAAAACCGCGCCGGGCGCGGCCCTTGCGCAGATCTTCGTCAACCACACCTTCCGGGCCAACCCAATCTTCGCCAAGGATCACATCCCCGCCCAAAGACCTAGACTTGGTGCTGCGTGCGCGTCCCAACCCAATTCTCCCCGCGATGCTCATACGCGCCTCACGTCATTCTTCATTATAGCGATAGCCGATGCCATAGAGCGTCTCGATGGCCGAAAACTCATCATCAGCAGAGCGCATTTTCTTGCGCAAACGCTTGATATGGCTGTCAATTGTTCGGTCATCGACATAGACCTGATCGTCATAAGCCACGTCCATCAATTGATCGCGCGACTTCACGAACCCGGGCCGTTGCGCGAGTGCCTGAAGCAACAAGAACTCAGTCACCGTCAAGGTAACATCATTGCCTTTCCAAGTCACAGCATGACGCAGCGGATCCATTTCCAACCCGCCACGCACCATGACCTTGGTCTCTTCGGTGGTTGCGACTTCGCCAGTGCTGATCGCATCCTGACGGCGCAGAAGTGAGCGGATCCGTTCGACCAAAAGGCGCTGCGAGAATGGCTTTTTAACGTAGTCATCCGCACCCATGCGCAGACCCAAAACCTCGTCGATCTCATCATCTTTCGAGGTCAGAAAAATCACCGGCATCGCGGTCTTCTGGCGCAGCTTTTGCAAAAGCTCCATCCCGTCCATCCGCGGCATTTTGATATCCAGTACGGCCATATCCGGTAGGCGCTTGTTAAACGCGTCGAATGCGGCCTGACCGTCATTATAAGTCTCGACCTCGTATCCCTCGGCCTCAAGTGTCATCGACACCGAAGTCAGAATATTGCGATCATCGTCGACCAGAGCGATCCTTGACATGCCCGTTCCCTCATTGCTGCTCTTTTGTTATTGGCCACATCATCTGCATTTGACGGACGCAAATCAACCAAGATGTGCGAATCACACCCGTTTCCCGAATCATCTGAGTCGAAAAAACCGAAGGTTTGACTAATTTACCTCACCTTGAGGCGACATTTTGCGATGGTGGCGCTAAACCTGCAAATGGTTGCGCTAACTGCGCCAATGCTTCCTGTTCCATCATGAAATTGTCATGCTATAGGCGAGCCATCCGGGTAACATTGTTGCTTGGATCGGCACCCCGAGGCCCCGGGATGCCGGGAGGAACCCAATGAACGCCGCACGACGGCATGGGGAGCGAAAAATGGACATCGGACGTGTAAACCCGGCGAAACGCCTTGAAGATCAAGGAATCGAAGGTCTGGGAAATGTCTATTATAACTTGCTGGAACCAGCCCTGATCGAAGAAGCGATCAAGCGCGACGAAGGCACATTGGGCAAAGGCGGGGCGTTTTACTGCACCACCGGCGCTCATACCGGGCGCTCGCCCAAAGACAAATTCGTCGTACGCACGCCCGGCGTGGAAGATACGATCTGGTGGGAAAACAACCAGCCGATGGAGCCCGAGGCGTTTGATCGTCTCCATGCCGACATGCTTGCCCATCTTAAGGGTCGCGACATGTTCGTTGAGGACCTGTATGGCGGGGCCGATCCTGCGCATCGCCTTGATGTGCGCCTTGTCGCCGAATTGGCTTGGCACGGTCTGTTCATGCGCACGATGCTGCGCCGCCCCGAGCGCGCCGAGTTGGACGGGTTCAGCCCCGAGTGGACGATCATCAACTGCCCCAGCTTCAAGGCCGATCCTGCACGTCATGGCTGCCGCTCGGAAACGGTGATTGCGCTCAATTTCGATCAGAAGATCATCTTGATCGGTAACACCGCCTACGCGGGTGAGAACAAAAAGGGCGTCTTCTCGCTGCTCAACTACATCCTACCCGGCAAGGGTGTGATGGCGATGCATTGCTCGGCCAACCACGCGATTGGCGATCCCGACGATGCGGCTGTGTTCTTTGGCCTGTCGGGCACCGGCAAAACCACGCTGTCGGCTGATCCCTCGCGCATCCTGATTGGCGATGACGAACATGGCTGGTCCGAAAAAGGCATCTTCAACTTTGAGGGTGGCTGCTATGCCAAGACGATCAATCTGAGCAAAGAGGCCGAGCCCGAAATCTACGCCACCTGTTCGATGTTTGGCACCGTGGTTGAAAACATGGTCTATGACGCTGAAACGCTGGAGCTGGACTTCGAGGACAACTCGCTGACCGACAACATGCGCTGCGCCTATCCACTGCACTACATTTCGAACGCGTCGCCGACGTCTTTGGGTGGTGAGCCGAAAAACGTCATCATGCTGACCTGTGATGCCTATGGCGTGCTGCCTCCGATCGCGCGACTGACCCCGGCGCAGGCGATGTATCATTTCCTGTCGGGCTTTACCTCGAAGACGCCAGGCACCGAAGTGGGCGTGACCGAGCCGCTGCCGACCTTCTCGACCTGTTTTGGCGCGCCCTTCATGCCGCGCCGCCCTGAGGTATACGGCAAACTGCTGCAAGAGAAGATCCACAATACTGGTGCGTCGTGCTGGTTGGTTAACACTGGCTGGACCGGTGGTGCGTTTGGCACCGGGTCGCGGATGCCTATCCGGGCAACCCGCGCGCTGCTGACGGCGGCCCTTGATGGTTCGCTGCATGACGTCGAGTTCCGCAAAGACGTGAATTTCGGGTTTGACGTTCCTGTCGCGGTCAACGGTGTGTCTGATGTGCTGCTCGATCCGCGCCGCACTTGGGATGACGGAGCCGCTTATGACGCACAAGCCGCAAAGCTGGTGCAGATGTTTGCCGACAACTTTGCGCAATATGTGCCCTATATCGACGAAGACGTGAAAGCCGCCGCAATCGGCTGACACAAAGGCGGGCGAATAAAAAAGGCCGGGCAAAACGCCTGAGGCATTTTGCACTGTTGGACATAGACCTATCCAACCTGTCGGCCTTCGGGTCGGCAGGTTTTTGATTTTCGGTCATATTTCCGGCTGATTTTACTGATTTAGAGGATACTCCTGTGGGAAGCTCGACCTTCCCGCGCGAAGGAGCCATTTTGCTCTTTGATGTCCTGTGCAGCCAAAACGGCCAATATCGGAGGCAGTGCAAGACTTTGACCCAGCAGACAAAAGGATCAAACGCGTTGCAGAGCCTCAAAAACCTAACGCTTGCACAATATTGCCCCGCAGTGCCGGGAAAAACATACTTGAACTGCTACGGGGATCCTGACTTCGGCGCGATGCGCATGCTGGGTCGGTTCACAATGATTATACTATGTGGGCTTTTAGCCGGCTGTCCGGTGATCGCGCAAACCGCGCAGACGGTAGAGCTTTCGACGCGAACCTTTTGGCTCGGCGAAGTGCCCAATACGATGAGCGTAGACCCGCCCTTCTTCGCGCCGCGGCGGGTTCAGTGGATCGAAAAGATCATAGAAGCAGACCCAGTGCTCAAGGACACAGTCATCCATGTCGAACTCGCGTTGCTTCCAGCGTCGAAGAATGCGGAGGCAATCAATATGTATTACGCACCCCTCCGCCGCGATAGACTTGACCCGCGCTACGACCTGCCGGGCTACCTTATCTTTGGCTCTCCTGTCTCGGTCGCTGATCCGACAAGACTCCCCAACAGGCTGCACTATATTCCCCAATCGCCCGACGCCGGATTCGACGTTACTTGCAGCGTCGATAACCTGCGCGAAAAGATGAGGCTCTGTATCGTTTACGCGACCTATCCGCCAGACGATGGCATCCGCCTCAAGGCGCGGCTCTATTTTCCGAAAGACCCTGCCACGCGGCCCGGCTATTTCCGTGAAGTCGCCGAACGGATGCGCGATCTGGTCTACTGCCTAGATGTGACTGATGACCTGGTCGATGTGCAGAAAGACCGCCCTTCGTTGACTGGGTGCCGGCCTGACGTCAACTCGTAAGGATGTCTGGTAATCCGCTTAATGAAGCAGTGGAAGAAGTGGCCCCGGACGGAGATCACAGGGCGCATAGAGGTGGCTGGTGCCGAAGCATGTGATGGCTTCACCGTCAGATCCCTGCCGCGCAGCGCGACCAATCTGCTCTGCCCGCGGCGCAGCAACTTGGCGTCAATGTAAAAAAGACGCGACTTCGCTGCGAGCAGATGGCGAGAAAACTCGAGGTCACATTTGGGCTCTGAGCAGGGTTCAGACCCTGACGATGGCAACCGCTAAAATAGCATGGGTGACGATGAAAATCGCCGTCCATGTCCTACAGTGCGAGCTGCCTCACAAAACGCCCCGGCCTTTTCCCATTTCAGATCACATCCGAGCGCGATCAGTCGACTTTGACGCCGACGCGGCTGGCCTGAAAAATCTTGATTTCAGTGCCGGGCTTCACCGCGGTCGCAAGCACTTGGCGCCCTTCGATTTGACCGCCGCAACGCTGGCTGTTCAGCGCGCCAACACCACCATCGGAATAGACGACCAGCTTTGAGTCCGGCAGGAGCGCTTCGATGTCTTTGAAGCTTGGCGCAGGGCCGTTGCAATCGCCGCCGATATAGCTGGCAAGCACTTTGCTTTCGCCGAGTTTGAGTTTCTCAACATGACCGGCCTGCGCAATCGCAGGCATGCCAAGCAATGACAGGGCACAGACACCCCAAGAGATGGTGCGTTTCATGTTCGCTCCTAAAATATCGTAACTCCCTGCGTGGGCACATGGCGTGACTCGGCGCGTGTGTCCAGTTCATGCTGCTATGCAGAAAAAGCATATCTCTCTCATATCAAATAATTGTAGGGGCACGCGCGGCCATTTGCTGCATCTGCAACGCCACACTTCCCTAACGCCCTGATCCACCTACATTGCACTCATATGGAACGAGACCTGATTCATTTGGTCCTATGGGCCCTATTGGCGGGCGTGATCGTGTTGATCGCGCTGACACTGATCGCTGCGCGGCTGTCACATCGCCGCCCGCGTGGCCCATTTGCGCAGGCGCAGACCCTGATCGCACCCGAAAGTGGCGCGGTAGCGCGGGCGCTGCAGCCGCGTCTCGCCAACGCCCCCGCCGAGAAAACGGCGGTGCAGGTGCTGACCGATCCGATTGACGCCCTCGCGGCGCGACTGGAGTTGATCGGTGCCGCCGAGGTCTCGCTCGATCTGCAATATTACCTCTGGCAGAACGATACCGCAGGGGCGCTGATGCTTGGGGCCATGCGCAAGGCAGCCGCGCGGGGGGTGCGGGTGCGGCTGTTGATTGATGACAATGGCACCGCGGGGATGGATCGCATTTTGGCCGCACTCGATCAGATGCCAAATATCCAAGTGCGGCTGTTCAACCCGTTTCCGTTGCGGCGCGCGCGCGTGCTTGGCTATCTGTCTGATTTCTATCGCCTCAATCGCCGGATGCATAATAAAGCCATGATCGTGGATGGTCGGATTGCGATTTTGGGGGGGCGCAATATCGGCAGTGACTATTTCGATCCACGCTCGGAAACCGGACTCTATATGGATCTGGATGTGGCCGTTTCGGGCCCCATTTTGGCGACAACATGTGATCAATTCGATCTCTATTGGAACGCACATTCCGCGATCCCGGCGCATCTGATGCTTGGGACGTGTCCCGAGGCCGAAGCGAAGGCCCTTTTGCGCGATGAAAAAAACCGCCTGAGCTCCCCCGAGGTCTGCGCCTATCGCGACATGCTGAGCGAGCCCGAGCGCGCGCACCGCATCCTTGACCCCGAGGCAGAGGTGATCCTTGCCGAAGCTCAGTTGATCTATGATCACCCTGCCAAGATCCGAGGCATGATGCGCGGGCGCAAATTGCTGTGGCAATATCTGATTCGCGCTTTGGGCCAACCCAAGCAGGAATTGGTGTTGATCACCCCCTATCTCGTACCGACGCGCGCTGGCGTGCGGTTTCTGCGCCGGGTTGCGCGCACGGGCGTGGCGATCAAGGTGCTCACGAATTCCTATTCCGCGACCGACGTGCCGATCGTGCATTCGGGTTACGCGCATCGCCGCCGCGCAATGCTGCGCGCCGGGCTTGAGATTTACGAATACGCGCCTGATGCGCAGGCCGAACACGCGCGCGGGATGCGCCCAGGGCAATTCATGGGCAGCGCGATCAAGGGCACCTCGCCGTTCTCGCGCAACAAGCTGCATGCCAAGGTTTTTGCTGTGGATCGCGCGCGGGTGTTTATCGGCTCGTTCAACCTTGATCCGCGCTCGATGCGGTTAAATACCGAACTGGGCGTGGTGATCGCCGCGCCCGAAATCGCCGCGCAGATTTCCGACAGTTTCGCGCAGTTCATCCCCGAACGGGCGTGGCGGGTGCGGCTGGGCCGGGCGCAGCAACTGCGCTGGTCGCGCCCCGGCCAGCCCGAGTTGAAGCGTGAGCCCGGCGTGCCCTGGACGCATCGCGTGTTTCTGGCGATTGCCCAGCGCCTGCCGATCGAATGGATGCTGTAGCGCTTAGGGTTTGCGCGTGCGTTTGACCTTGCGCGCAATGGCGCGCTTCTTTGATGCCCCGCGCGCAACCTTGCGCGGCGGGCGGGTGCCCGGTCGGCGGCCTTTGCGCTTGCCCGAGGGCATATCTTGCCCGTCGATGTCGAGCAGTTCCAGCATCAGCCCGCCGGTGATCGGCACGGCCTCGGCAAGGCGCACGGTGACGCGCAACCCCGGCGTGATCGTCAGCCCGGTTTCCGAGCCTACCAATTCCTGAGCGTCGCGGTCGTAATGGAAAAACTCGCGCCCGATCTCGCGGATCGGGATCAGCCCGTCGGCCCCTGTCTCATCGAGCCGCACGAAGGCGCCGAATTTCTGCACCCCCGCGATCCGGCCGGTAAATTCGCTGCCCACGCGCTCGCTGAGATAAGCAGCGAGGTAGCGATCCGTGGTGTCGCGTTCGGCTGCCATCGAGCGCCGCTCGGTGTCGGAAATCATCTTGGCGGTCTCTTCGAGATGCTCGATATCCGACGCGCTCAGCCCGTCTTTGCCCCAGCCATGCCCGGAGATCAGCGCGCGATGCACGATCAGGTCGGAATAGCGCCGGATCGGCGAGGTGAAATGCGCATACGATCGCAACGCGAGCCCGAAATGCCCGTAATTCAGCGGGTGATAATAGGCCTGCGTCATTGAACGCAGCGTGGTCATATTGAGCAGTTCGTCAAATTCGCTGCCCTCGGATTGGCTGAGCAGATTGTTGAGATGCGAGGTCTTGAGCACCTGCCCCTTCGCCAGCGTAAAGCCAGACGCCTGCGCCACCTCGCGCAGAGCTTCGATCTTTTCGAGGCTGGGTTCTTCGTGCACGCGATACAGCAACGGGCGCTTGAGCCGTTCGAGTTCCTCGGCAGCTGCGACATTCGCCAGCACCATGAATTCCTCGATCAACTTATGCGCATCGAGGCGCTCCTTGAATTGGATCGAGGCGACTTTGCCATCTTCACCAATGACGATCTGGCGCTCGGGCAGTTCCAATTCCAGCGGCTGACGTTGCGCGCGCGCATGCAGCAGGGATTGATAGCAGGCATAGATCGGCGCGATCACGTCCTCGACCAGATCCTCGGTTTTCGCATCCGGCGTGCCGTCTTGCGCGGCCTGCACCTGCGCATATTCCAGCGAGGCCACCGAGCGGATCATGCCACGCGTGAAGCGATGGCTGATCTTGCGCCCGAAGGAGTCGATCTTCATCCGCACGGCCAAAACCGCGCGATCCACGTTTTCGTGCAGCGAGCACAGATTGCCCGACAGGCTATCGGGCAGCATTGGCACCACGCGGTCGGGGAAATAGCTGGAATTGCCGCGCTTGCGCGCCTCGCGATCCAGTTCCGATCCCGGCGTGACGTAATGGGCCACATCGGCAATCGCGACCCACAGTACATGCCCGCCGGCATTCTTGGGATCGTCATCGGGAATCGCCAGACAGGCATCGTCGCGGTCGCGCGCATCCGCTGGATCGATGGTAATGAAGGGCAGCTCGGTCAGATCCTCGCGCCCGTCCAGCGTGGCGGGCTTCGCCGCATCGGCCTCGGCCACGACGGCATCGGGGAAATCATCGGGGATGCCGTGCTGATGGATCGCAATCAGCGAAACGGCACGCGGCGCGCCCGGATCACCCAACACTTCAATCACCCGCGCCTTGGGGAGCCCCATGCGTGCGCGCGGGCCGGTTTGTTCAGCCTCGACCAACTCGCCATCCTTGGCACCCAGCGTCGCCGAAGCAGGCACCTGCCATTCATTCGCCAGCCCCTTGTCGATGGGCATGATCCGCCCACCCTCGGTCGATTTGCGAAACACGCCGAGAATGCGATGGGCCGCCTCGCCGATCTTGCGAATGAGACGCGCTTGATAGCCATAGCTTTCGCCCTCAACCGGGGTCAGACGCCCGAGGATGCGATCACCTTGCGCCAGCGCGGGTTCGCCCTCTTTGGGCACGAACAGGACAGCCGGGGCAGGCCCCTCGCCCGACCATTCGGCAGGCTCGGCCCATTGATCGCCCGACGCGTCCTCGGACAGCATCCGCAAAACGGTGACGGGTGGCAGGCTGTCGGGGTCGCGGACCTTGCGGCTGCGCGTCTCGATCAGCCCCTCGGCCTGCATCTCGCGCAGCATCCGCTTGAGCTCGATCTTGGCCTGTCCCGTCACGCCAAAGGCCCGCGCGATGTCACGCTTGCCACTTTGGCCGGGGTTGTCGTTCAGCCAATCGAGAATCTCTTGGCGCGAGGGTGTGGAGGCGGATTTGTTCATGGCTCTGCCTAGCATGAGGCGCACGGGGCGTCACGCGGGGAAGTAGGGCTTTTCGCCCAAGCGCAAACAAAGGCCCGCTCAACGAGGTGCGTGATCGAATGACGGCGTTTGCGGGACGGCGCGGCAAACACGAATCTTCGGCCAATGCCCCCAGCGCCACACTGGCCCCGCCATCTAAACCAGGGGCACTCCAACAAGATCGATAGGCGTTGGCCCTATGGCCGACAAAGCGCCCTTTCAGGCAACAGCGGCATGTGGATAGGTTAAATCGCGTTTTTGAAACGACAGGATCGTTGGCTTAACGACGGTGCCGGAATCGACATTCACCGCCCGTCGAATGGTCTCGTTTTTCTGCCAAGCGGCGCGCCCGTCAACCATTGTTGGCAAGTGCACGACGAGCGCTGCCGAGATCGAGCGTGACGCACTTTCCCAAAGGTAGTTGGGGGTATGATCGACGGCATAATAGTCAGAGGTTTCGACCCGGAACATCGGGCTCTTGAAGGTCGTCGGTTTGGCGAAATAGAACCCCATCCCCTCATCGCAGCTTACATCCACGATCAGGCTGTGGGGTTTGAGGCAGGATTTCTCCGCCTCGGTTATGAAATCCAGCGGGTGATCTGGCTCTTGAAAAGTGCCGTTGACGATGATGTCTGATTGCGAAATCAGCTCGGTCAAGGGCTGCTCACTACCGTCATGTTCGACGATAATCATGCGTGCTTCATCGGCATTGCCCTCTCTGAGGCGGACGTAGTGACAATCCAGAACCTCTTCGCGCACTTCGTGATCGGGGCGTTGAATGCAGATTGTGATGTCTCTGAAACCGTGCGCCTTGAGCGCGTAGATCGCGCCTCGGCTGACCGCCCCAAAGCTGAAGATGATGCATTTGCGCTGATTGCCGTAGTGACCATCAATGCCCTTTAGGCTGAGCGCGTGCAAAATGGCGCAATAGCCTGCCATTTCGTTGTTCTTGTAAAACGTGTGCCGCCCGACTTGCCCGGAGGGGCCCCAGACGAACATATCCTCAAAAGCCACTAGGGTCAGCTTGCGGTCGATGGCCATCTGGGTGATCGCACGTTGTTGGGCGCAATGCGGGTAGCCCCAAAGTATGCCGCCTTCGCGAAGCTCTGAAAGATCGCTCAATGTCGGCTTGGCGATAATCACATTGCCAAGCTCTGCCAAAAGCGTGCTTCGTGGGGCGACGCCGCCCGATAGCGCCGCGAGGTCAGAATCTGACACACCAAAGGACGCGCCATAGCCTTCTTCGAAGACAAGCTTCTTGCGATAAGCCTCGCTCAGGCGCGACAGGTGGTCGGGATGAATGGGCACGCGGCGCTCATCTTGTTTGCGCGATGTGGCGATGACGCCAAAGGTTAACTGGTTCACATAGAGTCCACTTCCGGGGGCTTGCCCCTGAATTCATTGTCGGTTTTGCGATGTCGAATTGAGCCACTGACGCAGGAAGCTATCAGTGGGCAGCGCATCGGACCAAATCTGGCTCAGCGTCAAAACAGACGTAGAGCGATACATTCGACTTGGAACATTGGCTGTAGGATGTGGACACTACCTGATTGAGCAAGGATTCACTAGGGTTTGTAGAGATTCATCTCAAAGCCATCAGTGCCGCGAGACGGGTTCAGATTGCGCCATGCATGCGAGACGTTGGAACACGATCCACGCTTGCTCGCCCGCGGCATCCTGCGGAACGCCACCGAGAAAGCGAACCCGTATTTCGATCACGATTGCCCACTTGCACGATTCAATCTGACAGTTTAAAGAACGCGTCGCATGAACCCAGTGGCATAGCTGGACGTGCGCCTCGTTCTTCGCTCGCGGGTTTGCGCTGAAAGCGCTTCAAAGCTAACGGGTTCGAGGCATGAGACTAAAAATAACAGGGCCAAATCGGCCCCGTAAGCCGCTGTAGCTCAGATGGTAGAGCACGTCATTCGTAATGATGGGGTCGGGGGTTCGAGTCCCTTCAGCGGCACCACTTTCCTCTCCAAAATAATCCGAAGACATCCTAAAATCTTTTGTTTAAAAAGGTTTTAGCGATGTGGGTTGTC
Organism: Thioclava arctica; assembly: GCF_040892615.1. Classification (NCBI taxonomy): domain Bacteria; kingdom Pseudomonadati; phylum Pseudomonadota; class Alphaproteobacteria; order Rhodobacterales; family Paracoccaceae; genus Thioclava; species Thioclava arctica. Next base: position 56,967 of record NZ_JBFRYC010000013.1, read on the forward strand.
CGATGCTGTTCGGCCCGGTCCGATAGAATTCCCTAAGTTTGGGGGCATTTGCGGGGGCATCGCGTCTGAAGCAGAAAGGCGATGCCCCCAGATGGCCCTGACCGACACTCAGATTCGTAGACTGAAACCCAAGGACAAGCCCTATAAAGTTTTTGACTTCCAAGGGCTGTATGTGACGGTGGCCACTTCGGGTTCCCGCCTGTGGCATATGAAGTACCGGATAAATGGCCGCGAGAAGCGACTGGCCTTTGGCGCCTACCCGTCGATCTCTTTGGCGCAGGCAAGGAAGCTGCGTGACGATGCACGTGCGAGGCTTGCCGCCGGTGAAGATCCCGGTGAGGTTAAGAAAGAAGGCAAGCGCCAGAAGCTGCTTGTGCAGGATGCGACCTTCGCAAAGCTCGCAGAAGCCTACAAGGTGAAGGCCGAGAAGGAGGGACGTGCAGATGCCACCAAGGCCAAGACCGAATGGCTGTTGGGCATGGCAATTGACGCTTTTGGCAATAAACCCATCGCGGAAGTAACCTCCCCAATGGTGCTTGCTTGCCTGAGAAAGGTAGAGGCAAAGGGGAACCATGAGACCGCCAAACGACTGCGTGCAAAAATCGGCGCAGTTTTCCGCTATGCCATCGCTTCCGGCGTCGTTGAGCACGATCCTACCTTTGCTTTGCGAGATGCCCTTATCCGCCCCAAGGTCAAATCCCGATCTGCAATCACAAACTCCAAAGATCTTGGCGGCTTATTGCGTGCGATAGACGGTTTTCAGGGGCAGGTAACAACGCGGATCGCTTTGCGGTTGCTGGCCATCTTGGCGCAGCGGCCGGGCGAGCTTCGGCAGGCGAAATGGTCGGAGTTTGATCTGGAGAAGGCGATCTGGTTGATCCCTGCCGAGAGAATGAAGAGGCGTGTTCCGCATTCTGTGCCGCTGCCCGCGCAGGCTTTGGTCCTGCTGAATGACTTGAAGCGCATCACTGGAAATTGCATCTTCCTGTTCCCATCGCTCAGGTCGGTGATGCGGCCGATGAGTGAGAACACTTTGAACGGTGCGCTCCGGCGTCTGGGGTACGATGGCGATGAGATGACCGCGCATGGTTTCCGTGCAACATTCTCGACCCTAGCCAACGAAAGCGGGCTGTGGAACCCCGACGCCATTGAGCGTGCACTGGCCCATGTCGATGGCAACAAGATCCGCCGTATCTATGCTCGTGGTGAGTTCTGGGAAGAACGTGTCAGGCTGGCCGATTGGTGGGCTGGATATTTGGATGAGGTGGAGGCAGGATCACCCTCCTAGCGGTAGAAGGGTTGTCGTATGTCAAACGAACCGTCACGGGCGTACATTACAAAGAAGATCCTGCAACGTCGCTATGGCAGGCTCCTGAAGTGGAGAAAGCCTGTAGTGCATAACATCAGGGGGCCGTTCCATCCGGACGTCTTTGATGGCTTTGCTTTTGATGTGGCCCTCTCGATCCGGGTCTGTGAGGAAACATTGCAGGACCTGACTGACGAAGAGTTTTTCGAGCGCTTCGACCTTAGAGGAGAGGTCAGCAATGAGACGCATATCTTGTCAGAACGCCTCACGCTCGCTGAGTTGAAAGCGGTGTTTCAGCAGGAACCCGTCTGGTTTGCGGGCGGCTTTGGCGTGGAGGGGCGCGAAGCCGATGTTCAGCATTGGGCACGAATGCAACGATGGTCTCTTGATGAAGCTGTCGCGCTTTCCATTGGATATGAACCCTATGGCGACCTGTTGGATGGGGCCGACGGGATGCCGGTTCAGAATGATGTTCTCGCCTACTACTACAAAAGACGGGCCTTGATCGAAGACAACTTCGATTGGGGTGGCGAAGCTTCGCCTCGCAAGAACTGCGTGTCGGATGTGGTGCGTTGGTTTGATCAGGTTGTACTGGACGTGCCGCAGCAGCTTTTGGCCGCCGCTGACAAGTACCATGCTCTCGGCATTGGAAAGAAATCAAAGCTGGGCTGCTCAAGTTCTGCTGACGACAAACCGCTAGACCCTAGGGAAAGGTCCACCATGCTGAAGATGATAATCGCCTTGGCCATGAAAGGGTACGGTTATGATCCCAGCGCAGAGCGCAGCCCAACTCCGACCGAGATCGAATCAGAAATGAATCTTCTTGGTCTGGGCATCAACCTGGACACCATCAGAAAGCATCTCAGGAGTGGAGCAACCCTGCTCGATGATGAGGTATTTGACAATGTTAGACCCTCTGAACGGATTAAGAAGGAATAGGACCTGCATTAAGACGGAATAAGTCCGGTCAGATCCCTATTCGGTTCGCGAAAATACTGTTCGCCCACAGACTTGGTAGGACTTGGCAGCATCACCTCAGACGCAATCGCTATGAGGTGCACCTAAATGCCCAACCCATCGTTTCCTCGGACAGGCTTTGTCCGCTTGTCGTCCATCCTTGCACCTGCAGGCCCGATCCCCGTTTCCAAATCGACTTGGTGGCAGGGTGTGAAAGATGGTCGCTTCCCCAAACCGCATAAGCTCGGTCCGCGCACCACTGTCTGGAAGGCAGAGGACATCCGAGCCTTGTTCGAGGTTGAGGATGCTGCAGATGTATAAGTATCCGAACGCTAAGAAGATCAAAGCTGCGCGCAGCTACAGCATCCCTGAAGTGGCAGAGGTGTTAGGATGTTCCGCCCGCACCGTCCGCAACTGGGCAGGGATGGGCCTGCGCGTTTTGAGCGACCATCGCCCCTTTCTGATCGTCGGCGACGACCTGAAAACTTTCCTGGCGGATCAAAGCAAAAGCAAGAAGGTCAAGCTTGGCCCGAACGAGTTGTTCTGCCTGTCCTGCAAGGCCCCGCGCCAGCCGATGGGCATGATGGCCGATGAGGTCACGCAGAGTGCTACAATCTCGCGCCTTGTAGGCCTTTGCGAGGTCTGCGGCGGCACCTGCAACCGCATGATTAGCGCCCACGCCCTTCCTGAGTTTGCTCGCATCTTCGACATCGCCAGCAAGTAGGCTCTGACGGCCTAAAGGATACATCGAAACCTAATTGCAGTTGTCACTTCAGAAGGGGCATCCAATGACACGCAAAATCCACGAAGAAAACGAACGCATCAAGCGCCGCTATCTCACCTTTCTGCGCGAGGCGAAGCGGGCGGATCATGCGACCGTCGGCAAGGCGGCAGACGCTATCCTAAGGTTCGAGCGGAGCACCGGCTTCAAGCCTTTCAAGCGGTTCCATATCGATCAGGCGACCAATTTCAAACGCCAGCTTGAGGCCGACGTCAACAGCCGCACGGGCAAACCTTTGTCGAAGGCAACCATTGACGGAACCTTGCGCCTTGTGAAGGCCTTTGTTCAATGGCTTGCCTGTCAGCCGGGATACAAGTCCCGCATCAGCTACGCCGATGCCGAATACTTCAACCTGAACCGTAAGGATTCACGTATCGCCCACACTGACAGGGACACGCCTTACCCGACCATAGAGCAGTGCCGCCATGCTTTCGCGCTGATGCCCAACGGAACGCAAATCGAGAAGCGCGACCGGGCGATCTTTGCCTTCTTGATGCTCACCGGCGCGCGCGATGGGGCCATTGCGTCGGCGCGGCTCAAACGGATCAATCTGGTCGATGCTTGTTTCTATCAGGATGCCCGTGATGTGAAGACCAAATTTGCCAAGACATTCACCACCTGGTTCCTCCCAGTCGATGCAGCCTATCTCGACTGCCTCACCGAATGGATCACGTATCTGCGGCAGGTCCGTTTGTTCGGGTATGAGGACGCTCTGTTCCCCAAACCCGAACAGGGTCTAGTCGACGGTTGCTTCGCCACAATTGGCCTCATGCGCGAGCCCTACAGCAACGCCAGCAAGGTCCGCGAGGTCATCAAGGGCGCCTTCATCAACGCTGGTCTTCCCCCGTTCGCACCGCACAGCTTCCGCAAGACGCTGGTGAAATACGGCGACCAGATCTGTAACACGCGGGAGCAGTTCAAGGCATGGTCGCAGAACCTTGGCCACGACTCCGTCGTCACTACGATTAGCGCCTACTGCCCCGTGTCCAACGAGCGACAGGCGGAACTGATCCGCAACATGGGCTAAGGCCGACAGGCCTTGCCCAACCCCAAGCCTTGTAGGAAAATGCTTTCAAACCCGGACAAAGATCCCCGTGGCGCTCGACTGAACGCTTACCCTGAATTCGGCCATAGCTCGCACCTGCATGCTGGACGTGTGATGAATGATAGTGTTGAAGCTATGATCATCCACCAACGCCTGCAAACTGATGAAGCCACCTTTTCTGCTTCGCTGCGGCGCTTTTCTGAGAGTTATCAGACTGGAGCGCCCCCATTGGGTGGTCCAGTTTGAATGTTAGTGCATGCGCCTCAAAAACCGTCAACGCGGTCTTGGCTTTGCTTATCCAGCGAAGAAGTCGCTTTAGCCTAGGCTGATCGTTGTTGAAAATCTGGCGCTGCCTCCCAGACAGCCAATATGCATCTAGAGTTGCCTTCGAAACATCTATCCCAACCGTATCTTGCATGATTTTTCCTTTACCTATTCTTGTCATACGGGCCTTGCGCCCAAGTATCCGTTCAGGTTGAAAGAAATGGCAGGGTGATCTTACTCACGGGCGATCCAAAATGACCGAGAGGGGTGCGATCCGCGCCGCGAATGACGCGCAGCGCATTAGCCCCAGTATTATGCCGCCGCGTCGGAAAATTATAAGACAAGACAAGCGCTTGTGATTCACATGCCAGCCACTGTTGTTCAGCATCCCGGCAATCATGCGATACCCCCTCTCGGCGATGCAGGCATCGCCTGCCGGGCAATGCATAGCGGCCGAACTCTTCGGCCAACGCGGTGATGTCCTCGGTCAGCCGTACTTCGTCTGGCAGACCACAGGGCACCTTGCGCTGCGTCGAGCGATACTGACCCAATGTGCGACAAACCATGCGCTCAGATACGCTGAGGGTTTGTCGCACATGATCGATGCACTGCCTGCGGCGGGAAGGGCTTAGAAGTTTCCCCGTGCAGCCTCGGCTAGGATCATCTTGTCCAGCGTCAGATCCGACACGGCACGTCTGAGCCGGGTATTCTCGGCTTCCAGCTCCTTCAAGCGCTTAAGTTGATCGCGGCTCATGCCGCCATACTCCTTGCGCCACCGATAGTAGGTCTGAACCGTCACGCTGATCTGCCGCACGGCTTCCGCCGTTGACCGTCCTTGCCCTTGTAGCACTTCAACTTGTCGCAGCTTTAGCACAATGTCCTCGGGCTTCTCTCGCTTGCCAGTCATCTCGTCGTCCTCCTGAAAACGGGATAATTCTATCCCAAAAGGTGGACCACTTCAGTGGGGGCATTCCAGTCGCATGAAACGTGATCTGGCAAAGGCTGGAGACATCCACTGATCCAAAGCGAATAGATTTGGCCCTAATGGGCCAAGGCGGCCAGTCAACCGCCAGCTATTTGGTGAGCGCGGCTGACTGGCGGCCACCGCCGTTTGCGTCCGTCACGACCAACCCTAAATTGGCCTAATTTTGCGCCGCCGCATGGATGACCTTTACGCCGCAGTTGACACGCGGCGATCTCCGCCCCGTCGAGGGCGAAGAAGCGTTTAATGATGACGATGCGGAGTGGGATTTCGGCGATCCGGCGGTCGGGATATCGTGACATGATCCGCTCACCGAAAAGCTTGAGGTGGGTCATTTGAGCTTCGACCCGACTTCGGACATGGTAGCCAGCCCATTTCTTCCACAATGCCCTTCCGAGGCGTCGCGTTGCACACAGGATCTCGTTTCGAGCAATTGCCGCAGGGCAGTCCTCTTTTCAGGCGCGCCCGCTGCGGCGGATTGGTATGACGGCATCGGCTCCATGCGCGATAATCGCGGCGTGACACCGTCGCGTGTCATAGACACCAATCCACACGCCGTCGTAGTCGTGCGGCGGCTCTATTTCATCGCGCTTAACGGCTAGTTAAGTATATAGACCCCTAAATATAGGCCGCCGCCACGCCAAGAGAGATCAGCGTCCACATGTTCGACGACCGTTTGAAGAACGGCAAGGCGGCCCAAAGGACGACGGGCGTCGCCAGCGCAAACTCAAGGTATCCTGCGGTCTTATGCCCGATCCAGTCGCGCACGGGCAAACCCACCATCGGCCCCATCGTCAGCACGATCAGTGGGACAGCCGCCGCCACGGAGATCCACATCCGGTGCGTGAAGTCGATCAACTCGTGGTTCGGTCCGTCCGTCGGCTTCATCGGTTCAAGCGCCATGCCGCAAAGCGGGCAGGCGCCCGCCTCATCGCGGATGATCTCGGGGGGCATCGGGCAGGTATACTGGACATCGACCGAAGCGGCCTTGTCGGGTCGTTCAGAGTGACCGGAGGCATATGATGACGGATCGGTCTTGAACTTCGTCTCGCATTTCTCGGAGCAGAAATGGAAGGTCTCGCCCTAAAACTCCGCGTGTCGTCCGTCGGGCTTAACCGCGAGCTTCATTCCGCAGACCGAGTCCTTTGCCGTCTCGGCTCCTGCTGGGATGTCGGACGCCGCGCGATGATGATCGTGGTCCATGGGGTGCCAGCCTTTCTGGTTCTGTCGCAGTTTTACGCCTCCAGTCCATCGGCCCTGCCGGAACCTTCGCGCCGACAGGTCGGCGGCAATCCCCACAGGACCGCAGGGCACGGTCACGCGGCCGAAGCCTGTGTCGTCAGGCCCAGCACCAGCCAGTCTTGCATGCCGCCGCGGTAGTAGTAGATTTTTTCCGGCGGAAAGCCGTTGTCGACCATTGTGTGCATCGCGATCGAACTCTGAGGGCAGGCCGGGCCATTGCAAAACGCCACGACTTTCTTGGCGGCGTCGCAATTCCAACCTGAGGATGATCGCACACATCCCAGCACGTCCAGACGGTCGGCAACTTCTCCAAATGGAATTGACATGCTTCCCGGAATCGTTCCCTTCAGCCGCCAATCGGGATCGCGCATGTCTACCACGACATGGTCGTCATCTCCCAGGCAGTCCAGAACCTCAAGCTCCCCGACAGGTGTAACGCCGTCTATCGGAACCATCGGTTGCAGATACCCAGCAATGAGTTGCATGTCGTTCCGGTGGCGTTCGATTCCAACCGGTCCGCCAGTCAATTTGACCACCCGTTTCGTCTCGTCTGCCGTGATTTCGAGCAGTTCAACCATAATCGATCTCCGGTCCGGTTCTGTTTCATTAAGCGGCTCGCGCCATCAGCACCTTGAGAGTCTCGCGCTGCATCAGGCTCTGGGTGTTGTTCAGGACCGACAGTTCAAACTACCCGACCCCGAATGCGGCGAACCCCAAGACTGCAATCGCAGTAAGGATGACGGCGCGCAGTCTCATCTCAGATCGCCTCGACGGCCGTCGCGGACCTCGCCCGCGACGGCCGTCAGTTCAGCGTTTTCGATAGCCTGAATCGACGCCACTGGGTCGATGGCGCTAAAGGATCTTCGGGGAAGACAAAGACATCGGCAACCTCAACCCTTAAACCGCGACATGGCGCTGTTAAAGGAGCTGGAGAGGCTGTCCCACGCCTTGTCGAAGCCCGACTTCATGTCGTCCCAGGCGGTGTCGCTGGCTTCGCGCAGGTCCTTCAGCTTGGCCTCGGCTGCGTCGCGCTGCGTCCGCATTTCTTTGAGCTGTTTTTGATAGCTGATCTTGGCGTCGGCCCCAGCCTCGTCGAGCTTGGCCTTCATCTTGTCGATCTCGGCGTTCCACTGGTCGATGCGCGCCTTGGCCTTCTCGATGTACTGTTCGCGTTCGGACATTCTTGATCTCCTTCTGATTTTGACCGGAACAACCTGGAAAGTTGAAGCGTAGCTCACGGTTGCGCTTGCCCGACTGACTTGGGTTAGTGACGGCTCACATCTCTGACGTCCATCCTGTGGCTTTGAGTGATGGAGAACGAATAGATGCCCGAGACGCAAGAAATGATGCTGCCTGTCGTCGACCTCGCCCGCGAAAACGACGAATTCCGCAAGGTCCTGTGGACCGGCGACAAGACGCAGCTGGTGCTGATGGCCATCCCCGAGGGCGGCGAGATCGGCGGCGAGGTGCACCAAGGGCACGACCAGCTGCTCTACTTCGTCGCGGGCAAAGGTGTGGCCAGGATAGGTGATGTGGAAACGGACATCGCCGATGGCGATGTCGGCATCGTGCCCTCGGGCGTATTCCACAACTTCCGCAACACCGGGTCGGGGATGCTGAAACTGTTCACCACCTACAGCCCGCCTGAGCATGAGCCGGGCACCAAGCACGCCACCAAGGCTGAGGCTGATGCAAACGAATGAGCCCATGAAGGTCGACACCGTCATCGTGGGCGCGGGTAGCGCCGGGGCTGTCCGCCCTGCGTGAGATGCGCTGCTATACCGACGATTTTCTTGTGGTCAACGACGGCAATTGGTGCACCACCCTGCGCCGCCGTGGGCTGCATGCCGTCGAAGGCGCTGATCGAGGCGGCGAACGCGTTTCACCGGCGCCTGACCTTCGGGGAATTCGCTATTCAGGGCGCCGAGGGGTTGCGCGTCGACATCCCGGCCGTGCTCGCCCGAGTGCGCAGGATGCGTGACGGGTTCGTCAAGGGGCCGGAGAGCGTGCCAGACAAGCTGGGCGACCGCGCCGTGTCGGGCCGCGCGCGGCTTCTGGGGCCCGGCTGGTTGGAGGTGAATGGCGACGAGATCGAGGTGCGCGCGATCATCCTTGCGCCGGGCAGCCGCCCGGTGGTGCCCGGACCCTGGCGGAACTTCGGAGACCGGATCCTGACCACGGACAGCCTGTTTGAGCAGGACGATCTGCCCCGCCGCATCGCGGTGGTCGGCATGGGCGCCATCGGGGTCGAGATGGCCCAGGCCCTGGCCCGGCTGGGGCTGGATGTGGCCGGGTTCGACGCGGCCGAAACGCTGGCTGGCATTGACGACCGTCAGGTTCTGGAAGCTTTCCGTCCCTTGATCGAGGCCGAGATAGGCTTGCATACGGGCGCGTCCGCTGAACTCGAGGACGCGGGCGGCACGATCCGCGTGAGCGGCGCGGGCGTCGTCTTCGAGGCTGATGCCGTGCTGGTCACAATAGGGCGTCGCCCCAACATCGACGGGCTGGGGCTGGACACGTTGGGCGTTGCGCTTGACGACAAGGGGATGCCCCGGATCGATCCCGCCACGCTGCGTATCGGCGATATTCAGGTGTTTCTTGCCGGCGATGCGAACGGCTATCGCCCGCTGCTGCACGAGGCCGCCGACGAGGGGCATATCGCCGGGCGCATGGCTGCACCGGATTCTTCGGATCATGGATTGTGCCGACGTACGGCCCTGTCGATCGTGTTTTCATCGCCGCAGGTGGCGCGGGTTGGGCCACCTCTGTCGGATCTGGATGAAGGCACCACCGCCACGGGAGAGGCGGATTTCTCGGATCAGGCGCGCCCGCATGGCCCAGACCGCCGCAGGCTTGCTACGCGTTCACGCCGAGCGCGAGACCGGGCGGCTCCTGGCCGCCGAGATGTGTGTGCCAGCCGCCGGACACTTGGCGGACCTGCTGGCCATGCCGTTCTACCATCCGGTGCTGGAGGAGGGTCTACGCCGTGCACTGCGCGACCTTGCGAAGGGTGTGGCGGCCGTCGGTGGCTCGGACCTGTCGGACTACAATCCGATGGGTCATGATGCCCTGGACTGACGCCGACCCTGTCGTGCCGGCATTATTGGCTTCTGCGAGAATGGATGCTGTATCCACCGATGGACACAATCTCCTAGGCACACCGTCGGCCGGGCGGTCTGACTGAACGCTTACCCTGAATTCGGCCATAGCTCGCGCCTGTATGCTGGACGTGTGATGAATGCTAGTGTTAAAGCTATGATCATCCACCAACGCCTGAGCGAACCGATGAAGACACGTTTTCTGCTTCGCTGCGGTTCTTTTCTGATAGTTATCAGTCATCTAGCAATCCTGTCTGCGCTTGCACTCGTGTTTGCAGGCGGGCCTGGCCAGACGCAGACCTCGCCGAACAGTCTGGATTCAGGCGCCAGTGATCCGCAAAGAGAGGTCTCTGTCGCGCCCGATGTGCGCGACTCTGAGATCGCAGATCGTCTAAGTCGCATTCTGATCGCCAGCGAATGGTTTAGTCCCGTGACCGTCTCGGTGCGCGAGGGCATCGTCTTTCTAGACGGTCAGACCGAAACCGAAGAGCGGAAGGATTGGGCACGCCAGTTGGCCCTTAGAACTGAGGGTGTTGTCGCGGTCGTCAACCGTATTGAAGTAAAGCCACAGATCAGCTGGGACCTGACTCCAACTTGGCGCGAGATCGAGAGGCTAGCCAATCGAGTTCAATGGTTTGCACCGCTTTCAGTCGTTTCATTGATTATACTTTTGTTCGCGTGGATCTTGTCGCGCGGCGTGGCTGCTCTCGCGCGTCATTCGCTACGCCGACGTATTGAGTCACCGCTGCTCCTTCAACTCGTGGCGCGTTCACTGTCGATACCCGTGATCTTGATCGGCATTTACCTTGTGCTTCAGGTTGCAGGCCTCACGCGGCTCGCTTTAACGGTCTTGGGCGGCACTGGGCTCATCGGTATCGTATTGGGCCTCGCCTTTCGAGAGATTGCTGAAAACTCACTCGCCAGCATCCTTCTCAGCATCCGAAACCCTTTTCGGGCAGGCGACTGGATACAGGTCGGCGAGCATCAGGGCATCGTGCAGAACCTCAATATGCGCACCACCGTCCTGCTTACGCTGGACGGAAACCATGTGCAGATTCCGAACGCGCTCGTTTTCAAGAGTATCATAAAGAACTTCTCCACCAATCCAAACCGCCGGTCGGAGTTCACAGTCGGCATTGGATACGAGGATTCTGTCTTGGAGGCACAGAATGTCATTATGCATGCGCTCCGCGCGCACCCTGCCGTGCTCGACGACCCCGAGCCGGGCGCTTTGGTCGATGATCTCGGTTCTTCGACGGTCAGCATTCGTGTGCAGTTCTGGTTCGACGGAAGATCGTATTCGATATTCAAGGTCCGATCGGCACTTATGCGCCAGGTTAAGCGGGCGCTTCAGAACGCTGGCATCTCGATGCCCGACGAGGCTCGCGAGATCATCTTCCCGGACGGTGTGCCCGTCCGACAAGTCTCGACCGGAGACGGCGACGCAGAGGTTAAGCCGCAACATCCCGCCCCCGGAAGCGGGGACGGCGCGGTGGCAACACCCGGTGAGGGTGATCTCCTTTCCGAAAGGGAGGAACTGGAGCGTCAGGCCGACGCCGCCGACCTGACCGACGCCGGTGAAAACCTGCTCCCCGCCGAGAAGAGGGATGCAACGCGAAGCTAAGGTCCCCATGCATTGGAAAACACCCCGGACGGCATTGTCATATGTGGAGGTGTATGGACCCCGCCTGATTGCAACGGTCGGGTCTGGTCTGGTTCGCCGTTCACGACTGCTGACGGATATCCAGCTTCTTTGAGCGGCCCGATAGATCGCCGCCGCAAGCACTGATGGATTTCCGCGCGCTTCTATACGAGCGTGGCATCGAAGTTAGTCATGGATAGGTGTGGACAAATTTAGTTCCCCCTGAAGGGTTTATAATTATATAAATCAATATTTTATGTGGTGTATGTGAGGTGGAGGCTGCTCCCCCCAGACGGCATCGCAATATGCCAAGCTTGCAGGATTGAAACACAAGCTGAAGGAGATGGCATCCATGGGAGAAGTTAGCATCATCGATGTCGATCTGGCAAAGAGCATGTTCCAGTTGCAAGGATCGTCAGCGGACGGGGCCGTCGTGTTCCGCAAGAAGCTGTCGCGGCTTCAGTTCGGGCGGTTCATGGCGGGGCAGTCTCCGTGCCAGCCCGAGCGCGGCAAGTGAAAAGTCACGGTCTGCGGACCGAGTTGCCTCCGGCGACGATCCGACGGATCAGTGCTGCCGCCGCCCGGTGTTTTTCGACATCGGTCTTGGACCCACCAGCGTTCTCATGGGTGGCAGCGGCATCCGTGAGAACCCCCATGATTTCTTTCTCGGGCAAAATCTGCGCATCATTCAGCGCAAGAAGCAGGGCCTCGCAGATCGTAAGTGCGGCCATTCCTGAATGCGTGTGATCGTTCGTCATAGGGTGTTGCCCTTTCAGACAAGTGCGACGCGGGTGATGCGCCTGATACTTGCGGAGCAGACTCGCAAAGAATCTGTTATGCTGTGCTGATCGACATCAGCCATTGGTGTCATTTCTTCGGCTAGAACTTCGCCGAGTACCGAAAAGAGGCAAATGATCGAGAATTCTCCACTTGTTCGCAAGCTTGGCGCATTCGTTGCTCTTTCGGACTCTGAACTCTCCGTTCTTACGTCCTTGCACAAGCGCCGCCGCACCTTCGTTGCGGGGCGCGATCTTGTCCTTCAAGGGCAATCGGATCAGGCCGCCTATATCCTCGCCTCTGGCTGGGCCAGTTCCTACAAACTGCTGGAAGACGGGCAACGGCAGATCGTGGATTTCCAGATCCCCGGTGATTTTCTGGGGCTGCGCAGTGTCCTTTTGAACGTATCGGATCACAGCATCGAGCCCGTGACCGACATCGAGGTAACGGAAATTCATGTCGACGACCTTCTAGGTGCGTTTTCGCAAACACCGCGGCTGGCCACGGCGGTCCTTTGGGCGGCGTCGCGCGACGAGGCGATGGTAGTCGAGCATCTTGTGAGCATTGGACGCCGCGATGCGGCGGAACGCATGGCGCACTTCCTGCTGGAACTCGGCGCCCGGCTTGCCTTGGTCGGACTGGGGAGCAAGGACGGCTATGCCTGTCCGCTGACGCAATACCTTTTGGCTGACGCGCTCGGGCTGAGCGCCGTCCACGTCAACCGGGTGCTGAGGCAGTTGCGCGAAGCGGGAATGGTTACGTTTCGGGACGGGTCCGTCGTGTTCGATGACTATGACCAACTTGCCAATTTCGCGCAGTTCGAACCGTCTTACATGGATCAGAGAGGGCCGCTTCTGCAATAACGCCTTAGCGCATTTGGGTCCCGTTCAGAATTGGCCGAGCAGCATCAGGACAACCACGATGATCAGAACTGTGCCCAGCACGCCGAAGGCATGATCCGAATGGGCTCATCATCGACATGATCCGGGTCGGGCATGCCAGAAACCTTCTCCGAGCCCTGAGCTCGCTGTTGGAGATTTGGACCCGGTCCGAGCATCACCATCCCGGTCCGCGGCGCCATGTCAGCCACACGAACAGGTCTGACAAAAGCATGCACTCGATGACATGTTCAGACGATCAGAAAATACTTGCAAACCAAGCGGTATCCACAAAAGAAGCTTAGCTGGTAGACCCATCCCCTCCCGTGTAAGGCCTGTCCATTCGTATTCACAAGGGCCAAACGATCAACAGCAGCGGCAGACTCACGACGACCACCAAGACTTCGACCAGAACTCCCAACCGCCAGTAATCACCGAACCGGAAGCCACCAGGGCCAAGGATCAAGGTGTTGTTCTGATGTCCGATTGGCGTGAGAAAGGCGCAGGACGCGCCAATCGCGACGGCCATCAGGAAACTGTCCGGATTAACGTCAAGTGTCGCGGCAATGCCAAGAGCGATGGGGCACAGGATGGCTGCGGTGGCGGCGTTGTTCATCACGTCCGACAGGAACATGGTGGTGATCAAGACCACTGCCAGGGCGGCAATGGGGCTGCCTTGCGCGATGGTCTCGACAAGAAACCGCGCCAGCAGATCGGCGGCCCCAGTCGTCTGCATCGCGCCCGCAACCGGGATCAACGCTGCCAACAGCACGATTATCGGCCAATCAATCGTCGTATAGATTTTCCGCAGCGGGACCGTGCGCAAGAGCATCGAGGCCAGAACCCCAAGGGCAAAGCCCACGGGTGCAGGCAGCAAGCCCAGAGTTACAATGCCGATCGCAACCAGCATGATCGCGCCGGCAATGATCGCCATACGTTTGTCGGGGATGCGCAGCTCGCGCTCCCCCAGTGGCACACAGCCCGTATCGTTGATGAATTCTGCCATCATCTCGGCTGGGCCCTGCATCAGCAGCAAATCACCGGATTTCAGCTTCAGCTTGCGAAGCCGCGCCTCAGGTTGGCGTCCTTCGCGCGAAACAGCAAGCAGATTGAGCCCATAGCGCGTGCGCAACCGCAGATCGCTCGCGGAACGCCCGACGATGGTCGCGCCTGGCAGAATGGCGAGTTCTCGCAGCACGATGTCTTCGTCACGCTGATCGCTCTCATCTGAATCCTCGACCTTGTCAGCCTTCCGGATGCTGGTTTCAGCTTTGGCGGTTTTCGATGTCTTTTCGGACGCGTCGTCTGCCGTTTCGTCTCTACTATCCGAGGCCGATTTCTGCGCCTCAAGCTTGATGCCAAAGACCGACAGCGCTTCGGCCAGTGCGTCGACATCAGCCTGAAGCACCAAAACATCACCCGCGTGGATTTGGCGCGCACCATGCGGCGCGGTTATGCGCACCTCATTTCTGACCAGACCGATGATCTGTGCGCCACTTTCCTCGATCTCGGCCTCGAAGCCGCGCAAAGTCAGCCCAACAGCCTTTCCTTTCGCAGGCACGCGCACCTCGGTCAGATAGGTGCCCGTGTCAAAACTGGCGCCAGCGGCAGATTTGCGCGCAGGCACGAGGCGCCAACCGATGAGTGCGACGAATAGAACCCCCAAGGTTGCAACCGCGACACCCACGGGGGCAAAATCGAACATGGCGAATTGTCCCAGCCCTGCCTTTTCCCGGAAGCCCGAAACGATCAGGTTCGGCGGCGTGCCCACCAGCGTGGTCATGCCCCCCAGAATAGTGCCGAAGGCAAGCGGCATCAGGATCTGTCCGGGCGTCAGATCCAACCGGTCTGACAGTTGTACTGCGATTGGCATAAGAAGGGCCATCGCGCCGACGTTGTTCATGAAGCCCGACAGCGCAGCCCCCAGCCCGATCAGCGCTAGCAGGGTCGTGATCCGCCCGGCATCGCTCGGCAAGAGGCGGCGCGCCAGCCAATCCACGGCGCCGGTGGTGCGCAAGCCCTGACTGAGCACCAAGACACAGGCCACCGTAATCACCGCCGGATGGCCAAAGCCGGCGAAGGCTACTCCTGCCGGAACCAGCCCTACGATGACGCAGGCAAGAAGGGCAGCTAATGCGACTACGTCATGGCGAAACCGCCCCCACAGGAACAGCCCCATCATGGCGGCGAGAATTGCAAAGATCAGGAGCTGTGGGTTGGTCAAGGAAACGGCTTTCGTACTAGGTCTTCGCTTAGGACAAGTTTCGCGACCGGGTGCTGATCCGCGTTAGCCCCAGAGAGCCGCTTTTAAGATCGAATGGTGTCAGGCGACAAAGGCTCACTAGCTCAGTTCGCAGAAGCAAAAGGAATTCCCCTATGACACTCAATGGAAAAGTAGCGCTTGTGACCGGTGCGGCGCAAGGGATCGGACGTGGCATTGCCTTGCGCCTTGCAAACGACGGCGCCGATATCGCAATTGTTGACATCAATACCGACAAGATGGCCGAAGTCGCTGCCGAGATTGAAGAGCTTGGCCGCAAGGCCACAACATTCAAGGCCGACGTCGGTAACCGTGCAGAAGTCTATGCTGCGGTCGAGCATACCGAAAAGACGCTCGGTGGGTTCGACATCATGGTCAACAACGCGGGTATCGCGCAAGTCGATCCGATCGCAGATGTCACCCCGGAGGACGTAGAGCTCATCCTGAAAATCAATATCCAGGGTGTTCTCTGGGGGATCCAGGCGGCCGCTGCGAAATTCAAGTCGCTGGGCCATAATGGTAAGATCCTCAATGCGTCTTCGATTGCCGGGCACGATGGATTTGAGATGCTGGGCGTCTATTCGGCGACGAAGTTCGCCGTGCGCGCGCTGACACAGGCCGCAGCCAAGGAATATGCTAGTGACGGCATCACCGTGAATGCCTACTGTCCCGGCATCGTCGGGACAGACATGTGGGTCGAGATCGACAAGCGGTTTTCTGAATTGACCGATGCTCCCATCGGCGAGACCTACGACAAATATGTGGGCGGAATAGCACTAGGGCGGGCACAGACCCCGGACGACGTTGCCGCACTGGTCTCATACCTCGCTGGACCGGATTCCGATTACATAACAGGGCAGGCGATCATCACCGACGGCGGGATCGTCTATCGCTGACACCGAGGGCGCGAGGGGCGCCCCAATTGTTCCCCGCCTGGTGTTCGCGAGCTAACAAAAGGTTCCCAGTATGCCTCAAATGCGCCCTCGGGTGCTCGAACAAAGGTTCAAGAGGCAACTTGCTGACATTCCGGTCGTTGCAGCAGGCTCGTTCATCTGATGGTATCGGCCGTCTGCGGTTATTGGTGTGACGCCGAGTGATCGACCGTTCAGTCGAGTGACTGCTGGTCGCCAAGAAGCCTGTTTCTCGCCTCAGTAATCTGGGCCGTTAAGGCAGCTGAGCCGCCGCGGTCAGGATGAACGCGCTTGATAAGCTTATGATATGCCGCGCGGATATCCGCTTCGCTGGACCCGGCCTCAAGCCCTAATAACCGGTACGCTTCATCCCGGCTCTGCTGTCTCGAATGTGGCGATGCAGTCTCGCCGCGAGCCGAACTCTGTTCCATTTGATCGCGCCAATCTGGATGGGCGCTGTCAAGGAAGGTCTCGAAAAGCTTCACAGTCTCCTCATCATTCTGAACTTCGGCGTGAAATCGGAGCAGTTCCTGCAGCGCGAGCTCCGACAGGGCTTGACCTTGGAAGATCCCAGTTAAGATCTCCCCGTCGATACTCCCAGTTTCATGGTCGAGGGTCATTTCCAGATGCGCGGAGCGCACTTGGGATGTTCGCGTCGTCGATCTCCTCGCCGTTGCCGCATTTCTTGACAGCAGCAGAACAGTTCCCAGGATTAACAGAGGAATTGCAAGTGCGACCAAACGAATGAAAATCAGCCAAATACCGACCGTGATCAGCAAAACACCAAGTGAATTATGGGTGATCGCAGGAAAAATAGAGCGCAGCACGCTGCGCACAATCCAAAGAGAAATTGCAAAACCAACAGCACCTGCGACGAATGTCAGTAACGGCTGCATCAGCGCATATCAGCAAGAAGCCGCTTCGCCGTTGCGCTGCCGTCCGCTTCCAGTGCCTTTCGACCGCCCGCCGCATATGTGGCCACGGCTGCGAGCAACGCCTTCAGGTCCTTAGCCGAGTACCTGTCAAAAGGTAAATAGGCACCGCCGGTTAGCCGCGCGATCTCGCGAAATGCAATTTTGGCATGTGCGTCCCGACCATCGTGAAAGACAAATGCTTTGACACCGCGTAGGCCTAGTTCTCCGGCGATTCCGCACAATTCATCCATGTTTTCTTCCATTGAATCGCCCACATAGACCAAAGCCGCCAAAGGTTGTTTTTCGGCTTCCTGCTTGGCATGCGAAAGAACCTTTGCGATCTGCGTCAGACCGCCGCGGCAATCGATTCTTTCCATCAGACCGCGCAGGCCTTCGGCGTTGTTGACCCAGCGAGAAGCCTTGGATTCCCTGTGACCGCGAAAATAGACAAGCTGTACCGATAGATTTCCAACCGACGCAGCAGCCGAGAACATTTCGCCTTGAAGGGCGCAGGCGATGTCCCACGTCGCTTGGCGACTCATAGTTGCATCAAGGGCAAATATCATCCGTCCCCGCGCTGCCTCATGAGCCGGCGCAAGCTGTTTTGCCTGTTTCAGAAAAGCATCGATTTCGAACCCGCTTGACTTCGAGTGGGCCGCGAGGCTCATTTCGCCTTGTCGTGAAAGTTTGGTCTTTTTCATGGCCATATTTTACCGTCATTGCGCGAGACTGGCGTAGCATGAGTATTCCAAGGCATGTGGCATGCCCGCGTTCGGGGATGTCCTAAGCGCGGCGCAAATCGTCAACATGCCAGACTTGGTCAAGCTCTTCAGACTTGAAAACGTCAGCGGATTTGCAAGAATACTGCAAGTCGTATTCACCACATCTTACGGCTTCTCAGTCACTCCGACCGCCCTTCTTTTTCGTCGGATTTGTTGACACGGGTTTTGCCGGCAGGGCGTTCGTTGGCCCGCTTCAGTTCATCCTGCGTGCCGATGTCACGCGGCAAACGTCCACCTGAACGACCTGCCTGAGATATGGTGCCTTTGGCGCCAAGGCCATGGTCGGAAGTGTCGGTTTTTGGGGTTTTATCGTGGGTCATTGCATTACCTCTGTTTTCTCAAGTTACGGAATGAAACACCCGCGCCCCCGTTTGGTGAGGGCGACGGACTGGGTCGTCAGGACAGGATCATCGAGAAATACCCCCCGATCAGAGCCAGAACCGTCGTGAACGCATAGCTTACCGGATAGGGCACGGCTGCGACGGAACTGTGGGACTCTTCCATGATCGCATTCAGACTTGGTGTGCTGTTGCGCCCACCCGTCGCGGCCCCGTCCGATATGATCGCGTTTAGACCAAAGACCTTTATCCCGATCCAGAAGGCGACGAGTGGCGGGATGAGCGCCCCTGCAATACCGATCAGCGCAAGCCAAAGGATCGTGTCGCCGCCGAGGGCCGAAATCACCTTGGGGCCGACGTTGGCGGACAGAACGGCGACAAAGGCATTCAAGCCGAAATCTTGTAGAAAGCTGCGCGCACCTTCGTGCACGGGGCCACCGAAATTGGGGTTACGGCTTCGCAGATAACTCACACCCACGCCCGCCATGATCACCCCGGCTGACGTCCCGAAGGCAAAGGGGATGCCCGAAATCGTGACCGTGATGACCCCCACCAGATAGCCCACCAACATGGCGAGCGCTAGGTAGAGAACCTCGGTCTTCATGGTGAACAGAACAGCAATTCCGCCCAATTTTTTCGCCGCCTGTTGAATGGCGACATTCGGCCCGTTCAGGCGCAAAACATCGCCGAAATGAATGTCGGTTTTGGGTCCGAGCGGCAACTCGTTGCCAGCACGAAACACCGCCTGCACGGTGACGCCGCCAGACAACTGCGCCCCAAGTTCCGCAAGACTTTTGCCCGAGATCTTGTGCGCCCCCACATGAACATCGGCAACCTCGATGGGCACGTTGCGCGCCAGCGGATCGTCGGATTCGGGGCCGATGAGCTTGATTTCCTTGCCCATCAGGTCCTCTACATCGGCGCGCACCGTGACGAGGTCGTTTGCCTGCAAGGTGGGGTCGTCGGTCATGTCCAGAATCTTGCCGCCCCGCACGACGCGCAGGATCGGTACTGCGGGAAAGTCGTCGGCCAATTGTGAGAGGGTTCGCCCGATAAAGTCTTTCTGGATGACGACAAAGGCGCGAACGCCGACGGAGGTCATGCCCATGGTCAAGGCGCCGGGCGCACCGGGCACCGGATCGGTTGCCCCGCCGCTGAAATCTTCTTCGGCCCGTTTTGCCTCGGCGACGGCATCATAGCCGAAAATGCGCGGAAGATAGCGGATCAGCAGAATGGTCAGCACGGTCGACAGGACATAGCTGATCGCATAGGCGGCTGCCATGTTGGCGCCGACCTGCTCGACGGAGGTGCCATCGGGCGGGACATAGGCGCCGTTGGCCAGTGCATCCTGACCGACGCCCAAAATCGCCGTGATCGTATAGCTGCCCGAGATCAGGCCCGTCGCATAGCCCGGTGCAAGGCCAATCAGATTTGCCCCGAAATAGCAGATGACCCAGTTCAGGCTCCAGACAACAAAACCGATTACGAGAAACGCCAGACCGCCTTTTCGCAACCCCGAAAAGAACTGCGGCCCGACCTTGAGCCCCAGTGCATACATGAACAAAAGCAGCATGAAGGACGACAAGATGCCCGGGATCGAATAGGTGATGCCATAGGCGGCCTCAGCGATCATCGAAAGCAAAACCCCGACCAGCAGCGTGCCAGCCGTAGAGCCCAGAGAGATGGTCTTGAAGCTGAATTTTCCGATCAGCGTTCCCAGCGCAAGCGAGAGCAGGATGAAGGCAATCGGCTGGTTGTTCAGCAACTGGAAAAAGCCGTGTACACCTGCCTCGGTTACCGGCTGAATTGTATCGAACACCTGCCCGACAACACCGCCTGACGAGGGGGCGGTGTTTTGGGCCGCTGCTGCACCGGCCGAAAAGAGCAGCGCCAGGCCCGAGCCACAGACGACCGGTTTCAGGATCGTCCTGCGATCACACTCTGCCTCAATCATGATGAAACCCCGGCTTCGCGGTGGAGTTCGGGACCGGGTTGTTGACGAGGTCCTCGACCGCACGCTTGATGTCGTCGAGCAGAAGTTGCGCCATGTCCTGGCTGACCCCGTGCCGGATCAGGATGCGTTGAACGACGGTCTCCTTGCGATTCGATGGAAGCGGATAGGACGCAATCTGCCATCCCCGCATCCGCACCCGGTCCGACAGATCATAAAGGGTGAAGCCTTGCCCCTCGTCTTTCAACCTGTAGGCAACGGCAGGAAGACCGCCGTGGCCGTCATAGACCATCTCGAAACATCCCATTTCTGCCAGCTTTTCAGCCAACCATTGGGCCGTGTCCGAGCAGACCTGCTGAACAGCCGTGTATCCATCCATTCCAAGGCGCAGGAAGTCGTAATACTGCGCGATGATCTGGCCACCGGGGCGCGAGAAGTTCAGCGCGAAGGTCGGCATGTTGCCGCCAAGGTAGTCGACATAGAAGATCAACTCTTCTGGCAGATCTTCCTGCGCCGCCCAGATCACCCAACCGACACCCAATGGCGCTAGGCCGTATTTGTGGCCGGAAGCATTGATCGACCGGACCCGATCCAGCTTGAAATCCCAGACAATGTCTTTCTGAATGAACGGCGCGATGAAGCCGCCTGAGGCGGCATCGACGTGAATCGGAATATCAAGTCCGAGGTCGCGCTGCATCGCATCGAGTTCCGCCGCCAGAGCCTCGACCGGCTCATAGACACCGGTGAAGGTGACCCCCAGCGTGGCCACAACGCCAATGGTGTTCTCGTCGCAGAATTTGCGCAGGTCTTCGGGCTTCAGGCCAAGGGCGTCACCCTCCAGCGGTACCTCGCGGATCTCGACATCGAAGTAACGCGCGAATTTCTTCCAGCAGATTTGCACGGGGCCGGTCACGATATTGGGCTTGCTCGCGTCCTTGCCCTCCGCCTCCCGGCGCTTGCGCCACTTCCACTTGAAGGCCAGTCCGCCGAGCATTGCAGCCTCGCTGGATCCGGTCGTCGAGCAGCCTATTGTCTGCCGCGACTTCTCGGCATGCCAGAGGTCGGCAAGGATATGGACGCAGCGCTTCTCTATTTCGGCGGTTTGCGGATATTCATCCTTGTCGATCATGTTCTTGTCGATAGCGTCCGCCATCAACTCCTTGACCTCATCCTCAACCCAGGTTGTGCAAAAGGTCGCCAGATTCTGGCGCGCATTCCCGTCGAGCAGAAGTTCGTCTCGGATAAGGGCATAGGCGGCACGCGGTTCGGTTCGACCTTCCGGCATGCGAAACTTGGGCAGGATGCTTTGCGACGCCTCGGTTGCGTAAATGTCCAGAAGGCTGGAGTCGTCGGCTAGATCAACGCGATGAATGGGCATTGATTGTCTCCTTTGAAGGTCAATTCATTTCCAGCGGAGAAAGCGCCGCCTCGATCATATTTCCGAATGCAAACTGCAACCCGATGCCTGGACATCATGCCTTTAGGCAATCTGGTGCTCTTGCGTGAAGCCTACGCGGCAGGTCTTGCTGCATACCAACGTTGACAAAGGGCCTTTGCGGCGCACCGGTCGCGTCGAACACCCAGATTACCTACGACAAGATGCGCGATCCGGTGCTGATCGAGATTAGCCCTGGTGCTGATGAGCTGGGGACCCAAGCAGAAAAAAAGGTCCTGACCCAATGCTCCCCGCCGCTTCAGACGGGAGAACGCAGGATTGCCGCTACCGCAGCGCCGTCAGGCATGTCCGCCCGGCACACAGCGAGAACCTTGCCACCCGCGAGGATCGTCCTTCCTGTTAGCTCGTCGATCACGCCATAGTTGGCCGCGCCCGGTTTCGTTGCGAGAACAACCGTGCCGTCAGTCTCGTCCACCGTGCCGGGCACCACCTCGTTGATATCGACCAGAAGCAGGTCCACTGCACCGAAGGTCGCGGCGCGCGCGACGGCCCCTAGATCGGTGATGGCCCGGTGCGATCCGATCCGTTCGTGAAAGAGTGCGGTCGCAGCTTCGATCTGCGCGGCATAGTACCCATCCAGAACCGACCTTGCTCCACTCGCCAACGCGCTTTCGCTCATGCTGTCGGGGCTTGCGGAGATTCCCTCGGCCAGCAGACCCGTATAGCTGTTGACCGAGCGGAAGATTGGCCCCAGCGGCTCGGTCGCGGCGAGGATGAGCGGCGTCTCCCGCCCTGCCATGACCGGGCGCAGGGCGGCATCCACCTTGCGCAGATACTTGAGCAAAAGCGACTTCTGGCCCTGGGCGTTGCCATGCCCGGAGCCAGTGCCCGGGTTGTTGACCGAAGCGCGGCCGGTGGCGTCGGCGGCGCTGTCGGGCAAGTCTGGCAAGCTGATCACCGTTGCTGGATGGTCGGCGAAGACCTCGATCAGGCGGACATCGTTTTCGGACAGGGCCAGCACGAATGCATGTTGGGGAAAGGCCATCGCGCGCATCAGCGGCTTGAGGTAAAAGCGATCTGACACCTCGACCGTTTTGGTGACCTCTGTCGCCAGCCGGTAGGTCCGCAAGCTGTCTGGAGTGGCGAGAACCGCAAGGCTATTGGCCTGAAGCCGCCAGAAATCGTCATCCTCGTCCAGCGCAAGAAGTTTTTCCTCGAGAGCCGCGCGACGGCGCTTGTCGAAGTCCGCGGCGTCGAGTTGCTCGAGTGCCGTTCGGGTCAGATTGCCGAACGAAATCCGGCTGAGCGCGACATTCTGGGTCTCGGGTGTCGTCGGCAGATAGATCGACACACAGGCATCTGCACGGGCCTCAAACAGCGCCCGGATTTCGGGGTTGGTTGGAATATCAACATAAAGCATGAATTGTCCTTTCGAGGATCTTTCCGGGTCGCTTCACGCGTACCGGGGCCGCTGTAGGCCGGTTCTGTCACGCGCTGGCCCGGCAATAGGAACCCGTTGCGATGATCGTCGATAATTGCAGACGACAGCTAGAGCCGAGCCTGATGCAGCTTCGAGTCTTCCAGACCGACCCCTTGTTCGTTGAACCCGTTCGTCGATTCGACAGAACTTGCACTCCCCAAAGGAGGATCGTCCGCCACCACTGGGCATCGCAGCGTCGCTCCGTCAGCGGGCTTTTTTCGTCTGTGGCGTAGATGAGGATTCGGCATCTGCGGTCTTCGCGTCAGATGCGGTCGTGTCGCGTGGTTCGGGGCCACCCCAGCGCGGAATAGTCAATTTACCATCGAGCCTGCGCCCGGGAAGCCGCCTGTCGCCAGGAGTGTCAAACGCATCGTTGCCAAGGCCTAGACCGCTGCCGGCATGTGTATCGCCAGAAGACCCGCCCATATCAAAGCCGGGCCTGTCGACCCCTTGGCCGAGGTCGTTGGCCGAAGGGGACACATCTTGCGGCGGTTTCTTGGCGGCCAGCTTGTCGACGGAGTCCGTCTTTGCCGAGGATGCTGACGCTTTGGATGGCTTTTCACTTTTCTTCATGTCTTCGATCCTTTGGATATCTCTGGTTTTGTGACATGCCCTCGCGCCGGACAGCACGACTCTGACCAACGGAATCACAGGTTTCATTGGTTTTTTGGCCTGCCCGCGCGTTTGCTGCGTCACGAAATCCACCACTGTTGGCCGAGTAAAAATTTTGGACGCCACAATCATCCATCGAACTGTAAATCAGGTGTGCCGCGCATGCGCTGATACAGATCAGCAGGCCCAAAACAGATCAGCATGGTTCGGCGTCTGCCATGCCCCCTGCTTGGCAGTGTCCGCCCCCCGTCGCCCCAGCTAACCATCTTTGAGAGTGCTGCCAGAGAAAATGCGAGCAGGCATCATGATCGATATCAGTGCGGTGCCTTACGCGCGTGTTACCCTGAAAGCTCAATAAATAGGAGATACCGATGGCTGCGCTGCCCTTTAACGATGGCCGGATTGAAGAACTGGTGCTGCGGTTCAATGCCGTGATGGCGAAGGAAGGGACGGATATCTCCGACCTTGGCGGGAATGCTTCGGATGACGAGGTGACCGTGACTCTGCAGGAAACCGGTGGCGATCTGAGCCGTGACGAGATCACGCAAGAGATCGAAAGCATGAATGACGAACAGCAGGATGCACTTGTTGCGCTGTTCTGGATCGGCCGTGGCGATGCTGAACCCGAAGCTTGGGAGCAGACCAAAGCCCTCGCGCGACAACAGCACGAGGGGCTGGTAAGCCGCTATCTACTTGGTCAGCCGGAGGTCGGAGAGTTCCTGACCGAAGGTCTGGAAAAAATGCTCGAATATGGTGTCGACTGATGTGGGGGTTGGTCCCTTTGATCCTGTGACTGTCGACCTCGTCCGCCGCGCGAACGTGGTCCTGCCCAACAGCTGGCAGCGGTGAACGCTATGTCGCAATTCGAGCTTGTCGCAATCCTGCTGGTTCTGACAGCCACATTCAGTTGGGTCAACTTCCGGCTGGCGTTCTTGCCGCACACCATTGGTCTGCTTGTCATGGGACTTGGCGCCTCGCTGGTCGTCATCGGTGCCGAGGCGGCGACGCCGGGGCTGTTTGATTATGAAGGTCTGGCAGCCCTCCTGCGCCAGGTTGATTTCCAGCAAACCGTTCTTGAGGGTATGCTCGCATTTCTCCTGTTTGCGGGCGCGTTGCATGTCGATGTGGTCAGCCTGCGCAGCCGAGCACTGACCATTGGCACGATGGCGACCTTGGGTGTTGTGGTGTCTACCGCGATCATCGGATGCGGCGTCTGGGCGGCAGCAGACCTGCTGGGTGTCGCGATCTCACTGCCGTGGGCGCTCGTTTTCGGGGCGCTGATCAGCCCGACCGACCCGGTCGCGGTCCTTGCCACGTTGAAAGAAGTGAAGGTCCCCGAGGACCTCAAGATCGTGATGACGGGCGAGACCCTGTTCAACGATGGTGTGGGCGTGGTGTTGTTCGCCGTCCTTGTCCACGCGGCCACAGGTGACGGTTTCGGCGCTTTCCAAGTGGGCAAGATGTTCGTGGTCGAGGCCCTGGGAGGTGCGGCCCTCGGAGCGGTGACGGGCTATGTCGCCTACCGCGGCATGCGCGCCATCGACGATTATTCGATCGAGGTGCTGATATCGCTGGCGCTGGTCGTGGGCACCTATGCGATCGCCTCCCGACTGGTTGTGAGCGGTCCGCTGGCGGTTGTGGTCGCTGGGTTGCTGGTCGGAAGCAGGGGACCGCACGATGCGCTGAGCAATGAGACCCAGCGATACCTTTTCGGCTTCTGGACGTTGATCGGCGAAATGCTGAATTCGGTCCTGTTCCTGCTGATCGGACTGGAGGTTCTGGTCCTGCGGTTCGAGCCTGCCTTCGGCTGGCTGATGGCGCTGGCGGTGCCACTGGTGCTAGTCGCCCGTCTGGTTGCCGTCAGCGGTCCGGTCCTGTTGCTTGGGATGCTCCGCAAGTTCGCGCGCGGCACCATTCCGGTGCTGACTTGGGGTGGCTTGCGGGGTGGAATTTCGGTGGCGCTGGCGCTTTCGCTGCCGGAGGTTGCAGAAAAATCCGCATTACTGGCGGCGACATATGCCGTGGTTCTGTTCACGCTGATCGTTCAGGGGCTCAGTCTGCGAGCGGTGATCAAGGGGGTCCTGCGGTGAACACTGTTAAATGGGATTTGCGGTCCAAACCGCCGGGCCCGGTGGCAGAGCAAATAGCCTGTCGGAAACCGGCTGCGCTGACAGCCCCAATTTATCAACTTAAAGCAAGGAGATGGTCATGGCGGCCTCATTTTCGATAACCCGTGTCACAGCGCTCTGGGGACGGCTCAACTCCAGCTTCTGGTTTTTGCCCGCAGCTATGGCCTTGTCGGCTATCGCTCTTTCTTTTGTGCTTATCGAGGTCGATGCCCTGCGAGATGTGGCCCAGACAGATAATCCGAGCGCGCTATATACATTCGGACCTGAAGGCGCCCGGACGATGCTGTCGGTGATCGCGAGTTCGATGATCACTGTGGCCAGCCTGATCTTTTCGATCACGATGTTATCGTTGCAGCTTGCCTCCTCGCAGTTTGGTCCGCGCACACTGGGCAACTTCATGCGCGATCGCAGTAACCAGATCGTTCTGGGAACGTTTATCGCGACCTTTCTATATTGCCTGTTCGTGCTGAGGTCGGTGCGGGGCACCGAAGGGTCCAGCTTCGTTCCCCATCTGGCGGTTGCATTTGGCGTGCTGATGGCCGCGGCAAGTGTCGCACTCTTGCTTTACTTCATCCATCACATCGCGACGTCGATCCGGGTCGAAACACTTCTGGAAAAACTCACTATCGAAGGCTGCGCCGCCGTCGATCAGGTCTTTCCTGAGCGACTTGGCCATGGGCAGGCAGACGAAGCGGCCGGGCAGACTCTTCCTTTCGATTTTGAGGCTGACAGCAGGCAAATCCCGGCCGATTCAGATGGATATGTCCAGAGTATCGGCGGTGACGTGCTGATGCGGCTCGCCGCCAAGAATGATCTTGTTCTGCAGGTCGCAGCGCGCCCCGGCGTGTTCGTCACGCAAGGCGCGTGCGTGATTACAGCGTATCCGAAGGCAAGGGTTTCGGACGAAATTGACGAGGATCTGCGCGGTGCGGTCGTCATCGGACGGGATCGGACACCCTATCAGGATCTGGAGTTTGCAATCCGCCGCATCGTGGAACTGGCGCAACGCTCCCTGTCGCCCGGTATCAACGACCCCACCACCGCGATCTACTGCATCGACCGGCTGGGACAAGTTCTTGGCCGAGTGGCAGACAGGGACATTCCCTCCCCAATGCGGCTCGACGAGGGTGGCCAGTTGCGCGTCTTGACCGAAGTCTTTGATCTGGGGCATGTAACCTGCCGCTCCTTCGCGGCGATTGCACGATACGGGATGACCGATGCGGATGTCGTCACCCGGCTTGCTGAAACCCTCGCGAAGTTGGAAAAGTCTTTTCCGCTGGCCGCGAGTGTCGCCGTTGCCGAGTTGCGTGAACAGGTGTTGCGCGAAAGCGGGGGGCCGACCGTTCATGCCTTTGACCACAAAACTCTTTTGGATTTAAAGGAGAGCAGCGGGAAGAAGCTCTGAATCGGAGCGGATCGTTGCAACTTTTGCACGCGCAAGATGCACCCGATCGAGACTTACAGGGCTACGATGTCCTGCGCTCTCGGTTCCGGGCGCACGAAGATACGCGTCACCTCGAGATGCGTCTTGCGGACGGTGCCGCCGATCGCGCCGATCAGACGCTCCAGGTCAGGGACAGTCATCTCGTCGGGAAATTCCAGCGTGAAGGCCGCGAACACCTGCTCGGCACCCAGCTGGACCGTGATCAGATCAACGATACGTCGGACTTGGGGATGCGCGCCAACGGTCGCCCGAAGTGCTGCGACAACCTCCGCGTCGGCGGTCTCTCCCACCAGCAACTGCTTGCTTTCGCGCGCAAGCACGACCGCAACACAAGCCAGCAGAATACCGATTGCGACCGACGCCGCCCCATCCCAGACCGGGTTTTTCGTCACGACCGAAATTGCCGTCCCCGCTGTGGCGATCACGATCCCCATCAGGGCTGCGGAATCTTCAAGGAAAACCGTGAAAGACGTTGGATCCTTGCTACGGCGGACCGCTTGCCAGATGCTATGGTGCCCCTTGGTCTTGCGAAACGCCTGCCAGGCGAACCAGAGCGTGATCGACTCGAACACAAAAGCCAGCCCGAACACGATGAACGTGATTTCGGGACGGCTGATCGGCGCGGGATCGAGGATGTGGATGACGCCTTCATAGATCGAAATCCCCGCACCCAGCGCGAAGATCATCATGGCGACCACGAAGCTCCAGAAATAGAGTTCGCGCCCGTACCCCACCGGATGGGTCGCGTCGGCAGGCTTCGCCGCCCGCTTTAGCCCGTAGAGCAGCAAGACTTCATTGCCACAATCGACCAGACTGTGCACGCCTTCGGTCAGCATGGCAGAGCCACCGGTGATCCAGGCCGCAATAAACTTCGTGACCGCTATGGCCAGATTGCCGAACAGGGCCGCGTAGAGTGCCGTCGTGTTGTCATGCTGTGCCGTGATGGTGCACGCTTTCCTGACAGTATCTCGACGCGCGATTCAGGGCAGAAGGAAAGGCGACGCGTCGTCGCCAGTTCTCTGTCGACCTAAGCTGCCGTTTTCGATTCCGCCCGACGCGCGGCACCGGACCCCGTCAAACCCCAGAAATCGGCTATGTGACGGGTCGAGGAAATGCCGACTTCCAACATATATTCGCCTTCTTCTCCCAAGCCTTCGTTGCCGTCGGCACTAATCGGTGTGCCGTGGCCCATTTCCCCGATGATGTAGTGCTCAATCACCACCCGCCCGTCTGCGTCGCACCAGACTTCCCGAGGGTAGCCGTCAACCATCTCGACGCGTGTCGCCGGTCCTTCGACCTTGTGGATTTTCTGCCACTGCCGAACGATCGCGCTGGCGTTGGAATTGTCGACGGTTGTATCGCTGTCGCCATGCCAGACAGAGATCGTCGGCCATGGACCCGTGAATTTCGAGGCGCCGCGGACCAGTGCGTCGAGTTGGCGGTCCGACGGACTGCCATAGCCATTCATCCGGACCATCGCCTCCATCATGTTGTCTGCGCTACGGTAGGGCAGCCCTGCGATGATTGCCCCTCCCGCGAACACTTCCGGATAGGTCGCAAGCATCACGGATGTCATGGCACCGCCCGAGGACATCCCTGTGACGAAGACACGCGATGGGTCGACAGAATGATCATCAACGACCTGTTTGATCATTTGACGAATAGACAGCGGCTCGCCACCCCCACGTTGGCTGTCACCGGTCTCGAACCAGTTAAAGCTCCCAATGAGGTTGTTGGTCAGCCTTTGCCCCGGAAACAGGAGCGCAATTCCGCATTCGTCGGCCAAAGTGGACCAACCGGATACCGATATCGTAGCTCTCGGGTGACTGGGTGCTGCCATGGAGCACGACAACAAGCGGGCCGTCTTTCTGGAAGTTCTCCGGAATATAAATGTCCGCGCTCAGCGACCCCGGGTCGGTCCCGAAATTCTGCATGGCGGAGAGACGATCTCTGGTAATTAAAGATGTTGGCATAGGAACTCCTGTGCATGACCGATACTGGCCACGTATGAAAACCCTCGAGCCCAAAGTTTTTCGGGCCGGAGGCGAAGTGATTGTCCACGGTTGGAGGCGGACACGAAGAAACCTTTCTCGCCCGCGTCAGGTGAGTTTCATCATCTGCACATGCGAAGTGTCCCGGTGATCATGTAGCACCTTGCTGGTTTCCCAGTCCGCGCGCACAGACGCAGGTTAGTCCGCGCGTTGATAACTTTGAGGCGTTTTCCCCTGGAGCCGAACGCCTGCGGGGCGCGGTTTTTCGGCGTTTGCCCTTCCCGGCACAGAACAGCCAATCATACGTCGCTTCGCTTTCGGACGATTTGTTTTGGCCACAACCACCAGGATGTCACAAACATGAAGCGCCTGATCGGTGTTTTGACGACAAGCAGCAGGATGCCTATCGATAGCAGGCACCAGATGGCGGCCACTTCATTGGGGTTGCTGGTCAGAAGCATGGCCAATCGTGGGCCGATTAGGAAGTGGTACACCGTAAGCCGCCAAGACCCATAGAGAAGGGGCATCAAAAAGGCAGCGACGAAATAACTGGGGTATGCGGTAAGGAAGGATGCCCACGAATCGACCGTTATGAAGTTCAGCATACCGTTTGTCGGCACTTCCCAAGCGATATGCCAGTCGCCGGATACTGAACACATTCGCTCGGCACACATGACCTCTCCCAATGGACATGACCCTGCCCACGCGAACGGATAAAGCTGTAGAAGCATGATGATGGCCGAAATGAAGCAGACTGTATAAACTGGCCACTGAATTTTCTCACGCACGTGGCTTGGGATAAAATACATGGAAATCATGTTGATGAAGAAGGGCTGGAACACGATGTGCAGATAGCTCAGCAGGGTGGCGATTTGATTTGAGGGCAGCGAACACTGATCAATCACCGAGTAGGTGAAGGCCTGCAAAAGCTCCATTGACGAGAAATAGCCCAAGGCCATCCACAACGGCGCCGGTTCTTTCTTGTAAGCTGCGTAAGCGGTTGTACCTATACCTACAACGGCCAGTACAGCCGACGCTTCACCGCTCCAGCACATAAAATCTCGCTCTTGATATGAAAAATAATTGGACTGTCATGTGTCCGCCGCCGTACCCGGCTTGTCCACTTTTTCGGCGTCCCGGGTGCCAACCGCCTTGTCGCACCCTGCCATGGTGTCGGCACGGGCCTGCGCCTCGAGTTCGGCATTCAACTCCGCCCCCATGAGAATATTGTAGGCAGAAATCCAGAACCACATCAGCAGCACGACCACGCCAGCCAGGGCGCCGAAGCTCTGGTTGAAGTAATTGAAATTGCCGACGAAGAGCGCAAAGCTGGCCGAGGCCGCGATCCAGACAAGGCATCCCACAACCGCGCCGACCGACGTCCATTGCCACTCCGGTGTGTCGCGCGAGGGTGCAAAACGATAGAGAACGGATAGCCCGACAATCGTCAATGAGATCAACCCGAGCCAAAGGGCGGCGTTGACTAGCATCGCGACGGCCGGCCTCATATCGACGAAAGCCAGAATGGTTGGTATCGCCAGGGTCGCGGTGAGCCCGCAGATCACCCCCGCGATCAGCATCAGTGTTAGTGCGAATGTCACCAAAAGTCGCTCGATGAACCCACGTGTTTCTTCTTCGTCATAGGCGACATTGAGCCCCTGTATCAGGCTCGCAGTGCCCTTGGACGCCGAGTAGAAGGCAATCAGCAGGCCAAGGATGGCGGTAAACCCCAGCCCGCCCTAGCGGGAACCGGCGACAGATGTGGCCTGCTTGGTTATGATGGGAATCACTTCTTCCGGCATCAGCCCCGAAAAACTGTTGAGTTGTGCGACGATCCGGCTTGGTTCGATCAACAGGCCGCTGATGGCGATCACGGCGGTGATGCCCGGAAAAAGGGCCAGCAGACCATAGAACGCAACCCCAGCGGCAAGCAGGCCCACGCGGTCCTTGGCGATTTCGTCCTTGACGCGAAAGGCCACGTGCTTCCAGCCAACAGCCGATATGTTCGCCGGAGTTGCGGCATCGCCACCTTGTCTCATGGGCGGTCCTCAATTCAGAATAAGTATCTTGATCGGGCACGCCCCCCTCACATGACCTTCACGCTTTCGTCCTCCGTTACTTTTGCTGATGGTTGAGCGAAGCACTGGGAAACTTGGGTCCTCTGAGGTGGGAAGCATTCCAAATGCCGCCTGTCTGTCCCGGACGAGAAGTCGCTCGTTCAATCCATGTACTGATCCGGATCAGGTAACCAGCAACAATAATTCTGGGCAAACTGATTGGTATGCCAAGGGTCCGGCATTCTCCGATCCACCAAACGGGTCCCGCAGCCAACCCTGGGCGCATTAGGCGAGCACACCCAACGCCCAAAGAACGATGAAGACAACGATCACAAGTCCGATGACGCCACCGAGACCACGCGTTCCATAGCGGTTGTAACCGTAGTAACCGCCGCCGCCGCCGAACACCAACAGCAGGACAATGATAATCAGAATTGTACTCATGGGAGATATCTCTCTTTTTGGCCGATAGATGAAAGATGAAGCACCTGTAACCACGATGGGAATCAGATCCGTGGTGTCATGCCAAAGTCAAACAGTGGGGTTGCTTCGCTGAGGCTCTGCGCTCAGCGTAGGCCCAAAAAGCCCAGGATGAACAAGACGATGACCACGAAGCCGACGATATATACGATCCGGTTCATTGCATTCCTATCTGCTAGGGTAGTGGCCCGAGGCCACCGACATCGCCAAACATAAGCCATCGCACCTCCGGGCGAACTGACATGGATCAATGCGCGGCGTACCGCAGCGGGCGATTACGTTCCAGAGTCATCAGTCTTGATCGCAAGGCCACAACATGAGGCTACTAAAGAATCGTTTGCTGTGTGCAGGTTCCGAACCCGCCTTGCGCGGCGAACACTGCGACGCAAAACCGGCGGCGCCCGTAGGCGCGCCAAACTTGGTCAGACAAAAGGAAAACATCCAATGTTAATCGAGGCTTCGAATCTCAAGGGCTTCAAGATCGCCGCGACCGACGGCAGCGTCGGCACCGTGACTGATTTCCTTTTCGATGACGAAAGCTGGACACTCCGTTGGGTCGTCGTCGACACTGGCACTTGGCTGGCTGGGCGCAAGGTGCTGCTGCCGGTTTCGGTTCTGGGTCACCCGGATACGTCCGCCCGCAGCTTTCCAGTCCGCTTGACGATGGCATCGGTCAAGGACAGCCCGGCCATCGACACGCATGAACCCGTGTCGCGGCAGCACGAAGAACGGATGTACGGCTACTACAACATGAGTCCCTATTGGGGAAACGGCTTCTACATGGGCGGCTACGGCGGCTGGAGCGCGGGCATGTCAGAGACGCACTACGCCGATTCAAGACGGCGTCAGGACGAGCTTTACGCCCGGCGACATCAGGACGATGATCTCCATCTGCGTAGCATCGATGCCGTGACCGGCTACAATCTGCATGCCACCGATGGCTCCATCGGTCATGTCGAGGGTTTTCTGATCGACGATTCCGACTGGACGATCCATTTCCTGACCGTGGATACAAAGAACTGGAGGCCCGGCAAACATGTCCTGATTTCGCCGCGCTCTGCCACGGACGTTCAGTGGGCAGAGAATATGGTCAATCTGGATATCGATCGGAAAACTGTCATGGACAGCCCGACCTATGACCCTTCCGTTCCGGTGGACGCGGCGTTCGAGGCGCGGATGGCGCATCACTACATCCCTGACGCCACGCATGGAACCGCAAGTTAAGAGGACTTTGGGCTGGGATCATGATGCTGACCTCCGTGAAGAACCAGACCGACTTGCCGCGCTACTTTGCGCGGGTGTTCGACGTGGCACAGTCACTGGGAAACGGGCGGATCGATGTGGTGCTGGACGATGGCCGCGCCTTTCGCGCCGAAGGTCGCCACCCGGGTCCGGCGGCTGTGGTCGAGGTGCACAACCCTGATATTTTCGCGCGTCTGATCCGCGAGGGCGATCTGGGTTTTCTGGAAGCCTACATTGACGGATGGTGGACCACGCCGGATTTGCAGGCCTTCATGGACCTCGTCCATGGTCGCAATGACGCGCTCTACGACGGCTTTCCCGGCATAGGACTGGTGCGCGCCTTAGAGAAACTACGGCACTGGCTGCGCGGGAACTCCCTGCGGCAGGCAAGGAAGAACATTGCGGCGCATTACGACCTTGGCAATGAATTTTACCGGCTCTGGCTGGATGAGACGATGACCTATTCCTCGGCCCTCTTTCGCAGCGGGCAGGAACCGTTGGAAAAGGCGCAGCACCAGAAATACGAAAGCATGGTGGACCAGATGGGGGTGCAGCCCGGCGATCATGTGCTCGAAATCGGCTGCGGCTGGGGCGGCTTCGCGGAATATGCGGCGGCCGAGCGCGGGGTGCGCGTGACTGGCCTGACGCTCTCGAAGGCGCAGCATGACTATGCGGTGGAACGCATCCGGGCTAGGGGGTTGCAGGATCGCGTCGAGATCAGGATGCAGGATTACCGCGACGACCGGGGGCTTTACGACGGTATCGCCAGCATCGAGATGTTCGAGGCAGTAGGGGAGAAATATTGGCCGACCTACTTTCAGGTTGTTCGCGACCGCCTGAAACCGGGCCGCAACGCCACCTTGCAGATCATCACGGTGCAGGACGCGCGCTTCGCGACCTACCGCAAGGGCGTGGATTTTATCCAGAAACACATCTTTCCAGGCGGCATGCTGCCGTCGCCCGGCATGCTGCGCGACGAGGTGCGCCGCGCCGGGTTGCAGGTCAGCCGCTCAATCGAGTTCGGCGACAGCTACAGCCAGACACTGCGACGCTGGCATGGCAGCTTCAACGAGCACTGGGAGGAAATTTCGCAGCTGGGCTTCGACGACCGTTTCCGGCGGATGTGGAATCTGTACCTCACCTCTTCCGCCGGCGCGTTCCAAGGCGGTCACTGCGATGTGACCCAGATCACCATCACTAGGCCAGCCGCCTGACCCCGGGCGGAGACAGTATATATCCGGTTCCCTATCTCGCTGAACAACGCAAAAACGTTCTTCACGAGAGTGAGGTCGACATCACGGACGATCCGGCGACGATGAAGCGCCTATCACCGCCGGAGTCGCGTCGAGACAAAGATGCACTGCTTCAAACTGCTGGGCCAACGCCCAGCCGCGCGGGACTTCGACCGTCAGGTTGCCGAGTTCCAAATCCGTGCAGCCGTCCTGAACGGCTTCACAGCGCTCGGCATAACCGTGACTGAAGCCGTGGGATGAGACTCTGCCCGGGGAAAGGGGAACCCTGACCGTCAGCAGATTTGTGCATGTATGGATGCCCCCATTGGTGCAAGTGATTTTTGAACGGCGCGAGCGTGTGATCAGGTGCGGTCATGTATCAGGCCTCGGTGTGCGGCGCTGATGTGACCGCGGGCCGGTATGGGGCGATGCGCGGACCAGAGGCATATCAACAGACCGAGCTCGGTGGCTCCTGCACAAAGGGAGTGTCATGAACTCTGTGTATCTGGTTCGGCCCATGCGGGTTTCAGATACGGTTAAGCATTGAAGCGCTCGTCGAACATGATAGCGAATTGATTGCGGGCGGCAAACCACTCTCT